>NZ_BAZG01000060.1 GCF_000964525.1 Anaeromyxobacter sp. PSR-1
GTACGCCGGGCTGAGCCGGAGCGCCAGCACCTCCTCCGAGAGCCGCCCCACCCCGTCGCGCACCGTCCGGCCCTGCAGGTCGCAGCGGGTGAGCCGGAGCGGATCGGCGCCGGCAGCGTTCGGGCCCCAGGCGGTGAGGACCGCCTGCCGGTATCCGGCCCGCCGCACCGCCTCCACCACGCGCGCGTCGTGGTCGCCGTTCGGGTAGCAGAACGACTCGCAGGCGACGCCCAGCTCCGCCCGGATCCGCGCCCGCGACCCGGCCGCCTCGCGCTCCAGCGCCACCGCGTCGAGCCCGGGGAGCAGCGCGTGGGTCACCGAGTGCGAGCCGATCTCGTGGCCGCCTTGCGCGAGGGTGCGGAGCTGGTCCCAGCCCATCATCCCGTCCCATGCCGGCCGCGGATCGCCGAGGACCGCCTCCGCGACCCGCTCGGCCAGCGCGCGCCGCGCCTCCTCGCGGAGCCGCTTGCTCCCGGCCACCGCCGCGGCGGCGGTGGCGCGCGCGTCCGGCCCGGGGACCACGCCCACCTCGCCGAGCAGCCGCCGCGCCGCGGGCGGATCCGCCGCGAGCAGCCGCATCATCCCGAAGCCGAGCCGGTCGTGCCAGAGCGGCGTGCCCTGGTCGATCGCCTCCACCGGCACGAAGAAGGTCGCCTTCACCCCGGCGGCGTCGAGCACCGGGCGCGCGTGGACGAAGTTGTCGAGCTGGCCGTCGTCGAAGGTGAGCGCGAGCAGCGGCCGCGCCGGGCGCTCCCCCTCGCGCCAGCGCCGGTGCGCGCCGGCCAGGGTGTCGCAGGTGAAGTGCGCCCGCAGGAACGCGACGATCCAGGCCAGCTCCTCGGGAGTCACCGCGATCTGCGGCAGCGGGTAGCTCGCGAGCGCCTCCGCCGGGAGCACGCGGTGGAGCGTGACCACCGTGAGCCGGTCCGCACCCGCGCGCCCGGGGCGCGTCAGGCCGAGCCCGAACAGGAGGCGCGCCCCGCCGTCGCGGACGAGCAGGCGCAGCCGCTGGGAGGCGCCGGGGGCCACGCGCGACCTAGGACGCCGCCCGCAGCGCGCTCGCCGGCCGGCCAGGGTCCCAGGCCGAGGCCTGGCGCGCGTCCAGGTCGGCGGTCGCGCGCCGCTTGCCCTTCAGCAGGCACTGCAGCTGGTAGCGCCGGAGGAAGCTGCGGAAGGCCGCGTCACCATACCGTGGCGCGCCCGCGAGGAGGCTCCGCAGGTAGCCGTAGAGGATGGCGACGCCGCCGATCACCAGCGGCGGACGGGTCATCCGGAACGCCGCGCTCGCCAGGAGCCACAGCGGGCTCGTGCCCATGAAGTACTGCCCGGAGCCGTGCCGGGCGCGCCCGGTCCACCAGCTCTTGTGGCTGGTGCCCATCGGCCGGAGGTGCAGGAAGCGCAGCTCGGGGTCGTCCCAGGAGGTCGCGATCCACCCGAGCTGGCGGCAACGGTGCGTGTCGATCCCGTCCCACATCACCGCGCGCACGAACCCGCCGATCTGCCGGAAGCAGGAGACCCGGTAGAACTTGCTCGCGCCGACCGATACGTCGTCGCCGATCCGCTCCGACACGAGCAGCGGGTCCGCACCGAGCGGGAACGGCATGGGCGTGCCCGGGTCCCCCCGCACGAAATACGCCTTGCCGGAGCAGGTGCCGAGCCGCGGCTCCGCCTCCATCCGGTCCATGAGCGCGGCGAAGTAGCCGGGGGGAAGGTCGAGGTCGAGGTCGAGCTTGCAGACGTACTCGAAGCCCTCGAGATCCACGGTCTCGAGGCCCGCGTCGAACGCCTCGATCACCCCGCCGCCCACCTTGCGGTCGCCGCGGTCGGCGCGGCGCACCACCCGGATCCACGGCACGCGCGCGGCGTACTCGGCCAGGATGGCGGGCGTCTCGTCCTTCGAGCCGTCGTCCACGATGACCCACAGCGCGGGCGGCTCGGTCTGGGCGATGACGGAGTCGAGGGTCCGGCGCGCGAACCGGGCCTCGTCGCGGCAGGGCGTGATCACACAGTAGGTTCGCGTGGTCATGGCGTGGCGGCTCGACCGTCTACCGCATCGGCGAGGGCGGACAAGTCCCGCGCGCGGGCGGCAGGATGGCTCCATCGCGCGGCCGCGTGACACCCGGCCGCGGGAGCCTCATGCGGCACCCTCGCTTCTCGGCGCGGGCCCGCCCGGCATGGGATACTCGTCTCGGCGATGAGCAACGGGGACATGGCGGGCCGCCCCCCGGCGGCCGTGCACGAGCAGGCATTCTACTTCACCAGCGCCGGGCGGCGCCTGTTCGCGGTGCTGCATGCGCCGCCGGACCCGGCGGCGTCCCGCGGAGGGTGGCTGCTGTGCGCCCCCTTCGGCGAGGAGCGGGGCTTCGCGCAGCGCACCTGCGTCGAGTGGGCGCGCGCGCTCGCCGCCGCGGGCCACTGGGTGCTGCGCTTCGACGTCCGCGGGTACGGCGACAGCGAGGGCCTGTTCGAGGAGTTCACGCCGGACGACCACGTCGAGGACGTGCTCGCGGCGCGCCAGGAGCTGGAGCGGCGCGCGGGCGTGCGCTGCCAGGGCCTCTGGGGGCTGCGCCTCGGGGCCACGCTCGCCACGCTGGCGGCGGCGCGCGGCGGGCTGGAGGTGGCGCTGGCGCTGTGGGAGCCGGTCGTGAGCGGCGAGCGCTACATGGACGGCCTGCTCCGCGCGGTGATGGTCAAGGAGATGACGAACACCGGGCGCGCGCCCCGGACGCGCGACCAGCTGCGCGAGCACCTCGCCGCGGGCGGCCAGGTGATCATGGAGGGCCACCCGGTCACCGACGCGATCCACCGCTCCATCGCGGCCATCGACCTCGCCGCGCCCAACGCGGCGGTCCACGGACCGGCGTTCGTCGCGCAGATCTCCGCGCGCGCCGAGACGAAGCCGCGCAGGGAGCTCGAGAAGCTCCGCGCCGCGCTGGGGGACGCCAGCCTCGAGCTGGTGCAGGCGCCGCCGCCCTGGCAGCAGAACGACGAGTACTCGGGGACCGTGCGCCCGGCGGCGCTGTTCGAGGCGACCCTGCGCTGGATCGCGCAGCTCCCGGCGCCGGCCGCCCTCCCCGTCCACTCCGCGCCCGAGCCGCTCGCCCGGGAGTGGCGGACGGCGGACGGCGCCCTGGAGCGGGCGGTCTCGATCCCCGCCGCCGGCGGGACGCTCCGCGGCATCCTCCACCTGCCGGCGGCCGTCGACCGGTCGCGGCCGGCGGTGCTCATGGTCACGCCCGGTTTCAACTGCCGCACCGCGCGCTACCGGCTGTACGTGCGGCTGGCGCGCGAGCTGGCCCGCCGCGGCTGGGTGGCGCTCCGCCCGGATCCGCACGGGATCGGCGACAGCGACGGCGTGCTCGATCACGCCTCCGTCCCGGACCTCTACAACGCCATCGAGGACGGCGTGTTCGTGGAGGACACGCGGGCCGCGCTCGCGTTCCTGGAGTCCGAGCTCGGCGTCGGATCGGCGCTCCTGGTCGGCCTGTGCGGCGGGGCCAACACCTCGGTCCGGGTGGGGGCGCTCGACCCCCGCGTGGCCGGCATCGTCGCCTCCGAGCTGCCGTTCCTGTTCACGCCGCACATCGGCGCGGAGGAGACGGCCGCGCCGGTGCCCGTGGCGAAGGCGGCCGCGGACCACTTCCTGCGGTCGTACGTCCGCAAGCTGCTCGATCCCGAGGCGTGGCGGCGCTTCTTCAGCATGAAGAGCGACTACCGCAGCCTGCTCGCGTCGCTGAAGGTGGCGCTGGTGCGGCGCCTCTGGCCGCGCCGGGTCGCGGCCGACGACGCCTGGTTCCAGGAGCGCCTCGGGCCCCGCGCCAACCTCGGGCTGGTGGGTGCCTTCCGCGGCTGCCTGGCGCGGCGGATCCCCGTGCTGTGCCTGTTCGGCGCGACCCGCAACTCCTGGTACTTCTCGGAGCTCTGGCCGGGGTTCCGCGCCTCCGCCCCCGGGGCCGAGGCCCGCGTCTCGACGAAGAGCATCCAGGACGCCGATCCGGGCTTCTCGCTCCCGGGGCACGCCCGCGAGTTCCTCGACACGGTGCTCGGCTGGGCGGACGCCCGGGACCGCGACCGCGCCGAGGCGCCCGCGCGGGCCCAGCGCAGCGCCTGACGGCAGCCCGAGGCGGCGCCCCTAGCCGCGCCGGGCCGCCAGCGCGTTCCGCACCTTGTCGAGGTACCAGCGGGCGGGCTCCCGGTTCCCGGCGAGCCAGACGGCGAGGCCGACCACGCACGCGGCCCCGACCGCCGGGACGCTGCGCGCCCCGAGCAGCTCGAGCACCAGCAGCCCCGCGACCGCGGCCGCCCCGAGCTTCAGCGAGCGCCAGGCGTCGCCGGCGAAGATGTGCAGGCCGTCCTTGCGGCAGCCCAGGCCCAGGAAGAGGTAGCGGGGGAGGTCGGCCAGGACGACGCAGACGATCGCGACCTCGAAGCCCCACTGGCGGAACGCGAGCGGGACGGCGCCGAGCAGCCACACCAGGCGTGCGGCGTTCGCGGCGGCGAGCCACTTCACCCGGCCCCCGGCGAGCACGACCGAGGCGGTGAAGTGCACGAGCGAGCTGCCCCAGATGCCGAGCGCGAGCAGCCGCACGATCCAGCTCGCCTCGGCGTAGCGGTCGTCGTAGAGCAGCTGCACCGCGAGCGGGCCGGCCAGCACCAGCGCGAGCGCGCCCGCGCCCGCGAGCAGCGCCATGGACGAGCTGGCGCGCCGGTACGCGGTCTCCACGTCGGGGCCGGTCCGGCGCATCTCGGAGAACAGCGGGAAGAAGACGCGGAACGAGATGGCGGAGATGAGCGCGGTGGGCGCGTCCACCAGCGAGAGCGCGATGTTGTAGACGCCCAGGCGCTCGAGCGGGAGCATCTTCCCGAACACCAGCCGGTCGCCCTGCTGCGCCAGGAACGTCACCACCGAGCTGACGAACACCCACTTGCCGAAGTGGAGCAGGCTCGCCGCGGCGTCGCGCTCCCACTGGAACCGGTTGCGCGCGCCCCCCAGGGCGACGTGGCTGAGGACCGTGCGGATGACGCTCGCGGCGATCATGCCCGCGAGCAGCGCCCAGACGCTGCGCGTGAGCCAGGCGCCCGCGATCATGATCGCCGACGCGGAGGCCTGCACCACGAGGTCGAGCACCTGGAGCCGCGCCATGCGCAGGTCGCGGTTGGCGGTGTGGATCGCGGTGGAGACGAACCCGTCCATGCAGGCGGCGAGCCCGGCCACCGGCAGCATCCACATGAGCTGGGGCTCGCCGTAGAGCTGCGCGGCCGGCCAGGCCACCGCGAACGTGGCGAGCCACAGCAGGAACCCGCGCACCACCTGCACGGTCCAGGCGGTGTTCACGAACGCCGTGTCGGAGCGCCGGTGCTGGATGATGGACGCGCCGATGCCCACGTCGGAGAAGAGCTGCAGCCCCTGCAGGCAGACGTTCACGAGGAGCATCAGCCCGAACGCGCGCGGGAACAGCAGGCGCGCCAGCACGAGGTTCGCGCCGAAGCGGATGATCTGAGCCGCGCCGTACCCGGCCGCGACCCACACCGAGCCCCGGGCGACGCGGCGTCCCAGGTGCTCGGCGGCGGGCGCGGGCGTCTCGTCCTCGGGGGCCTGGGGTCGCGGCGCGTCGGCGGGCTGCACGTTTCGCATCAGAGCACGATCCGCTGGCCGGTCTCGCTCGAGCGGACGAGCGCGTGCTCGATGCGCATGAGCTCGAGCGCGTCCGCGCCGGTCACCGGGATCTCGCCGCCCCGACGGTAGGCGGAGTAGAACGCCTCGATGGAGCGCTGGAACGACAGGGCGAAGCCGCCCGGCGCGTCGCCACGCCGCAGCCGCAGGTCGATCTTCTTGCGGGTGGACGCCGTGAGCGTGCCGAGCGCGTCCTTGTCGAGGATGCCGCTCAGGTTGACGGTCCCGTCGTCGAACACCGCGTCCAGCGTGAGCAGCAGCCCCTTCGGATCCAGCAGCCCGGAGCTGACCAGGCTCGCCCCCACCCCGTCCTCGGTCTCGAGCGTGGCCGCGCACCATGTCGACGGGAAGTACAGGAGCTCGTGCGCGTACGCGTCCCACTCCTCGAGGCCACGCGTGCCCGGCTCGTCGTGGATGGTCGCGGAGACGGTGCGGATCCGGCCGCCCAGGTGGCGCACCAGGTCGATCACGTGGTGGTGGACACCCGCGTGCGACAGGGCGCGGATCATCCGGAGCTTGCCGAGCTCGCCGGAGTCGCGGAGCTCGCGGATGCGCTGGACGCCGGGGAGGAAGCGCCAGTTGTAGTTGACGCCCAGCACCCGCCCCTTCTCCCGGGCGGCGCGGACCATGTCCTCGCCGGTGGCCAGGCTCTCGGCCAGGATCTTCTCGCAGAAGACGTCGGCCCCCGCGTCGAAGCACATGAGCGTCGTGTCGTGGTGGGTCCACTCGCGCGTGCAGTTCACCACCAGCGCCGGACGGACCTCGCGCAGGAGCCGCGCGGCGTCGGTGAAGGACGGGCAGCCGAGCCGGGAGGCGAGCAGCTCGGCGCGCTCCGGGCGCACGTCGCAGACGCCCGCGATCTTCACGCCGGGCAGGCGCAGGAAGCCGGGGCCGTGCTCGAAGCGCCCGGTGTAGCCGCAGCCCAGGATCGCGACCCTGATCTCCGCCAGGTCCGCGCCCGGCAGCGCAGCCATGGGCCGCGGCGGGACGTCGCTGGGCATGCGCCCGACGCGCCACCCGGCCTGCCAGCCGGCCCGGTACTGCACCTGCCGATAGGGGACCCAGTTCGTCCGGACGTGGCGCGCGAACCGGACCGGTGGGCGCAGCACCGCCTTGAGGCGCGGGTGCGCCACCACGAACGCGCGCGGGTGGCGCGCGATCCACGCGGCCCCGTCGAGCGCGCGGAACCACGCCTGTCGCCGGACGCGGCTCTCCAGCTGGAGCGGCTCGCCCTGCATCACCCGGCGCACGTGCTCGCGGGCGAAGCCGAGCTCGCGCTCCACGATGGCGTGCGACGACGGCTCGTACTCCAGCTCGAAGTTGAAGTCGCCGGCGTACCCGTCGCGCAGGAGGGCTTCCATGAGCGGGAGGTAGTCGCAGTCTCCCTTGCCGGGCGTGACCGTGACCTCGCCGCGCAGGGTATCGCGAAGGTGGACGTGCGCGATCGGCACCCCTAGGCGCCCGAGCGCCTCGACGAGCGGCGTCCGGTTGCCGCGCTGGACGTGGCTCGTGTCGAGCGTGCACGTGATGCGCGGATCGGCCACCCGCTCGAACAGGCGGGCCGCCTGGGCGACGTCCTCGGCGAGCGAGTGCGCGTGGGGCGCCTCCAGGGAGAGCGTGATCCCGGCCCGCTCGGCGACCTCCAGGTAGGCGCGGATCCGCGCGGCGACGACGCGCGCCGCCTCCTCCCACTGGTCGGGCGCGACCGCCGGGCCAGGCGGGAGCGTGAGCACGCGGGCCCCGAGGTGGCGAGCGAGCTCGACGGTGGCGCGGATGCGGCGGTCGGCGAGCGCGAAGTCGCTCGACGCCATGCCGCCGGGGTGGAGGTTCACCGACGAGACCGACAGGCCGCGCTCCGCGAACGCCCCGGCGATCGCCTCGAGGCGTCCGTCGCCGAGCGCCAGCGGGTCGACGTGGTCGCAGTGACCCGGGACGATCGCGAGGTCCACGCGATCGAACCCGTGCGCGCGAACGCGGTCGAGCGCATCCTCCAGCCGGTCCCACTCCCGGAACGTCAGCAGCGAGCAGCCGACCCGACCGAAGGCGCCGGCCGGGCTCACGGGCGGCGAACGCTCGGGATCCCCTTCGCGTGGCACGTACATCGATGTTCCCCCCTCGCAGGGCCCCGGCCGATCCCCCGCCGGACTGCCCGACTCGGCAGCCGGATGCATACCCCCGGGCCGCCCTGGAATGAAGTCCTGTGATCACCGGAGCGGCCACCGGCCGCGCCTGCGACCCTCCGGCTCGCCGCGCCCGGGCGGGCGGGCCCGCCGGGTCCGCAGCTACGGTCGTCGCACCTCGTTCAGGGCGAACCCGGCGCGGAACACGCTGTGGTGGAAGGCGTCCGCCAGCATGTGCGGCGGATCGACGTCCGGCTTCCCCTGCAGCCGGCGCCGGACCCGCCAGGCGGCGAAGCCGCCGATGAAGGCCGCATCCGCGAGGGCGGCGTACGCCCGTCCGTAGTTCTTGAGCAGGAAGCGACGGCGCGCCTCGAACCAGTAGGCGGGGCGCCGCTTCACGTGATCGGCGATGCCGCTCGACGCACCCTCGAGGTGGATCACCCGGCTCTCCGGGACGAACCAGGTCTCCCATCCGGCCCGTCGCGCCCGCAGGCAGAGGTCCAGGTCGTCGAAGTACGTGAACAGCCCCTCGTCGAGCAGGCCGATCTCGTCGAGCATGGTGCTGCGCAGGATCATGCTCGCGCCGGACACCCAGTCCACGGCGCACGACGCCGCCGGCGTCGGCATCACCACCGCCCAGCGCGAGAGCAGGCGCGACACCGCGCCCAGGCGCAGGCCGCGATCCAGCTCGGCCGCGATGCTGCCGAACCGGAACGGCGAGGCCTGGACCTCCCCCTCGGCGGACAGGAGCGTGCTGCCGGCGATGCCGGCGGCCGGCGTCCGGTCCATGTGACCGACCAGCGCGCCGAGCGCCCGCGGCTCCACGCGCGTGTCGGAGTTGAGCAGGAGGACGTACTCGGGCGGATCGTCCGAGGCGAGCGCGCGGCGGATGAGGAGGTTGTTCCCGCCCGTGAACCCGAGGTTCGCCTGCGAGGCGGTCACCGCCGCCCATGCGCCCCAGGCGTGCTCCGCGATCGCGCGCTGCAGGCGGGGGAACGCATCCTCCTGGCCGCTCCCGTTCTCGAGCACCGCCACGCGGATCCCGGGCGTGCGCACCACCTCCGGCTCCAGCGAGCGGAGGCAGTCGATGGTCAGATCGGTGGTCCGGAAGTTCAGGATCGCGACCAGCAGCTTCATCCCCCGACGGCTCCTCTCGCGCTGCGCCCGCGCCGGGCGCCGGTCACTCGTGCTTCCCACGCCTCCGCGTGGGAGCGCAACATGCGCCGGGCCGCGCCGCGCACGGCGAGGCTCGATGGGGCGCCCACGAACAAGTGACGCCCGCTGCCCCTCGAAGCAACGACAGGCGGCCGGCGGCCGGTCGCTCGCTGGAATCCGGGCGCGCGATGTGGCCTGATGGCGGCGCGTCCCTCCCCGCGCGCGGTGGCCGGGGCGCGCGACGCGCCGCCTCCCGCATGCCCTCCGCGAACGTCCTCGTCCCGGTCGCCCTCGCGCTGTTCGTCCCGGCGATCTACCTGCTCATGCAGTCGCTCGGGCCCCGCCGCGGCGTCCTGGCGGCGCTGCTCGGCGGCTGGATGTTCCTGCCGGTGTTCGACGGCCGTGTGAACCTGCCGTTCCTCACCGGGAAGCTGACGTTCGTCGCCGCGACCGTCCTGATCGTGAGCCTGGCGGCGGACTCGCAGCGCTGGCTGCAGCTGCGGTTCCACTGGGTGGACCTCGCGGCCGTGGCGATCTGCGCGGGCCCCTTCGCGACCGCGATGGTCAACGGCCTCGGCGCCTACGAGGGCGCGTCGGCCGCGCTGCAGGCGTTCTTCGCGTGGGCCGCGCCGTACCTCGTCGGCCGCGTCTACTTCGGCGAGCCCCGGGGCATGCGCGACCTCGCCGTCTGGCTGGTGGGCGGCGCGCTCGTGTACGTGCCGCTGTGCCTGTGGGAGATCCGGATGAGCCCGCAGCTGCACCGGCAGATCTACGGGTTCCACACCTTCTCCAGCTTCGCCTTCGTGGTGCGCTACGGCGGGTACCGTCCGACGGTCTTCATGCAGTTCGGCCTGATGGTCGGGACGTTCATGGCGACCGGCACCCTCGTCGCGTACTGGCTGTGGCGCACGCGCGCGGTGACCCGGTTCGGCGGCCTGTCCGCCTCCTGGTGCACCGCGGCGCTCGTGGCGACGACCGTGCTCGTGAAGTCCACCGGCGCGATCATCCTGCTCGCGGCGGGCATCGGCATCCTGGAGGGAACGCGGTGGCTGCGCCGCCCCGTGCTCGTGCTCGCGGTGACGCTCCTGCCGGTCGCGTTCGTGGCGGCCCGCCTCTCGGGCTGGACCGGGGCGGAGGTGATCAGCGGGGCGGAGCGCATCCAGCCGGAGCGGGCCGACTCGCTCGCGTTCCGCGTCCGGAACGAGCAGATGCTGATCGAGAAGGCCATGGAGCACCCGGGGCTGGGCTGGGGGCGCTTCGGCCGCTCGCGCGTGTACGACGAGGATGGGCGCGACGTCTCGGTCACCGACAGCCTGTGGGTGATCCTGCTCGGCACGATGGGGCTGGTGGGCCTGCTCTCGGTGGCGACCCTGCTGCTGGCGCCCACCCTGCTGCTGCTCGGGCGCGCACCGGCGCGCCACTGGGACCATCCGGCGCTGGCCCCCGTGGCGGCGGTCGCGCTGGGGACGGTCCTGTTCGCGGTGGACTGCCTGTTCAACGCCATGACCAGCCCGGTGTTCCTGGCCATGTCGGGCGGGACGCTGACGTTCCAGGCGGCGGCGTGGTCGGAGCGCCGCCGGCGCGTCGCGGCGCCGCGTCCCGCCGTGCCGCCGCCCGCGGTCAGCACCGGCGCGTGACGGCCGGCGGAGGGTGACCCGACGCGTGTCCCTCGCTCGCGCGGCCGTGGCGCGCCGCCGAGCCGGATATAGTCCACCGGCCGGAGCACCGGGGGGACGATGGACGGACGAAACGCCGCAGGCGACCTCACGGTCGTCGTGATCGGCCTGAACGCCGCTGCGACGCTCGAGGCCTGCCTGCGCTCGGTGCACCGCGCCGTGGAGCGAGCCGGGCTGCCCGCCCGCGTCCTCTACGTGGACGGCGGCTCGCGCGACGCGAGCGTCGCGATCGCCCGGCGCGAGTCGGCCGAGGTCATCGAGCTCCGCACCGACCGCCCCACCGCCGCGAAGGGCCGCAACGCCGGCTGGCGCGCCGCGAGCACGCCGCTCGTCCAGTTCGTGGACTCCGACACGGTCCTCGAGCCCGACTGGCTGGAGCGCGCCACCCGCGCCATCCAGGCCGACGACCGCATCGCCTGCCTGTTCGGCCAGCTCCGGGAGGCGAACCCGTCCGGCAGCCTCTTCAACGAGGTGTGTGGCTGCGACTGGTACGTCCCTCCCGGCGACTGGCGCATGTGCGGCGGCAACGCGCTGTTCCGGCTCGGGGCCCTTCGCGACATCGGCGGCTCCGACGAGCAGCTCGCCGCCGGCGAGGAGGCGGACCTCTGCTGGCGGCTGCGGCAGCGGGGCTGGCGGATCGTCTGCGACGCCGCGGTCATGGGCCACCACGATCTCGGCATGACCGGCTTCCGCGCCTACTGGCGGCGGGCGGTCCGCAGCGGCTACGCGTACGCGCAGATCGGGCTGCGGTTCGCGCGGACGACCGACCCGATGTGGCTGCGGGAGCTCGTCCGCAACCTGACGTTCCTGCCGGCGGCCCTGCTCCTCGCCGTCGCGGTGGGCCTGGCGTTCGGCGCCACGGGGCTGGCGGTGCTGGCGGCGCTCGCGGCGGCGCGGCTCGCCTGGAAGTTCGGCGCGCTCCGGCGCCGGATCCCGAGCGCGCGCCTGCGGACGCTGTACCTCGCACATCTCTCGTTCCTGCGGCTCCCGCTGTTCGTCGGCGCGGTGCAGTACCTGGCGCGCCGGCGCGCCGCGGGCTGAGGGGGATCGACGTGCCCGGGATCTTCGGCTTCGTCTCCGAACGGCCGCTCGCCGACGGCGCGGCGCTGGCGCGCGCCATGGGCGCGCTGCTCTCGTCGCACGAGGGGCAGCGGGCCAGCGCCGTCGTCGGCCCGCGATGGGCGCTGGGCGCCACCTGGACGCCGGGCCTCCAGCAGGACCCCGAGCCCGCGAAGGCCTCGGGGGCCTGGTCGGTCGTGACGGGGGAGGTGTATCCGTCGGGCGACGCAGCCACGGTCCCGCCTGCCTCCCCGCGGCCCGCGTTCCTCGCCGCGCTCGCGGCGGGCGACCCGGCCCGGCTGGCCCGGGCCAACGGCCAGTTCGCCGCCGCGGCCGTCGATCCCGCCAGCGGGGAGGCCACGCTCGCCTGCGACCGGTACGGCCTCCACGCCCTCTACTGGACGCAGCGCGACGGGCTGTTCGCGTTCGCCTCCGAGCTGAAGGCGCTGCTGGCCGTCCCGGGGGCGGGGCGCGCCCTCGATCCGGAGGGCCTCGCGACGTTCCTGCTCCTCGGCGAGCACTTCTCCGACACCACGCTCCTCGCCGACGCGCGGGTCGCGCCCGCGGCCGCGCTGCTCCGGTCGTCCGGGGGACCGCCGCGGATCGAGCGCTGGTGGCAGGTCCGCTACACGTGCGCCGTCCCGCCGGACGGCGAGGACGAGGCGGCCCGCGAGGCCGGGCGGCGCTTCGTCCGCGCGGTGGACCGGCAGACGGCGGGGACGCCGCGGATCGGCATCCCGCTCTCCGGCGGGCTCGACTCGCGCCTGTGCATGGCGGCGGTCCCCGCCGCACGCCGGGACGACGTGACCACGTACACCTGGGGTGACCGCGGCTGTCTCGACCGCGCGTTCGCCGCCGACGCGGCGCGCCGCTGCGGCGTCCGCCACGTCGACCTCGACTACCGCTACGACGCCCTCGTGGCGAGCGCGGCGCGCGGCGCGTGGATCACCGACGGCCTGGCCGGCGCCACCGACTTCCACATCCTGCCCTTCCTCGAGGATCTCGCGGCGGGCTCCGACGTGATCCTGAACGGCTTCGCCGGCGACGCGCTGCTCGGCGGCAACTTCCACTGGCGGCGCGTCAGGGGGCTCTCGCCGGACGGGCTCGCGGCCGGGACGTTCGCGAAGCGCAACGACGCGCTGCCGCTCGGCGAGCTCGACGCCATCGCGCACGGGCCGACGCGCGAGGCCGCCCGGGACCTGCCGGCCTCGTTCGCGGCGTGCTTCGAGGCGCACCGCCAGGAGGATCCGCTCGGGACCCTGGACGCGTTCCTGCTCGACTCGCGCATCCGCCGGTGGACGAGCTTCGGCACCCAGCTCCTGCGCGCGCGCCTCGTCTCGCGCGCTCCGTTCTACGACAACGACTTCTTCGATCTGGTCGCCTCGGTGCGGCCGGACGCCCGCACCGAGCATCGCTTCTATCGCAAGGTGCTCCTCGGCACGTTCCCGGACGTCGCCCGCGTGGGCTGGCAGACCACCGGGTTCCCGGCGTCGTGGCCGCCGCAGGTCTTCCGACCCGCGGGCGTCGTCCTCCGGCGCGGGCTCGGGGCGGTCGAGCGGCTCTCCCGCGGCAGGCTGCGCAGCCCCTACCCGGTGGCCCGCCTGGCCAGGGCGTTCCGCGGCCCGCTCGCGCCGTCGATCCGCGCGGCCCTCTTCGACGGCGACGGTCCGCACTGGGAGGTCTTCGACCGTCGATCCGGCGAGCGGATCTGGCGGGAGCTGCAGGCCGGTGCCGACGGGCGTGCGAAGCTGGTCGGCGTGCTCCTCAGCCTGCGCCACTTCCTGGCCCAGTGCCGCGGCGAGCGCGCGGCCCCGCCGCTCTCGCCGGATCGCGTCGCGATCGCGGCGCCGCCGGCCGCGCTGGCCGCCGGGGCGACCGGATGAGCGGCGCGCGCACCCGCCCCGCCACGCTCGCATGGGCGGCCATCGCGGTCGTGACGCTGGCGAGCGGCGTGCTCTACGCCACCCTGCCGCCCAGCCCGGACCAGTGGTTCCTGGGCTACACCGGGTGGCGCCTCGCCGAGGGCGACGTGCCGTACACCGGGTTCGCCGACGGCAACTGGCCGGGCAGCCACTGGCTCCACGCCCTCTCGGTGCTCCTGCTCGGCAACACCGCGTACACCTGGCGCGTGTTCGACTTCGCCCTGATGGTGATCGCGGTCGCGTTCGCGGCCGCCACCGCGCGGAGCCTCTGGGGCCCGAGGGCGGGTCGCTGGCTGCTCGGGCTCTATCCGCCGCTCTACGTGGTGCTCGGGCGCTGGTTCGCCGGCGAGCGCGACATCGTCGGCGCCCACCTGCTGTTCGTGGCGATCTGGTTCTACTGGAGCGGGCTGGTGCGCGGCCGGGCCCGCTGGCAGCTCGGCACGGGCGCGCTCATCGCGCTCGCCGCGCTGGTGAAGCCGACCTTCGCCGCCTTCGGCCCGCTGCTCGCGCTCCACTGCCTGGGCGCGGTGCCGGGGTCGATGCGCCGGCTCCGGGAG
Source organism: Anaeromyxobacter sp. PSR-1 (assembly GCF_000964525.1). Taxonomy (GTDB): domain Bacteria; phylum Myxococcota; class Myxococcia; order Myxococcales; family Anaeromyxobacteraceae; genus Anaeromyxobacter. The sequence goes on from NZ_BAZG01000060.1 coordinate 14,164, forward strand.
CGGATCGCGCACGTGGCGGTCGCCGGCGCGGCGGCGGTCGGGGGCGTGCTGGCGGGCTTCGCGGCGCTGATCGCCGAGGGCGCCGACCTCCGCCAGTTCTGGGAGCTCGCGGTGCAGTCGGTGGTGGTCCGGTACGGCAGCGACACCGTCGGCGGGGCGACCTTCCTGTCGATGGCGCTCCAGAACTTCCTGCGCAGCTGGCACTTCATCACCGCCGGCGCGATCGCCGGGCTCGCCGCCCGGCTGGCGCGGCGCGAGCCGGAGGGCGCCGCGCGCAACCTGCTCTTCCCCACGCTCTGGGCGACCGGCATCGTCACCTACCTCGCGCAGGGCCAGGCCCTCGGGTACACGCTGGGCGTCGCCTACGCGGCGACCGTGCCCATCCTCTGCTCCGGCCTGGGCCTGCTGTCGCTCTCGCCGGGGATGCCGAGGGGGCGCGCCGTCGCGGTGGCCGCGCTCCTCGCCGTCCCGGTGCTCGGCACCGCCAAGAAGTGGACCGGCGAGTTCCGCTCGTCGGTCGCGTGGCTCACCGGTCGCATCGACGCGGCCACGCACTATGGCGCGTTCGGGGCGGGCGATGGCATGAGCGCGGCGCAGGCGATGGCGCTCGCGGCGGAGCTCAAGGCGGCCATCCCGCCCGGCGGGACCATCCTGGTGTGGGGCCGCGCGAACGTCGTGAACTTCCTGGCCGAGCGCCCGCAGCCGACGCGCTTCCACCACAACGTGACCATCATGCGCCGCTACCTGCCTGCGCGGCTCGCCGACAAGTGGAACGGCTGGTTCCGCGACGAGGTCACCGCGCACGCACCGCAGGCGTGCGTGGTGAACGAGGGCGAGCTGGACGGGACGCCGCCCGTGCCGCCGTCGATCACGTTCCTGGAGCGCTACCTGGGGGAGCACTACCGCCGCGTGCGCACGGTGGGCGAGTCGGGCCTCTACCTCAGGCGCTAGCTCGCGGGCGCGGCGTCGGCCCAGCGGTGGAACGTGTAGTACGAGCGCGCCAGCTCGAACCCGAGCCGCGTCCAGGTCTTCTGCACGCCCAGGTTGATGAGCTGGGTCGAGACGATGAGCCGCCGCGCGCCGGCGCCGCGCGCCTCGTGCATCGCGGCGAGCACCAGGGCGCGGTAGATGCCGTGGCGCTGCACCGCGGGGTCCACGCCGTTCAGCACGATCTCCTGCTCCTCCGGGCCGTGCGCGAGCAGCGTGAGGAACCCGGCCACCCGCCCCTCGTGCTCGGCCACCAGGACCTTCGAGGCGGCGGTCACGTCCACGCACGAGCGCTCCGCCCAGGACGCGTAGGTCTCGTCGCACCTGGCGCGGTCGAGGCGCGGATCCGCGTGGTAGTGGCCGAAGTAGCCCCGGAACGACTCGGTCGCGACCCGGCGCACCGCCGGCACGTCCTCCGTCCGGAGCGCGCGGACCGGGGTCGCCGGGCGATCGTCCGGGAAGGGCCGGTCGAGCACGCGGGCGTAGTAGACGAGCGTGTCCATGATCCGGCCGCCCGCCGCCTCCATGGCCTGCGCCGCGCGCAGATCCTCGGCGGCGCAGCGCGCGATCAGCATCTGCACGCCGTGCTCGGCGCAGAACCGCAGGACCCCGGCGAGCGACTCGGCCGTGAAGGAGGGATCACGAGCGGTGACGACGCCGAACCGCTCGCGGTCGAGGGCTGAGAGCGAGACCATGAGGACCTCCGTTCGGCGGCGCTCGGCTCAGCCGCCGCTGCCGGCTGCGTCGCGGCGCGCGCCTTGCCGCAGCTCCGCCGCGCCCCGGGACGGGTGGACGGTGCGGGTCCAGACCAGGTCGCGCTCGTTGAGCGACACGTACATGCGGCCCAGGTACGCGCTGATGATCCCGAGGAACGCGAACAGGACGCTGAACAGGAACGTCACCGAGACGAACAGCGAGAGCCAGCCCGCCGGGGCCCGCTGCTCCACCAGGACCCGGACCAGCTGCGCGATCCCGATCAGGAACCCCAGTGCCGAGACCGAGAACGAGCCCACCATCGCGAACTGGAGCGGGAGCACCGTCAGGCTGGTGAGGTGGGAGATCCAGAGCGCGAACAGCCTCGAGAGGCTGTACGTGGACTGCCCGCGCTCCCGCGCGCGCTGCTCGACCGGCACCTCGCCCACGTGCCGGGTCATCCGGAAGACGAGCGCGTCGATGTAGGGGTACGGCGACTGCACCGCCCCGAGCGCGCGCGCCAGGTCGCCCCGCAGGGCGCGGACGTTGGTGATCGCCACGTCGCGGTCGTTGTGGATCGTCCGGCGCGAGAGCCAGCGGTTCAGGCGCGACGCGAGCCGGCGCGGCAAGCTCTGCTCCACCGACTGGAAGCGCCCGTACACCACGTCGAGATCCTGCTCCACCAGCGCGGTGGCCACCGCCCAGGCGCTCTGCGGCGGGTTCTGCCCGTCGTCGTCCACGGTCACGACGACCTCGCCGCGCGTCAGCGCGAAGCCGCGCAGGGTGGCCCGGTGCTGGCCGATGTTGTGGCCCAGCGTGATGGCGCGGATGCGCGGGTCGGCCGCGCACAGATCGCGGATGACGTCGTCCACGCGATCCGGCGAGCCGTCGTTCACCAGGACGACCTCGAAGCGGGTGCGCGGCTCGAGGAACGCCACGAATGCCCGCACCGTCTCGGCGAGGTACGCCTCGGACCGATAGACCGGGATCACCACCGAGAGCAGGCCATCAGAGTCCATCGAGGAACTCCTTCGTTCGCGCGATGACCTCGTCCTGCTCGGCGTCCGTCATGTTGAAGAACAGCGGCAGGCGGACGAGGCAGTCGGTGAGCCGCTCCGCGCCCGGCAGCGGCTCGCCGCCGTGGAAGCGCTTGCCCATGGGCGAGAGGTGGAGCGCGACGTAGTGGAACGGCGCGATGATCCCGTGCGCCTTCATGTGCGCGATGAACCGGTCGCGCTGCTCGCGCGCGCGGAACACCACGCCGAGGAGGTGGTGGTTCGGACGGTTCTGCGGGTGCGGGTGCACGAGGTATCCACCCTTCCGCTCGACCGCGCGCTCCAGCTCGCGGGAGTACCGGTCGTGCAACGCCGCGCGACGCGCCTGGATGCGCTCCAGCTCGTCGAGCTGCGCCGCCAGGTACGCAGCGTTCAGATCGGAGAGCGCGTAGCTCGAGCCCACGTCCACCCAGGTGTACTTGTCCACGAGGCCGGTCAGGAACCGGCGCCGGTTGGTGCCCTTGTCGCGAAGGTACTCGGCCCGCTCCAGCAGGGCGGGGTCCGATACGGTGAGCGCGCCGCCCTCCCCGCAGCCCACGTTCTTCGTCTCGTGGAAGCTGATCGCCGCGGAGACGCCGAACGTACCCAGCGGCCTTCCCCGGAACGTGGCCCCGAGCGCCTGGGCGGCGTCTTCGACCACCGGGATCCGGCCGCAGCGTTCCAGCAGGTCGTCCATGTCGCAGGAGCTTCCGGCGTAGTGGACCGCGACGACCGCGCGGGTGCGCGGCGTCCGGAGGCGCGTGACCTCCCGCGGGTCGAGGTTCCCGTTCGGATCCACGTCGGCGAACACGGGGCGCGCGCCGCGCAGGACGAACGCGTTCGCGCTGGAGACGAACGTGTAGGAGGGGACGATGAACTCGTCTCCCTCCTTCAGGTCGAGCAGCAGCGCCGCCATCTCGAGCGCATGCGTGCACGACGTCACCAGCAGGGCGGGCTGCCCCAGCATTCGCGCGAGGGTTTCCTCGCATGCGCGCGCGAACGGCCCTCCGCCGGCGACGTGCCCATGCGTGGTGATGGCCTCGGTGATGCGCTGGATCTCGGTGCCCAGCCACACCGGCTTGTTGAACGGAATCACTGTCTTCCCCCCGGCGCCACCCCCGCGGCGACCACCCGGGGCGCATTGTCGGCGCGATGGAGGAACGCCTCAAGTACCGTCCGCCCCGGTCTTCGGTAGGGGCTCCTCCCGGCCCTCGAACGACCGCGACGACGTCGCGCGCCCGGCGTGGGGCGAAGCTCCCGTACCCGACATCCGTCCCGAGGTCTCGGGAGTGGGGCCTTGTCCGCCGGCGGGCGATGATGTCCTACCTGCAGCACACCGGGGGGTTCTCCATCGTGTCTTCGTCCCGCGTCCTCGTGGCGACGCTCTTGCTTTGTTCCGCGCACGCGGCGGTAGCGCAGCAGCGTGCGGATGCCGTCCTCGTCGTGAACTCGGCGAGCGCCCGGTACGCCGACGCGCAGCAGCGGATCCAGCCGTACCTCGATCACCTCGGGGTGCCGTACTCCATCCTCGACCTCGCCACCACCGAGCTCGGCCCCGAGGTCGCGAACCACGCGCTCATCGTGATCGGGCACGCGAGCATCGACCCGACCGGCCAGTACCTCTCCGCCGGCGAGCAGTCCACGCTGGAGGCCGCGGTGCGCGGTGGCTGCGGGCTCGTCAACTTCGACTTCGACCTCGCCACCTCGAGCCGGACGGCGCGCTACCAGTTCGTCACCGACCTGTTCGGCTTCGGCTACGGCTGGAACACCAGCGGCGAGGGCATCCTGTTCCCGAGCGGCGCGCCCTCTCAGTGGGTGACGAACCGCCACTCGGCCGGCGAGATCGTGTGGGCGCGGCAGATGCCGGCGGCCTCGGTGATCCCGGGCCCGGGCGCGACCGTGCTCGCTCGCTACTGGGACTCGAACGACCCGTTCCTGGTCGCGACCGCGTACGGCCAGGGCCGCGCCGTCCAGTTCACCAGCTACGAGTGGATGTCCCGCTCGATCCGCGGCCCGCTGCGCGGCCTGGACGACCTCGTCTGGCGGAGCCTCGCCTGGGCGGCGCGGAAGCCGTTCGTCATGCAGGGCCTGCCGAACTTCCTCACCATGCGCGTCGACGACGTGATCGGCGGGTTCTGGTGGGTGCAGATCGCGAACGACCTCCAGCTGAAGCCGTGGCTCGGCCTCTTCTACAAGAGCATCTCCGAGGCGAACGCCGCCGATCTCGCCGCGCTCACCGCCGCCGGCCAGGCCACCGCGTCGGTGCACGGCGACGCGCCCGGGTTCTTCTACTACGACCACTTCGCCCAGGCGCCCTTCTCCGACGCCACGCTCGCCGCGTACTTTCAGGACGCCACCGACTGGCACCAGCAGCGCGGCATCCCCATCTCCTCGCTCGTCGTCCCGCACTTCTACGAGATCGGGCCCAACGCGTTCCCGTGGCTGCAGACATGGGGCGTGCGCTCGGTGGCCACCCACATGACGCCGGGCGAGCCCTATGGCGCGCCCTGGCTCATGCTGAAGCCGTTTCGCGTCTACGAGGCGGGCGCCTCCGACGACGCCGCGCCCGTCGCCTACGCGGACTACGTCACGGTCCCGGGACACCCGGAGCTCTCGGGCCAGTTCTTCAACTGCCTGACCGAGATCCGGGACGACGCGGGCTACGAGTGGTACCCCGACGCCACCGACGTGCCCGGCACGGTCGGCCGTGGCACCCGGCAGCTCAGGCGCGCGCTCGACTCGATGGCGCTCGCGACGTTGTTCACGCACGAGCCGTACATCCAGTCGTTCGCGCCCACCGACTGGCGCACGTCGCTGCAGACCATCCTCGGGAACGTGGCCGGCTACACCCCGGTGTACGTCACGCTCGACGAGGCCTGCGAGTACCTCCGCGCGAAGCACGACTCGCGCATCGCCTCGAGCGTCTTCGACCCGGTCACGCAGGTCCTGACCACCGTGGTCACCGGGCGGACGGACGTCGCCACCCAGTTCATGGTCTTCACCGAGCAGTCCGGCGAGGTGCAGCAAGCGTGGGCGGGCATCCCCGCGTTCTCCGGGAGCACGCAGATCACCCGGCAGCTCGCGCCGGGCACGACGCCAATCCTGGAGGCCATCACGGTGGCGCCGGCGAGCGCCACGCTCCAGACGGGAGCGACCGTGCAGCTGCGGGCCACCGGGAGCTACTCGGACGGGAGCCTGCAGGACCTCACCGCGCTCGTGGCCTGGGCCTCCTCGAGCCCGGCGGCCGCCACCGTCGGGGCCGGCGGTCTCGCCACCGCGGTGAGCGCCGGGACGGCGACCTTCACCGCGACCTACGGCGGCCTGACCGGCTCCTCCACGCTGACGGTCACGCCGGCGTTGTCGTCCATCGCCGTGACGCCGGCCAGCCCGGCCCTCCTCGCGGGAGCTACCCTGCAGCTCGTCGCGACCGGCACGTACGCCGACGGCTCGACCCGGGACCTCACCACGCTCGTCAGCTGGGCGTCCTCCGCTCCCGCGGTCGCGACGGTCGATGCCTCCGGCCTCGCGACGGCGCTCGCGTCGGGGACCGCGACGCTCTCGGCGACGGTCTCCGGCGTGACCGGCAGCACCGTGCTCACCGTGACGGCGCCGGCGCTCACCTCCATCGCGGTCGCGCCCGCCACCGCGACGGTCACCGCCGGCGGAGCGCAGCAGTTCACCGCCACCGGCACGTACGCCGACGGCAGCAGCCGGGAGCTGACCGCGCAGGCCGCCTGGACGTCCTCGAGCCCGGCGGTCGCAACCGTTTCCGCGACCGGCCTGGCCACGGCCGTCTCCGCCGGCTCCGCCACCATCGGCGCGACGCTCGCGGGCGTCAGCGGTCAGGCCACGCTCACGGTCCAGCCGGCCCCGCTGGCGGTCACGACCTCCTCGCTGCCCTCCGGCCAGCGTGACCAGGCCTACTCCGCCGCGCTCCAGGCGACGGGCGGCACGCCGCCGTACGCGTGGACGGTCACGGCGGGCGCGCTGCCGCCCGGGCTGGCCCTCGCAGCGAGCGGCGCGATCTCCGGCACCCCCACCGCGAGCGGCACGTTCGCCTTCACCGCAACCGTGACGGACGCCGCCATGGCCACCGCGGGCGCTGCGCTGAGCATCGCCGTGGCAGCGCCGCCCGCCGGCGGCGTGAGCATCTGGCCGGCCGGCGCCGCCCCGGCGACCGCGGACCGCGGCGCGGACTCGTCGATCGAGCTGGGCGTGAAGTTCCGGTCCGACGTGGCCGGGCAGGTCACGGGGATCCGGTTCTACAAGTCGGGCGCCAACACCGGCACGCACGTCGGCAACCTGTGGAGCGGGACCGGGCAGCGGCTCGCGACGGCGACGTTCACGAACGAGACCTCGTCCGGGTGGCAGCAGGTGACGTTCGCGACCCCGGTGCCGATCGCGGCGAACACGACCTACGTGGCGTCGTACCACGCGCCGGTGGGCCACTACGCCCGCGACCTCAACTACTTCTCGACGTCCGGGTACGACAACCCGCCGCTCCACGCGCTGCCGAACGCGACCTCCGGCGGAAACGGCGTGTTCGCGTACGGCGCGACGAGCGCGTTCCCCTCCGATGCGGCACTGGCCGCGAACTACTGGGTGGACGTGGTCTTCACGACCGGGTCCGCGCCGACGCTCACGTCGATCGCGATCACGCCGGCCAGCCCGGCGGTTCCCGCGGGCGGCACGCAGCAGTTCACCGCGATCGGGACCTACTCCGACGGCAGCACCCAGGACCTCGGGGGCCAGGCGACCTGGACCTCGTCGAACACCTCCATCGCGACGGTTGCCGCCGGCGGGCTCGCCTCGGCTCTCTCGCCCGGCACGGCGACCATCTCGGCCACCCAGTCCGGCGTCACCGGCACCGCCACGCTGAGCGTCACCGCCCCGACCCTCTCGTCCATCGCCGTGACGCCGATCGGCGCGTCCGTGGCCGCCGGCGGCACGCAACAGTTCACGGCAACGGGTACCTACTCGAACGGCAGCAGCGTGGATCTGACGACGCAGGTCACCTGGGCCTCGTCCAACACGGCTGCCGCGACGATCTCGCCGTACGGGCTCGCGACCACGGTGGCCGCCGGAACTACCGCGATCTCGGCGACGCTCTCCGGGATCACCGGCTCGACGACGTTCACCGTCACGCCGG
>NZ_BAZG01000059.1 GCF_000964525.1 Anaeromyxobacter sp. PSR-1
TGGTGGACTGCGGGGCCCCGCCTTCACCCGGGGTCGGGGTCTGCTCATGCTCGTTCATGCTGTCGTCTGCTCCGACCGCGGGGCGTTGCTCGCCCCCCAGCGGTCTCTACGTCGCGTCTGGAACGGCGCCGTTCGCGGGCTCGGAAGGATTCGTCGTTCCGCGAACCGCCTGCCCCCGGTCCCGTCGCTGGCGCGCCGCGCGGTCATCGCGCGGCGGCGGCTCGTCTTCGTGGTGCCAGGAGCCGGTCGACCGGGGGTCGGTCACCCCGCCGCCTCGAAACGTAGGTCGCTCGCAGAGGGGGGACAAGGCAATCCATAGCAAAAAAGATCCTGGAGCGAAAGCCCTCACGAAGCCCGGTAGGGTCCCGTGATCACGGGCCCGCCTCCGGGGCCACCCACTCCTCCGGGATCGCGAGCACCGGCCCGATCTCGGCCAGGAGCGCCAGCGCGGACAGCTCGGGGAACGCGCGCGCGAGCCCGGCGAGCGGCGGCTCGGGCGCCGCCGTCAGCGCGCGGCCGGCCACGCGCGCGAGGGCGCCGCCGCCGTCCGCCCGCCGCACCTCCGCCACGTCGTCCGGCGCGAGCCCCGCCCGCTCGCGCGCCAGCCGGATGGCGTCGGCCAGCGTGCCGATGCGATCGACGAGCCGGCGCTCCAGCGCCTGCTGCCCGGTCCACACGCGCCCGCCGGCGACCGCCTCGACCTCGGCCGCGGTGAGCCGCCGCCCCTCGGCCACGCGGGCCACGAACTGGCGGTAGAAGGCCGAGATCTGCTTCTCGAGCACCGCGCGCTCGGCGGCGGTCCAGGGCTTCAGCACCGAGACCAGCCGGGCGTTCTCGCCGCGCTGGTAGGCCTCGGGGTGGATCGAGAGCTTCGCGAGCAGGCCGGACAGGTCGGGCTTCGCCGCGAACACGCCGATCGAGCCGGTGAGCGTCGAGGGCTCGGCCAGGATCGCGTCGGCGCCGACCGCCACCAGGTACCCGCCGCTCGCCGCCAGGTCGCCCATCGAGGCGATCACCGGCTTGCCCTTGCGCCGCGCCCGCACCGCCTCGCGCCAGATGAGGTCGGAGGCGAGCCCGTCGCCGCCGCCGGACTCGATCCGGAGCACGATGGCGCGGACCGCGGCGTCGTCGGCGGCGCGGTGGATCTCGGCGGCGATGGTCTCGGCGCCCGCCACGCCGTCGCCGCCGATCGGGTCGGGGCGGCTCCGGCCGCGCGCGATGATCCCCTCCACGCGCACCACCTGGATCACCGCGGGCCGGCCCCAGCGCTGCGCGAGCCGCTCCGGCTCGGGGCGGTACGCGCCGCGCTCGAACAGCCGGCGGCCGGCGACGGCGCGCCCCCACTTCTCGAGCTCGTCGGGCCAGGCCACCGCGTCCAGCAGCCCCGCCTCCTTCGCCTCCTCGGCGCCGAACAGCCCCTGGTCCACCAGCGCGCGCACGCGCTCCGGGGCCAGGTGCCGCGCCTCGGCGACCTGCGCCACGAAGCGCCCGAACACGTCGTCCAGGACCGCGTCGGTGGCCTCGCGGGCCTCGGGCGAGGGCGCGTCGCGCACCAGCGGCTCGGCGGCGCTCTTGTACGCGCCGGCCTTCACCACGTCGAACGCGATCCCGAGCCGCGCCAGCCCGGCGCGCAGGAAGAGCTGGGAGGTGGAGATGCCGTTCACGATGAGCGGCGCCCCGGGCGGCGCGGCGATGGCGGTGGCGCCGGTGGCGAGCCAGTACTCGCGGGTCCCGCCGCCCTCCAGGTACGCGAGCACCGGCTTCCGCGCGCGGATCGCGGCGAGCAGCGCGCGCAGCTCCTCGACGCGGCCGCCGCCCAGCGGCAGGCCGCCGATGCGCACCAGCAGCGCCCCGACCTCGGGGTCGTCGCGCGCCGCCTCCAGCCGCGTCACCAGCGTGCCGTAGGGATCGCGGTCGCCCACGTCGAACACGAGCACGCGGCGCCGCCGGAGCTCGCGGTCCACGTCCACCGTCGGCATCACGATGCCCGGCCCGCCGGAGCGGTAGCGCTCCTGCGAGAGCCGCGCGCCGCCCAGCCACCCGCCGCGCCCGCCCACGCCGGCCCCCGCGAACGTGACGCCGGAGTGCGGCGCGTTCCAGGTGACCGACACGAGCCCGAGCGGATCGCCGGCGTCGCCGGGGAGGTCGCGCAGCGGGAGCTGCACCTGGACCCCGAGCGCCACGCCGCGCCACAGCTCGGCGGACGCGCCGAACGCGAGGTGGTCGGAGCGGAACGCGTCGCGCGTCTCGTCGTCGGCGAGCAGGTCGGCGGAGAGCGTGAGGCGGTCGCGCCAGAGCCGGGTCGCGAGCCCGAGGTCGTAGCGGACCGGGACGTCCGCGCCGCCCAGCCGCGCGTCGCGGCCCAGCATGGCGGCGCCGACGGAGAGCCAGCGGGCGGGCCGGAGCGTCAGCCCGAGGTCCCACCCGCCCGCCTGGTCGAGCGCGTCGTTCCGCGAGGAGATCCAGGTCCAGGCGACGCCCAGCGAGAGCGCGCGGCCGTCGCCGAGCGTGAGCCCGAGCCGGCTGCGCCGCCAGCGCTCGGCGCCCGCGTCGAGGCCGGGCCGGAGCCACTCCACCGAGTAGCCCAGCCCGAGCGGCCCGAAGCGATCGCCCGCGTACAGGCCGTCGCCGCGCGCGCCGGGCCGCAGCCCGGACTCGTGGAAGTACTGGAGCCCCAGGCCGCCCAGGAACCCGATCGCCGCCGGGTTGGCGGACAGGTCGGCGGGCTCCTCCGCGGCGGCGGCGCCCAGCGAGGGCACCGCCAGGCCCGCCGGCAGGCCCTGCACACGGTCGGTGACGGCGGAGAGCTGCGCGCGGGCGGCGGCGGGGGCGGCGAGCGCGAGCGCCAGCGCCGCGAGGTTCACGAACCGTGTCATGGTGGCTCCGGCGCGGATTCTACCGGAGCCGGCCGCGGCGCGGGGCCGGCGCCGCGGGCGCCGCGACGCACGGCCCCAAGCGGTCACTCCTCGTTGCCGGCGTCCTCGACCGCGCGGAGGTGCTCCTCCGCCAGCGGGACCAGGTTGCCGGCGCGGTACTCGCGGAACACCTGCAGGAGCTGCTCCTTGTGCGGGCGCACCTTGCCGAGCGGGCACGCCTCCCACTCCTTCACCGGCTCGTCGCAGTACCCCATGCGCTTGTCGCCGCACTTCGGCTGCAGGTACCCGCCGATCTCCGGGACGGCCTTCATCACCTCGCGCCGCATGAGCGCCACCATGTGGCGGATCTCCCACTGCGCGCGCCAGCACAGCCGCAGGTCGGCGATGTGCAGCAGCTCGGTGAAGTTCACCATCACCTGGAAGTTGGTGGGCGTGGCGTTCGGGAGGACGAAGCGCGCGTCCTCGGCCGGGATGCCCTTCGCGAGCGCGTCCTCGTAGACGCGGGTGATCTCGCGCATGAGCCGGTCGTACTCGTCCGCCATCCCGGCGACCTTCTGCCAGGTCTTCGGCATGACGTAGTCGAGCCGCTCCTCCTTGTACTTCACGTACCGCTGCGACTGCTGCTCGAAGCTGATGCCGATGCGGTGGCGGACGAACTGGTGCGAGAGCGCGCGCGAGACGCCGGAGATGCCGAACCAGAACACCACCTGCTCGAGCGGCGAGGCGTGGCCGGTCTTGAGCCGCTCGCCGATGAAGTCGCGGATCCGGTCGGCGGAGATGGAGCCGTCGCGGATCTCGCCCCAGACCTCGCCGGGCGTCTTCGGCGTGTAGCAGGTGCGGTACGCGCCGTAGAGCTTCTGCAGCGGGTCGCGCGCGTAGTCGATGAGGGTGACCTCGAGCGGCATGGATCGGCTCCGGGGAAGGGCGCGCATCTTACGACGAACCCACGACAGCCGGGAGGGGCGCCCCGCCCCGTGCTAAGGGTGGCGCATGCCAGCCCCCAAGCCCGCCGCCGACTCGCGCGTCGAGGTCACGCATCTCGTGATGCCGTTCGACGCGAACACGCTCGGCACCGCGTTCGGCGGCACCGTCATGCAGTGGACCGACCTGGCCGCGGCCATGGCCGCCATGCGGCACGCGCGCGTCCCGGTCGTGACGGCCTCCATCGACCAGCTCTCCTTCCTCGCGCCGATCCGCATCGGCCAGATGGCCATCCTGCACGCGCAGGTGAACGCGGTGTTCGGGACCTCGATGGAGGTCGGCGTCGAGGTGCAGACCGAGGACCCGCTCACCGGCGAGCGGAAGAAGTGCTGCGACGCGTTCCTCACGTTCGTCTCGCTCGGGTCCGACGGCCAACCCACCCGGGCCCCGCCGCTGCGGACCGACACCGACGAGGAGCGCCGGCGCGAGCGCGAGGCGCGCGAGCGCCGCGCGGCGCGGCTGGCCGCGCGGACGCCGCGCGCGCCGTGACGGGCGGGCGGCGTTTCGCTTGAGGGCCAGGCACCGCGGGGCCATATTGCCGCGTCCGGGCGGCGTCCGCCGCCCCGCTCCCTCAGGAGGCCGACGTGCGCCGCATCCTCTCCTTCGCCGCCCTCATCGCCCTCGCCGCCTGCCGCACCGCGCCGACGGCGCCGCCCTCGGCGGCGGCCGCCGCGGCCACGCCGCTCCCGCCGCTCGACGAGGCCGCGCTCGATCGCTCGGCCGACGCCTGCCAGGACTTCTACCAGTTCGCCTGCGGCGGCTGGATGGCGCGCACCGAGATCCCCGCCGATCGCTCGGTGTGGAGCCGCGGGTTCGCCGAGCTGGACGAGCGCAACACCGTCCAGCTCCGCCGCATCCTCGAGGCCGCGGCGGCCGGGCGCGCCGACCCGGCCGACGCGTTCTCGGGGAAGGTGGGCGACTACTTCGGCTCCTGCATGGACGAGGGGGGCATCGAGGCGCGCGGCCTGGCCGACCTGAAGGCGGGGTGGGCGCGCATCGACGCGATCGCGGATCGGCCGGCGCTCGCGGCCGAGCTGGCGCGCCTGCACGGCGCCGGGATGGCCGCGCCGTTCGGGCTGCTCGCCGACCAGGACGCGAAGGACGCGACCCAGGTGATCCTGATCGTGAACCAGGGCGGGCTCTCGCTGCCGGATCGCGAGTACTACCTGTCCGACGCCGGCAAGAACCCGGAGATCCGCCGGGCGTGGGCCGCCCACCTGCGGAAGATGCTCGGCCTGGCCGGCCTGCCGCCGGCGCAGGCCGAGGCGGGCGCCGCCGCGGTCGAGCGGTTCGAGACCGCGCTGGCGCGCACGCACTGGACCCGCGCCGAGCTGCGCGACCCCTCGCGCGTCTACAACCGCGTGGACCGCGCCGGCCTCGCGCGGCTCGCGCCGGACTTCCCCTGGGCCCGCTTCTTCGCCGACCTCGGCCAGCCCGGGCTCGACGCGGTGAGCGTGACCACGCCGGCGTTCGTGGCCGAGGTCGGCAAGCAGTTCGCGTCGGCCCCGCTCGACGCCTGGAAGGCCTACCTCCGCTGGCACCTGCTCGACGACATGGCCGCGTTCCGCGCGGTGCCGGCGGCGCTGGTCCAGGAGCGCTTCGCGTTCCAGAGCGCGAGCTTCTCCGGCGCGAAGGAGCTCGCGCCGCGCTGGAAGCACTGCGTGGGCGTGACGGACGAGGCGCTCGGGTTCGCGGTCGGGCAGGCGTACGTCCGCCGCCACTTCGGCGCGGAGGGGAAGGACCGGACCACGCGCCTGGTGGCCGAGATCGAGAAGGCCATGGAGGCCGACCTGGGCTCGCTCTCGTGGATGGACGCGCCCACGCGCGAGCGCGCCCGCGAGAAGCTCGCCCGCGTGGTCAACAAGGTCGGCTACCCGGACGCCTGGCGCGACTACGGGACGCTGCGCGTGGACCGCGGCTCGTTCTTCGCGAACGTGCTCGCGGCGGGCCGGTTCGAGACGAACCGGCAGCTCGCCAAGATCGGCAAGCCGGTGGACCGCGGCGAGTGGTTCATGAGCCCGCCCACCGTGAACGCCTACTACAACGCGTCGATGAACGAGATGGTGTTCCCGGCCGGCATCCTGCAGCCGCCCTTCTTCAACCGCGAGGCGCCCGAGACCGTGAACTACGGCGCCATCGGGATGGTGGTGGGGCACGAGCTGACGCACGGGTTCGACGACGAGGGTCGCCAGTACGACGCGCTCGGGAACCTGCGCGACTGGTGGACGCCGGCGGTGGGGGCCGAGTTCGACCGGCGCGCCGCGTGCCTGGTGAAGCAGTACGGCGCCTACGAGGCGCTGCCGGGCGTGCACCTCGACGGCAAGCTCACGCTGGGCGAGAACATCGCCGACCTGGGCGGGCTGAAGCTCGCGTTCGCGGCCATGCAGGCGGCCCGGCGCGCGCAGCCGGGGGTCGATCGCCCCGTGCTCGGCTTCACGCCGGAGCAGCAGTTCTTCGTGGGCTACGCCCAGTCCTGGTGCTCGAAGTACCGCGAGCAGGAGGCGCGCCGGCGCGCGGTGGTGGACTCGCACTCGCCGCCGCGGTTCCGCGTGAACGGGCCGCTCTCGAACCTGCCGGACTTCGCGCGCGCGTTCGCCTGCGCGGAGGGGACGCCCATGGCCCGGCCCGCGGCGGAGCGCTGCGAGATCTGGTGATCAGGCCGCGCCGCGCAGGCGCAGGAACAGGGCCGCGGCGTCGTACAGGCTGAGCCGCGCGGCGCCGGCCTCGAGCACCACGCCCACCGGCAGCGGCACGGGCTCGCGCCCGATCCGCATGCCCGCGAGGCGCGTGCCGTTCGACGAGCCCACGTCGGCGACGCGCCAGCGGGCCTCGCCGTCGCGCACCAGCTCGAGGTGCGCGCGCGAGAGGGTCGGGTCGTCGATGACGATGTCGTTCCCGGCGGCGCGGCCCACCCGCAGCGGCGCGCCGTCGGCGCTCGGCTCCAGCACGATGGCGATGGGCTCCTTCGCCGTCGCGGCGAAGCGCACCTCCTCGGTGCGCAGCGTCTCGCGCCGGCGCGAGGGCGGCCGCCACGGGCCCGCCTCCCAGACCAGCCAGTCCTGCGGGTGCTCGCGCACGAACGCCCGCAGGTCGGCGTCGCGGTACTGGCGCGCGAGCCACGTGAGCAGGTAGCCCCTCAACGCTTCCCCCCGGCCGGCCCGAGACGGAGGCCGTCACCCGGAGCAAACCAGAACTCGCACCCAGTGTCGATGCGGGTCTCCGCGTACCCCGTGCGGTGCTCAGCCGCGGATCCCCGCCAGCACGACCGCGGGGAGATCGCGCCAGCGGCCGCGCGTCTCGAGCCGGACCAGGCTGCGGCCGAGCGCGTCGGTGGTCGCGTGGCTGGGGAAGTACGGCGGCTTCGGGAACGTCCGCGCCGGATGCCAGACGACGACCTTCTCCACGCCCTCCAGCATGACCGTGTTGTGCACGAAGCCGCGCCCGCTCTGCACGTCCTCGAGCGTCGAGCCCGGGAACGCGCCCCAGGGCGCGGTGCCGAGGCCGTAGCCGTAGCCGGCCCAGGTGTTCACCGCGACCGTGCCGTAGCGGAGGCGCCGGACGGCGCGCTGGACCGCGGCGTTCAGCGCCGGGTCGGCGAGGGTGCGGGGGTGGACGACGATGTGCGCCGCGAGCGTCCCCCAGAGGCGGTCGTTCGAGAACGCCACGGCCTGCTCCAGGAAGTCCACCGGGTCCTCGGAGCCGATCGTGGTCTCGGACAGGATCGAGCAGAACGGCTCGGTGACGAAGGCCGGGTCCTCCGAGCCGGAGTCGAGCCCGGTCACGAGCGTCCACGGCAGCGCGTCCTCGCCCTGGCCCACCTTGCGCACCGAGGGGCGCCCCTCGGTGAGCGCGCGGTAGCGCTCGGCCGCGCCGGGGTACCAGGCCCGGCGCGCCGGCGACAGCGCCATGAAGTGCTCGACCGCGGCCAGGAACGCGTCGCGCCGCCGCCAGCCGCCCGGGAGCACGAGCAGCTTGGCCGCGTTGCAGTTGAACGAGGCGTTGTACGTCACCATCCCGGCGACGCTCTCCGCCTGGAAGCGCAGCGTGGCGGCGTCCCAGGGGCCCGGCACCACCAGCACCGGCGAGACGTTGCCGAGTTCGCTCGTGATCTCCTTCCCGAGCAGCGGCGTGCCGCTGGCGCGCCGCGCGTCGCGCTCGGCCCCGGGCGGCCCCCACACGATGACGTCGTGCGTCCGGTCCGAGCCGGTGATGTGCACCTCGTCCACGCCGGGGTGGTGCGCGAGGTAGCCGCCCACGTCGGCGCCGCCGTACACGACGGCGAGCACGTTCCGGGCGATGGCGGCCGAGAACGCGTCCTCGAGGATGGGCCCGAGGTAGGCGTTCACCGGGTTCATCTTGAGGACGCAGACCTTGCCCTCGTTGAACAGCTTCCCGGCCACGTCCACCGCCGGGATCGAGTTGATGTTCCCGGCGCCGAGCACCAGGCACACCTTGCCCTGGTGGTCGGGCGCCTTGTGGAACCGGGCGCGCGTCTCGTGCAGCCGCTCCTCGGTCATGCCCTCGACGAGGTGCGCCTCGGCGCGGACGCCCGCCAGGAGCAGCGCGTCCTGCCGCGTGAGCGGGAAGACCTGCACCGACAGGCGGCCGTCCACCGTCTCGGTGAGCTTGCCCACCGGCGTGTTGCCGTTGCGGGCGAGCAGCTTCAGCGAGCGCTCGAGCTGGCGCAGGATGCGCGCCGTCACGTAGGGGCCGGAGAGCCACTCCTCGCCGGCCTGCGGCGCGTCGGCGGGGAGCCCCTTCGCCGCGCAGGCCGCTTCCACGGCGCGGGCCGCGGTGCGGCCCACGCCGTCCAGCATGGCGCGCGCGAGCGCGGCCCGGTCGCCGAGCGAGGCCGCGGCCCAGCCGGGCGCGGCCTGGCGCAGGCGGGCGACGGCCTCGTCGAGCGCTCGGGGTTCGGTCGGGACGGGCGCGGCGGCGGCGGGCATCGAGGCTCCCATGGCGGCAGCGTACGCGAGATCCGGTGCCGCGCGCCCGTGCTCCGTGGGGCCCCGCCGGCGGCTGGCGCCGCGCGCCGCGGGC
The DNA here is from genome assembly GCF_000964525.1 of Anaeromyxobacter sp. PSR-1. Taxonomy (GTDB): domain Bacteria; phylum Myxococcota; class Myxococcia; order Myxococcales; family Anaeromyxobacteraceae; genus Anaeromyxobacter. The sequence continues at coordinate 8,898 of NZ_BAZG01000059.1, forward strand.
CCCGGCCTCAGGCCGGCTCGGCGCGGCGCAGGGTGGCGAGCGTGACCTCCGGGCTCGCGTTCACGCGCACCCGGATGCCCGACATGCCGATCCCGCGGTTCACGTACAGCTGAACGGCGCCGAGCTGGTAGCGGCCGCGCACGTACGGCTCGCGGGCCACGCTGGCGAGGAACAGCGGCGTGATGATGGGGATGTTGATCTGCCCCCCGTGCGTGTGGCCGGAGAGGCAGACCATGGGGCGGTCGAGGTGCCGCAGCTTGTCCGCGGTGCGCGGGCCGTGCGCGAGCACCAGCGGCGCGGCCCCCGGCGGCAGGCCCTTCACGGCGCGTTGCACGTCGTCGCGCCGGGTGAGGTGGTCGCCGACGCCGACCACGTGCAGCGGCGCGCCGCGCAGCCGGATCGAGGTCCACCCGTTCTCCAGCACCTCGTACCCGTGCCCCTTCAGCGCGCCGGCCGCGCCGTCGGGATCCACCCAGACGTCGTGGTTCCCGAGCACCGCGATGGTGGGGGCCACCAGGCCGCCGAGCAGGTCGCGCATGGCGGCGAGCTCGCGCCGGCTGTGCGAGAGGTAGTCGCCGGTCAGCACCACCAGGTCGGGCGCGAACGCGTTCGCGTCCTCGATGGCGGCGCGGACCGTGGCGGCGGGCGTGCGCGGGCCGACGTGGAGGTCGGAGAGCTGCGCCACGCGCAGGCCGTCGTGGGCGGGGTCGAGGCCGGGCACCTCGAACGTCACCGGGTCGGTGTCGGGGAGCCGGGGCTCGGCGGCGCGCGAGGCGGCGGGCACCAGGCCGGCCGCCCCGGCCGCGCCCAGCAACGCCGCACCCTTCAGGAACTGCCGCCGTCCGAACGAATCCATCGAGCCCGCTCCTCCCGCCTTGGCGGCCCCATGCCGCGCCGCGTGAAGGTAGGAACCTCCCGCCGGCGGAAGCGATTCCACGCCCGGGCACCGCCGCCACGCCGAGGGTCCCGCCTCGGAGCGACGCGCCGGCCCGGCCGGATGTTCAACGCCCCGGCCGCTCAGCGCTTTCGGGCGGCGACCTTGCGGAGGTGCGCGAGCACCACCTCGTCCACGGTGCCGTCCTTGCGGGTGCGGCCCTCCAGGTTCTCCCACCCCTGGAAGTCCTCCAGGGCCTGCTGGCTGGCCGCGTCCCAGGCGCCGGTCGGCGCGGCCGGCGGCTTCAGGAACCCGAGCCGCAGGAGCAGGCCCTGCACCTCGCGCGCGACCTTCGCGTCGAGCGGGACCGCCCGCAGCGTCTCGCCGAAGTAGAACTGGTGCACGTCGCGGTAGAGCCGGGTGAGCTCGGCGATGGGCTGCGGGTGGTCGTCCACGCGCAGGTCCACCCAGACGTCGCCGGAGCCGCCGTACCCGCCGCCCGGCTTCACCACCAGCAACGCCGCGCTCTCCTGGCCGCGCCGGTCGCCGCCCGCCGCCTGCCCGGCCGCGAGCGCCGCGAGGAGCCGCTCGGCGAGCGGCTTGCCCGCGTCGCGCGCCGCCTGGTAGGCGCGGGCCATCGCCTCCGGGACCGCGCGCCCGGCGAGGATGTTCCCCTGCACCGAGAACCCCGGGCCGGTGACGTGGCTGGCGTGGTCGAAGCACCGCGCGCCGGTGTACGCGGCGGCGTTCCCCTTCGCGTCCACCAGCCCGATCTGCCGGTCGGCGGCCTGCGGGTCCGCCGCCACCAGCCGCTTCACCACCTCCTCCGCCGGCACGCCCGCGGCGAGCAGCCGCAGCGCCTCCGCGCGCCAGGCCTCGTTCGCGAGCGCCTGCGTCGCCACGCCGCCGACGCCGGCGCGCGCGGCCGGGACGAGCGCGCCCACCGCAGGGAACTTGGACTGCACCGCCACGCCGATCTGGCCGGTGGCCGGATCGGCGGCGACGATGCTGAAGGTGCCGAGCGCGAGCGCGAGCAGGGGAGCGATCACCGTGACCTCCGGGGTTGACGCGCCGACCGGCGGGGCCGAAGGTAGCGCTCCTCGGGACGCCGGGCGGGAGGGAACGTGGCGAGCATCCTCGACAGGGCGCCGGACTTCAAGCTGCGGGCGGTGCGCGGGCGGGGCGAGCCGGTGGAGGTCTCGCTGTCCGCGCTGGCCGGCCGCTGGGGCGTGCTGCTGTTCTACCCGCGCGACTTCACCGCGGTCTGCCCGACCGAGGTGCTGGAGCTCTCGAAGCGCATGCCGGAGCTGCGCGCGCTCGGCGCCGAGGCGATCGGCATCTCGGTGGACGACCTCGACACGCACCGCAGGTGGATCGAGGAGAAGCTGGGCGAGGTGGCGTTCCCGCTCGCGGCCGATCCGGACCGGGCGGTGTCGCGCGCGTACGGCGCCCTGCTGGAGCGGGAGGGGGTGGCGGCGCGGGCCACCTTCGTCGTGGATCCGGAGGGCGTGGTGCAGTACGCCGCGTTCCACAACCTCAGGGTGGGCCGGTCGATCTCTGAGATCGTCCGCGTGCTCGAGGCGCTCGAGACGGGCGAGAAGGCGCCGGCCGAGTGGAGGCCGGGCGCGCCGACGCTGGGACGTTGAGCCGCGGCGCCCGCGACGAGGCGGGGAGGGACGGGCCGGGGATCGGGGTGTCGGGCGGGGCCGGGGCTAGCGGCCGCCGAGCAGCGCGGCCGGCGGGACGCCGAGGGCCTTCGCCATCTTCTCGATGGTCTCGAGCGGCGGCGAGCGCTGCCCGCGCTCCAGCATCGAGACGTACGACACGGAGATCCCGACCTTGTCGGCCAGCGCCTTCTGCGAGAGGTTCTTCTTCGAGCGGAGGCGCCGCACGTTGCCGGCAAAGCGCGTCAGGAGATCCATGGCGCGACAGTTAGCAAAGGGGTCCCACAGCAGCAGCGTCCTTTTCGGGTCTGTCCCCGGTCGTTCTCGACCCACAGTGATGGCCCCAGCGCCCGGCCGTGAACATGATCAGCCTCCGATCCCCCACGGGAAGGAGCAGCGGATGGCGAAGGCGATCTGGAAGGTCGAGGTCGGCGACGAGGCGCCCGACTTCGAGCTGATGGCGACGGGCGACACCGCGGGCAAGGGCGCCGCTCGACGGAAGGTGAAGCTCTCGGAATACCGCGGGAAGAAGAACGTGGTGCTGGCGTTCTACCCGGCCGCGTTCACCCCGGTCTGAACGGTGCAGATGCCCTCGTACGAGGAGGATCTCTCCGAGTTCGAGCGGCGCAATGCCCAGGTCCTGGGCATCTCCACCGACCAGGTGTTCACCAACGAGGCGTGGGCGAAGTCGATGGGCGGCCTGTCGTACCCGCTGCTCTCGGATCACTGGCCCCACGGCCAGGTGTGCTCGGCGTACGGCGTGCTGCGCGGCGACTCCGGCCAGGCCGAGCGCGCCATCTTCGTGATCGACCGGCAGGGCAAGGTCGCCTACGTGGACATCCACGACATCGGCGAGCAGCCCCCCACCGACAAGATCATGCAGGCGCTCGACAAGCTGAAGTAGCCGAGGAGGACCGCCATGGCGGACGAAGCCGCGCCCAGGCCGCTCGAGCTGTCCCGCTACTGCGTGCCGTTCACGCCGTTCGCCGGCAGGCTGGAGGAGGCGACGATCTGCCTCGTCTCCACCGCGGCGGTGCGGCTCGCCTCCGACCGTCCGTTCGACACCGGCGGCGACACCACCTGGCGCGCCATCCCCGGCGACGCCGAGGCGAAGGACCTCCGCTACGACGACACGCACTACGACCACGCCTGCGTGGACGCGGACCTGAACTGCGTGTTCCCCATCGACCGCGTCCGCGAGCTGGCGCGGGACGGGCGGGTGGGCGGGCTCACCGCCCGGCACTTCTCGCTCGGCTACAGCCAGGCGCTGCGCGAGCTGCGCGAGCGGACCATCCCGGCGCTGGTCCGGGAGATCGACCGCGAGCGGCCGGGCGCGGTGCTGCTCACCGGCGGCTGACGGCTGTGCCACCGCACGGTGGTCACCGTGCAGCGCAGCATCGAGCTGGTGGGCATCCCGACGGTGGTGATCACGGTCGAGCCGGAGGAGACGCTGCAGGCGAGGCCGCCGCGGGCGCTGTGCCCGCGCGGCTTCGTCGCCGGCCACTCGCTGGGCCGGGCCGGCGACGCCGCGCTGCAGAAGTGGATCCTGACCGACGCGCTCGCGCTGCTCACCGCGGAGCCGCGCCCGGGCCAGGTGGTCGTGCGCGACTACGCGTGAAGGCGCCCCGCCCCGCCCCGCGCGCCGGCGCGGGACGGGGACGCGCCCGTCACGGGCCCGCGTACACCGTCACGCCGCCCGGCCCGTACTTCTGGCTGGGCCCGTGCGCGAGGTACACCATGCGCGGCGACGCCCACCGGTCGATCTGGATGCTGCGCACGGGGTTCCACGCCATCCGCGGCGCGCCCTGCGGCACCGTCCCCGAGGCCAGCCACGCGCCGTCCTTGTAGCGCCCGAAGCCGCCCCACCCGAAGCCGACCCAGATCGACCCGTCCGACGGATCGCAGGCGATGGCGCTGGCCTGGTTGCCGGTGCCGGCGGGCAGGTCGATGCGCTGCACCGAGAACGCGTTCGCCGGATCGCTCACGGTCTTCGCCCGGTCGATGGTCACGCGCGCGATGCCCTTGCCCGCCGAGGCGACCCACAGCGTCCCGTCGTCGCAGAACGTCAGCCCGGAGACGTTGTCCCAGTACGTGTCGTCCGCCGGATCGCCGCCGAAGAACGTCGCGTGCGGCGTCGGCGGCGCCATGCTGCCCCACCAGCCGTTCCAGCTCGGGCGGTTCATGGTCGCGTAGTCGGGCAGGCTCGCGGTCCGGACCTCGTTCGAGAACCAGGGCACGTTCGCGATCGGGTCGAGCGCGAGGCCGGTGGACTCGCCGGTGAGGAAGCGGCCGTCGCTGCCGGTGATGGCGGGGTGCTCGTGCTCGAAGACGGCGAAGCTGTCGGCGAACGCCGCGTCGCCCTTGATGTAGTCGAGCCAGCCGCGCTGCTCCGGGTGGGCCGCCAGGATCGAGAGCACCGCGTGCGAGGAGCCGAGGTAGACGTCGCCCTGCGAGAGCGGGCGGCCGGCGTCGTGGTTCACCACGATCCGGTGCACCACCCGGCCCTTGCCGCGCCTCCCGGACACCCAGGTCGAGTCGGACCAGGTCTCGCCGCAGACGGTGTTCCACGGGACCTGGGGGTAGTTGCTGTTGTCCCAGTGCTCGCAGACGACGCCCGGCGGCGAGGCGATGAACACGTGGCGCTGCAGCGTCACCCGCGTCCCGTCGAACGCCACCACGTCGGCGCCGCCCGAGCGCCGCGCCCACTCCGCGTCGTAGTCGTAGTCCGAGCCCACGCCGCGGTAGCCCACCACCGCCGCGCCCGCGGCCGCGCCCGCCACCGAGATGATGGGGCAGACGGCGGCCGGGCTCTGCGGCGCCGCGACCGCGATCTCCGCCGGGTCGTGGCAGCTCGCGGTGAGGCCGGCCGCGGCCGGGTCCACCCGGACGAAGTCGCGGTCGTCGCGGCGCTTCACGAACAGCGCCGCCCCGCCCGCCACGTACACGTTCCCGCCCTCGTCCGCCGAGGCGTCGCTCACGTCCGCGGTGAGCCCCTGCGCCTCGCCGTAGAAGGTGAACCCGCCCACCGCGGCGGGCGGCTCGACCGGCGGCGGCGGGGGCGGCGGAGGCGGAGGGCACGGGAGCGCCGGACAGCCCGGCGCGACCGGGCAGGTGCCGTCGCAGACCGGGGTCGGGTCGGACGGCTTCGGCTTGGACGAGCCGGACCCGCACGCCGTCAGCGCGGCCAGCGCCGCGCCCGCCACCAGCCCCACCGCCAGCCAGAACCCTCGCATGCCCCGCCCTCGCTCCCGCGGCCCGGCGGCCGCTCGTGTGCGCCGGGAAAGCTGGGCCCCGCGGTGAAACGGGCCAAGCCGCGCTCGCGGGGAGGCCCCCTCTGCCGCCCTCGCCCCTGCCGGACGGCGGCGGGCTCGCCCCGCCCGGCGGGCCGTGCCAGAATCCGCCGGTGCTCCAGGGCGATCTCGCCACCTTCCCGCTCCCGGACCTGTTCCAGTGGCTCGACCAGGGCCGCCGCGACGGCGTGCTCGAGATCGACTCGGGCGACGGCGCGCGCTTCTGGCTCCAGGTGCAGGACCGCCGCATCCGGGCGGCCGCCCGCCCGGCCGCCGAGCACGTGGGCCTCGGGACGCTCGCCGGCTGGCACCACGCCGAGCCGCCGGAGGCGCTCTGGCCGGAGGCCTGCGCCGACCGGATCGTGGACCTGTTCCTGGCGCCGCCCGGCGGCCGGTTCGCGCTGGTGGACGGCGCGGCCGGGTTCGAGGACGGCGTCCCGCTCGATCTCTCCATCGGGCAGATGACGCTGGAGGGGCTGCGCCGGCTGGACGAGTGGCCCGACCTCGACCGGCGCTATCCGTCCGAGTCGGCGCTGCTCTGCGCCGACGGCGCCGGCGCGCCGCGCACGCCGGGGCAGCGCGCGCTGCTGGAGGCGGCGCGGCGCCGGGTGTCGATCGCCGAGGCGCGCCTCGCGCTCCACCTCTCGCGCCCCGCCACGCTCCGCCGCATCGAGGCGCTCCGGGAGCTCGGGCTGGCCCACGTGGAGGGCGTGGCCGCGCACGCCGACCCGGTCTCGTCGCTCATCGACAAGGCGCAGCTGCTCGTCGGCGAGCGGCAGTTCGACGAGGCGGCCATCGTGTTCCGCAGCCTGCTCGCCGCCGATCCGTCGGATCGCCGGGTGCGCGCGCTGCTGCGCGAGGCCGAGCGCGAGCAGGTGGCGGCGCTGTACGAGGAGCTGTCGCCGATGGCGGTCCCGGTGCTGCTCGGCGGCCCCGCCTCGCTGGAGTCGCCCGCGGGCCGCCGGCTCGGGAACATCGACCGCGAGGTCGCCTCGCGCGTGAACGGCGCGTGGGACGTGGCCAGCGTCGCCCTGTCCTGCCCCCTGCGCGAGGTCGAGACCCTCAAGTCGCTCCGGAAGCTCGTCCGGCTCGGGCTGGTGGACCTGCGCGACGGCGCCGCGCCACCCGCGCGCGGGCTGCGGCGCGGCGGCCCCGGCTCGGCGTAGGAACCCGCGTGGGCGACGCAGGCCGGTGACACGCGCGTGACGCGGGCGGACTAATCCTGTTCCAGAGGGAGAGGTCCATGGAACGGGTGATCGACCCCGCGGTGCGCCCCGGGAAGCCGCTGCTGCGCGGCGTCTCGCACGAGATCGCCGCCTCGCTGTCGCTCGCCGCCTGGGTGGCGATGGCGCTCACGGCCCCGCCGGGCCGCGCCAGCGTCGCCGCCCACGTGTACGGCGCGTCGCTGTTCACGCTGTTCGCCGTGAGCGCGCTCTACCACCGGCCCATGTGGTCGCCGCGGCCGCGCCTGCTGATGCGGCGCCTCGACCACTCCGCCATCTTCCTGCTCATCGCCGGCACCTACACGCCCATGTGCCTGCTGCTGGGCGAGCGGGGCACGCCGGTGCTGGCGCTGGTGTGGACCGGCGCGGTGCTCGGCATCTTCCGCGCGGTGCTCTGGCCGCAGGCGCCGCGCTGGCTCAGCGCGGCCCTGTACGTGCTGCTCGGCTGGCTCATCCTGCCGCTCCTGCCGGCGGTGGCGCAGGCGGCCGGCGCGGGCGGGCTGGTGCTGCTCGGGCTCGGCGGCCTGGTGTACAGCCTCGGCGCGGTGGTCTACGCCAGCAAGCGGCCCAACCCGTTCCCGGGCGTGTTCGGGTACCACGAGGTCTTCCACGCGATGGTGATCGCGGCGGCCGCGCTCCACTTCGCGGTGGTGGTGAGCGCCCTGCGCCGGATCGGCTGAGGCGCCCCGCGCGCCGATCCTTCAGATCCGCTCGAGCTTCACCATCGCGGCCACGAGCAGGTGCAGCGCGAACAGCGCCTCCGGCTCGGTGACCGCCGCGTCCGGCTTCGCGGCGATCCGGCCGAGGCGCAGGAACTCGCGCCCGTCCAGGCCGAGCAGCGTGGCGCGCGCCGCCGGCGCCGCCTCGTCCACCCGCAGCCCGGCGAGGAGCTCCGCGACCGCCTCCGCGGCGCGCCGCGCCGCCGGCCCGTAGGAGCGCTCGCGGAGGTCGTGCTCCACGTCGGCGAGCGCGGCGCCGCGCCCCGGGAACATCCGCGCGAAGGACAGGCCCAGGAGCTGGCCGCGGTCGCGGTACGCCTCGGGTGCGGAGGGATCGGCGCGGGGCGCGGGCGGGCGGCCGGCGGGCGCCGCGACACCCTGGGCGGCCGGTTCGGGCGCCTCGGCCGCGGCGGAGATCCGGGAGGCCAGCTCGGAGCCGCCGCCGGAGAAGCCCTGCCGCGGGGCGGCGCGGTGCGGGTGGCGCGCGTCGAGATCCTTCACCACGCGTCGCGTGATCTCCTTCAGCGCCGCGAGCAGCCCCTCGCCGCGGCTCGCCACCGTCTCGAAGTCCGGCGCGCCGAGCAGGTTGAGCTGGCGCCGCAGCTCGGCCACCGGCAGCACGCCGGGCAGGTCGCGCTTGTTGTACTGGAGGACGTGCGGGAACGCGGGCAGGTCGATGCCCATCTCCGCCAGGTTGGACTCGAGGTTCGCGAACGACTCCAGGTTCGAGTCGAGCACCGACGCCTGCGAGTCGGCCACGAACACCACGCCGTCGGCGCCGTTCAGCACCAGCTTGCGGGTGGCGTCGTAGAAGACCTGGCCCGGGACCGTGTAGAGCTGCAGCCGCAGGGTGAGCCCGCGCACCTGCTCGGACTTGAGCGGCAGGAAGTCGAAGAACAGCGTCCGGTCGCCCTCGGTGGAGAGGCTCACCAGCTGGCCGCGGCTCTCCGGCCGCACGCTCGCGTGGATCTGCTGGAGGCTGGTCGTCTTCCCGGACAGGCCGGGGCCGTAATAGACGATCTTGGCCGAGATCTCGCGCGCGAGCGCGTTGACGGTGGACACGGCCGCGCATTGTAGCCGTCGCCCGGGGGATGGCGAGGTGGGCACGGCCCCCGCCGCGCCCGGGGGTGAAGGTGGAGGTGCGCGCGGGTCGCCGGTCCGGCGACGGGCCGGCTCACATCCGGTAGCCGACCACGAAGCTCGCCACCGGCGCCGCGGCGGTGGTGGACCACGCCACGTCGAGCCCGAGCGCGGGCAGGGCGACGTCGGCGACGTGCAGCCGCAGGCCCAGGCCCGGCGCGACGTACCGCGTCGTATCGCCGCGCCAGCGGGCGACGCCGGCGTCGAGCAGCGCCACGCCGGTCGCGACGCCCCACCGCGGCCTCCAGATCGGCACCGCGTACTCGAGCGCGGTGCTGGCGGCGCGCTCGGCCCACAGCCCGCCCACCGGGAAGCCGCGCGCGCCGGGCCCGCCGCCCAGGCGCAGCGCGTCCACCGCCGCGTCCCCCTCGACCCCCTGGCCGGCGATCCCGATCGACCAGGCGTGGCCGAGCCGGTTCGCGCCGCCCCAGCTCGCGCGCGCCTCGGCCTGGCGCAGGTCGCGCCCGCCCCCGAGCGCCGCGGCGGCGTGGCGGTAGCGGACGCGCGCGGTGACGCCGCGCTCGTGGAACAGGTGGAAGTCGCTCCCGTCGTACGCCACCGACGCGACCAGGCCGCGGGCCGGCCCGACGTCCGCGGGCGGGGCCCAGCCGTCCTCGGCGCCCGCGTCCGTCCACAGCCCGAACCAGCCCGCGCTCACCGACAGCCGCTCGGTGAGCCGGCGCCCGAGCGCCGCCGACAGGTCGGTGCGCGCGTCGCGGTAGGCGTAGACCACGTCGCCGCCGTCGGTCCGCTCGCGCCGCGCCTCCTGGCGCAGGGCGAATGCGTCCACCGTCCAGCGCGTGCCGGCCACCGCGCGATCCCAGTACCCGGCCATCCCCGTCGCGCCGCGCGTGGACAGGGTCCCGCCCGCCACCAGCTGCTTCCCCCATCCGAACAGGTTCGTCTCCACCAGCAGCAGGCCGCCGCCGGTCTCCCCGCCCGAGGAGGTGAACATGGGGATGGGCAGCAGCGTCCACCGCTCCTGGACGTCCACCTCGAGCGCCACGCCGCCGTCGCCGTCCGGCCGCGGGGTCACCCGGACGCCCTTGAACAGCCGGAGGTTGAGCAGGCGCTGCTCGAGCGCGGCCGCGTCGCCGTCGAACCGGTCGCCCACGTCGAGCTCGAGCGCCTGCCGGACGTAGGCGGTGGCGGTGCGCTGGTTCCCGGTGACGGAGATCTCGCGCACCACCGCCGGCTCGCCGCCCGCGGCGAGCTGCGCGGCGAGGAGGAGGCAGAGCCCCTGGAGCGCGAGCATCGCGGGTGTCTAGTCGGGGGGCGGCCCGCCGTCCACCGTGATAAACAGGCGCGCATGGCGTCCACCTCGCTGACGTTCGCGACCCGGGCCGAGCACCGGGCCTGGCTCGAGTCCCGGTCCGCGCTGCCGGAGGGCTTCCGCATCGGGACCTGCGCGTTCGAGTTCGTGCCGGTGGAGGTCCCGAAGCCGGGCCGCATGCGGCTCACGCTCATCGCGCTCGACCGGCCGACGCCCGCGTTCGCGGCGAAGTTCACGCGCAACGCGTTCCCGGGCGCGCCCGTGCTGGTGGGGCGCCGCCGGCTGGACGGCGCGGCGCTCGGCGCGGTGGTGATCAACAACAAGGTGGCGAACGTGTGCGCGCCGGGCGGCGTCGAGGCCGCCGAGCGCGTCTGCGCCGAGGCGGCGCGGCTGCTCGGGCTCGCGCCGGAGGAGGTCCTGCCGTCCTCGACCGGCGTCATCGGCTGGCGGCTGCCGGTGGACCGGATGGTGGAGGCGCTGCCCGCCGCGGCGGCGGCGCTGCAGGGCGCCTCGGCCCTGCCCGGCGCCGAGGCGATCATGACCACCGACCTCTACCCGAAGCTGCGCCGGGCCGAGGTGGGCGGCGGGAGCATCGTGGGGTTCGCGAAGGGCGCCGGGATGGTCGAGCCGAACCTCGCGACCATGCTCGTGTACCTCCTCACCGATCTCGACGTGCCGCGCGACGCGCTCCGCGCCGCGCTGGACCGGGCGGTGGAGGGCAGCTTCAACCGCATCTCGGTGGACTCCGACACGAGCACCTCCGACACCGTGGTGCTGCTCTCCTCGCGCCGGCGCCCGGCGCCGCCGGCCGACGACTTCGCCGCGGCGCTCGCGCGCGTGTGCGGCGACCTCGCCGAGGACGTGGTCCGGAACGGCGAGGGCGTGCACCACGTGGTGCGCGTGGCGGTCCGCGGGGCGCCGTCGGACGGGGCGGCGCACCTGGTGGGCAAGGCGGTGGTGAACTCGCCGCTGCTCAAGGCCGCCGTGAACGGGAACGACCCGAACGTCGGCCGGCTGCTGTGCGCGGTGGGAAAGGTCGCCGGCGCGGCCGGGATCGCGCTCGACCCGGCGCGCGCGGTGATGCGGGTGGGCGGCGAGGTGGTGCTGGAGGGCGGCGCCATGCGGCTCGACCCGGAGAAGGAGCGGCGGCTGGTGGCGCACATGAAGGCGGCGGAGCTGTACGCCAGCACGCCGCCCGCCGACGGCGTCTCCTTCCGGCCGCCGATCGACCACCCGCCGCACGAGCGGCGGGTGGAGATCGAGATCGACCTGGGGATGGGCGCCGGCGGCTGCGACGTCCTGGGCGGCGACCTCTCGCACGAGTACGTCACCGAGAACGCCGACTACCGGAGCTGAACCCGCTCGCCCCGAGCCGTCGACGGGCGAGCGGGTGGGGCTCGATCCGCCGCGTGACGCTCGTGGTTCGACGGGCTCACCACGAGCGGATCCCGAAGCTCCGCTGCGCCGAGCATCCGCTCACCCCGAGCCTGTCGAGGGGCGAGCGGGTGGGGCTCGATCCGCCGCGTGACGCTCGTGGTTCGACGGGCTCACCACGAGCGGATCCCGAAGCTCCGCTGCCCCGAGCATCCGCTCACCCCGAGCCTGTCGAGGGGCGAGCGGATGGGGCTCGCCGGCTCAGCGGATCCCGATGGCCGGGCGCGGCGTGCCGTACCGGCGGCAGCGCTCGGCGAGGCCGGGGAAGTCCTGCTCCCAGCCGCCGCAGCGGGGCGGCGGCGGCGCGGGGGTCCACGCGGTCGGGCGGCGCGCGTCGCCGGGGCCGGGCACCACCAGCGAGCCGACGTAGTCGCCCTTCTCGTAGACCCGCCGGATCTGCGCGGCGAGGCGCGCCACCTCGGCGTCGCCGATCCGGCCGCTCGCCGTCGCCTGGTAGAACTGCACCGTCACGCGCACCGGGAAGCGCGGGTCGCGCTCGACGGCGAGCCCGGCGAGCTCGGTGTACGGGCCGTCCAGCGCGCCGTGGCCCAGCACCGCCGTCTCGAGGTCCTGCGCCGGCGCCCCCATCGACTTCGCCTGCGGCGCGGGCGCGGCGGCCATGGGCGCCTGCTCGTACACCTGGGCGCGGCGCGGCGGCTCGCGGCGGCGCAGCGGCACCTGCACCAGCATGAGCACGTTCGCGTCGTCGCCCAGCTGGGCGGCGTCCTCGCCGTTCATGGTGGTGCCGCGCCCGCGCACGTCGGAGAGGCGCTCCGCGGTGAGCGGGGCGCGCTCGCCGCCCGCGTTGAAGAACAGCCGCTGGCCCCAGCTCGCGCCGCCGGAGACGGTGTCGCGCGCGTTGTCCACCACCGTGAGCGAGGTGCCCTGGCGCGTCACCAGGATGGTGAGGACCGCCGGGTCGCCGGCGGTGGACTGGTAGTTGAAGATCACCGGGTGGAAGGTGGCGCGGCCCTGGCGCGGCACGGGCAGGAACGCCGCCTGCGCGGAGACGAGCGCGTGCGTGTCGCGCGGCGCGAGCAGGGAGCCGCCGCGGATGGCGCCGTCGCGCGGCGAGGACAGCCAGCGCGCCGGGTCGGCGAGCAGCTCGCGGAGCGTGATGACGCGCTCGCGCCCGCCCTCGCGCGCGTTGCCCACCCGCAGCCAGATCCGGTCGAGCGGCACGTCGGCGGTGCGGTCGGCGAAGTTCGGGAAGCGGAGCACCGGCATGAGCGCGAGCTTGCGGGCGTCGCCGTCCTCGGACACGACCTCCAGCGTCACGTCGCTGATGTTCGGGCCGAGCGACGAGCCCTGCCAGCGGCCGGTGTCCTCCCAGGTGACGTTCACGAGGTTCAGCCCGTGCGCCTCCGCCGCGCGGCGGGCCCCGGGATCCGAGACCATCCCGGCCACGCGCTGGACCACGGCAGGATAGAGCTCGGGGCGCGGGTCGCCGCGCCGCGCCGAGGCGGCGGCCGGCGGCACGAGGAGCGCGAGGGCGGTTCCGAGGGCGAGGAGGCGGAAGGGCAGGGCGCGGCGTCGGGTCATGGCGTTCCTCCGGGTGGTTCGCAGGGGTGAACGCACCGCCTGCGAAACGGATCTGCCGGCGCCCGTCCGGGCCGCGGACGTCCCCGGTCGCAGGGCGGACGTTGGGCGGCTGCATCCCCAGGAACGATGCGCGGTTGCGAGCGTGCGCGCCGGCACCGGCGGTGCATTCGCGACGCGCATGTCCACGATCGAGAACGTCCGGAGCGCGGCCGGCGCCGGGAGCGTCCGGTGATCGCCG
>NZ_BAZG01000058.1 GCF_000964525.1 Anaeromyxobacter sp. PSR-1
GTGAACCAGTTCGGCCACCCGTACCAGGGCACCTGGGCCTTCTCGGCGGCGCGCTCGGCCGGCCAGGGCTTCTGGGTCTCGTCGGCGTACGCGTTCGCGGCGAGCGGGCTCTGGGAGATCGCCGGCGAGACGGAGCGGCCCTCGCGCAACGACCAGGTCACGACCACGGTGGCCGGCATGGTGCTGGGCGAGATCCTGGGCCGCTTCTCCGACGCGCTGCGCGCGGAGGGCGGGACCTGGAACGGCGTGGCCGCGGCGGTGCTCTCGCCCATGGGCGCGGTGAACCGGCGCCTGCTCGGGCCGACGCGCCCGGAGCGCGCCACCTCGTCGCGCTGGGCGCTCGCCATGGGCGGCGCGACCGGCGACGCCACCGGCGACCGCGGCACCTGGGGCGGCGGGGTGGGGCTCGACTTCGCCTGGGGCCTGCCGGGCGATCCCGAGCTCGCGCTCGAGAAGCCGTTCGACCACTTCGTGCTGGAGGCGCGCTACGGCTTCGCGCGCGACCCGGACGCGACCGTGCGGGCGCGCGGGCTCCTCGCCGGCCGCAGCTTCGAGGCGGCGCCGGCGCGCGGGCTGTACGGGCTCTTCCTGCTGTTCGACTTCGACACCCCGCAGCGCTTCCGCGTCTCCACCAGCGCGCTCGGCGCGGGCGCGAGCGCGCGCGCCGACCTGGGCGGCGGCCTCGCGCTGGAGGGCGATCTCGTCGGCGCGGCCGTGATCCTCGGCGCGGCCGGCAGCGTGGACCGCGGCGACGACGGCAAGGGGCGCGACTACCGGATCGGCCCCGGCGCGCAGGCGCTCGCCGGCCTCGACCTCGTGGCCGGGACGCGCGCCCGCCTGGGCGTGGTCGCGCGCCAGTACCTGATCTTCGGCGAGGGCGAGGTGGCCGGCGACGAGCGCATCGCCGAGCTGGGCGCGCGGGGGTCGGTGCGGATCCTCGGCGCCCACGCGGTGGCGGTGGACGTCGGCCGCCACCTCCGGCACGCCACCGCCGACGCGAGCGGCCCGGTGCGCGAGGCCGGCTGGGCGTTCCAGGTCTCCTGGGTGATCCAGGGCGGCGTCGCCCCGAGCGCCGCGGACTGGGCCGTCGAGCTGTAGGGTCCCCTCGCGCCGGGGGTCAGCGCACGCTGAAGTAGACGCGCGCGCCGCCCTCCTTGCGGGCGCGCTCGCCGCCCTGCGCGAGGAAGAGCCGCGCCTGGTCCAGGCCGGCCGCGAGCAGCGCCTCCCGCGCGCGCTGCGCCCGCTCGGCCGCGAGCGCCCGGTAGGCGTCGTCCGGCACCTGCGCCGCCGCCGCGAGCCGCTCCTCCATCTCCTGCGGCGCGGGCGCCGGCGCGGCCTCGCCCTTCGCCGCCGGCGGCGGGGCGGGGAAGGCCGCGTGGTACGCCGCCTTCACCAGCCGGACCCGCTCCTCGGCGCCGAGCGTCACCTCGTCGAGGCTGGCCGGGGCCGCGCGGAGCGTCTCGGCCTTGGCGCGGCGGAGCGCGCGCTCCAGCGCGGCGCGCCGCAGCGCGGGGCCGTCCTGGGCCGCGTCGGCGGAGCCCTCCAGCTCGAGGCCGAGCGTGGGCCGCTGCCCGAGCGACCGCGCCAGCAGCGCGATGCGCTCCTTCGCGGCCGGCAGCGGCTCGGCGGTGCCCGGGGTGAACTCCATCATGGACAGGTCGGCCTCGCCGCCGCCCACCAGCGACGCGAGCGCGGTGAACGGCGAGGTGGCCACCTTCACGAGCACGTTCAGGATGGTGCGCCAGATCACCTTGCCGAGGCGGAACTCGGGGTCGTCGAGGTTCCCCTCCACCGGCACGTCGAGCAGGATCACGCCCTCGCGATCCTGCAGGAGCGCCAGCGCCAGCCGCACCGGGACCTTGGTCGCGTCCGGGCTGTCGGTCCGGTCGCCCAGCGTGAGCTGGTTCACGCGGACCACGTTGGTGGAGGTGAGCGCGCGGTTCACCACCGTGTACCTGAGATCGAGGTCGAGCTTCCCCTTCTGCAGCCCGTAGCCCAGGAACTTGCCGGCGTAGGGGCCGAGCGGCGAGAGGTCCACGCCCTCGGAGGCGACCACCAGCTCCGTGTACGCCTCCTTCTGCAGCGGGTTGAGCGTGCCGGTGACGCGCACCGGCGAGGCGCCCTCCACCTGCAGCCGCACGTCCACGCTCGACCGGACCTTCGGGTCCGAGGACAGCCGCGTCACCGTCGCCTGCGCGCCGGTCAGGTTCACCACCGCCGCGGGCGTCACCGAGCGGTCCACCATGGCGAGCCGCCCGCCCACCACCTCCACGCTGCCGATGGCGGTCTGCCACGCCGGGCCGGCCGGCGCCGGCTGGGCCGGCGGCGGCGGGAGCGCGCGCGCCACGCTGGTGGCGCCGTCCTCCCAGACGTAGGCCTTCACCCGCGGCTCGAGGAGCCGCACCCGGCGCACCGTCGCGCGCGGCGGAGTGGAGGCGGCGTCGATGCCGGTCACCTCCAGCGCCTTCCACCGGAGCAGGTCCTCGTTGCCGGCCTCCGCCACCGCGAGCGCGTCGAGCCGCACGTCGCCGGCGAACGTCCAGCGCGGCGCCTTGCCCCCGAGGTCGTAGCCGACCGTCGCCTTCGCGCCGGCGCGCCCGCCGGTGAGCCGCGCCACCAGCGACGCGTCGAGGTACGGCGCGAGCGGCACGAGGTCGAGCGCCTCCGCCTCCAGCGCGAGCGTGCCGCGGTCGCCGAACGGGCGGACCTCGCCCTTCACCGCGAGCCGGCCGCTGCCGTTCCAGGCGAGCGAGGCGGTGAGCGGGCAGGCCGTCTCGGGGCCGGGGCGGATCCCGTCCAGGGTCACCGCCACGTCGGTGAGCGGCAGCCGCACCGGCCGCGCCGTGGAGCGATCCTCGAGCTCCACCGCCAGGCCCGAGACCGCCAGCGCGCCCACCGACCACCTCCACGGCTCGGGCGACGCGGGGGAGGGCGGCGGCGCCATCCGCGCGAGCTCGAGCTTGCCGTCCTGCTCCAGGCGGGCCCGCACCGATCCGCCGCGGACCGCCACGGTCGCGACCGACGCCTCCTTCGCGAGCGCGTCCACCTGGATGCCGGCGACCTCCACCCGCGGCAGCCGCACCGGCGCGTCGGCCTCGCCGCGCGGCGCGAGCGCGAGGCGCTCGACGGTGAGCTTGCCGCCGGAGGTGCGCAGCACTCGCGCGTCCGCGCCCCACGCCAGCTCGTAGGCGGTCTCGAGGTCGAGCACGCCCTCGGCCAGGTCCACCGGCGCCTCGTCGTGGATGTAGGGCGCGTACTTGGGCAGCTGGATCCGCTCGAACGCGAGCGTGCCCGAGGAGCGGAGCGGCGCGCTGCGGACCGTGCCGGTCCAGCGGAACGTCTCGCCCGACTCGGTGGTGCCGGTGAACGAGTACGGGCTGTCGCCGCCGCCGCGCGTCCGGAAGGCGTCCAGGCGGACGGTGAGCGGGCCGAGGGTGGTCTCGAACGCGGGCTTGCGGGTGGCGTCGCGGAACACCACCCGCGCCTCCTCCACCGCGAGCCGCCCGATGGAGAGCCCCAGCCCGCCGCCCTCCTTCTCCGGGGCCGCGGGGGCGCCCGGCTCCGCCGCCTTCGCGTCGCCGGCCAGCAGGTCCTCGAACGTGAGCGCGCCGCGCGGGTCGAGGCCGACGTGCAGCGCCGGGCGCACCAGGCGGATCTCGGCGAAGCCGAGGTCGCCGGCGAGCAGGCGGAGCGGGGCGAGCCGGACGTAGAGCGAGTCCCACGCCGCGAACGGCGCGCCGTCCGCGTGCTTCACCCGCAGTCCCTCCACCGTGACCGAGAGCGCGAGCGGGTTGACCCGCACGCGGTCGATCTCGACCGGCCGGTGGAGCGCCGCGGACGCCTGCTTCACCGCGATCCGGCGGACCAGCGACGGCGCGGCGAGGAAGCCGAAGGCGGTGTAGAGGACCAGGAGCGCGCCCAGGACGGCGGCGGCGCGGAGCCAGCGGCGCCGGCGCGGCGCCTTCGGGGTGGTGTCGGACATGTGCGCCTCTTAAACCCCCGGAGGGCGCGGCGCGCAAGCCGGCGATTCCGGGGCCCCAGCCGAGGACGATGACCATGGGTGAGGATGCGGCGAGCACGGCCCGGCACGGGGCGATCGAGACGGTGCTGGTCCCGCGCACGCGCGAGCTCGGCGGGGTGCGGGTGGGGCGCGTGCTGCCCGCGATGCAGCGGCGGATGGTGGGGCCGTTCGTGTTCCTCGACGAGATGGGGCCCGTGCTGTTCCGCGGCGGGGACGGGCTCGACGTCGCCCCGCACCCGCACGTCGGGCTCGCGACCGTCACGTATCTCTTCGAGGGCGAGCTGCTGCACCGCGACAGCCTCGGCTCGGTGCAGGTGATCGCGCCGGGCGCGGTGAACTGGATGACCGCGGGGCGCGGGATCGCGCACTCGGAGCGGACGCCGCCCGCGGCGCGCGCCGCCGGCGGCCGGCTGTCCGGGATCCAGAGCTGGGTGGCGCTGCCGCGCGCCCACGAGGAGGACGAGCCCGCGTTCGCGCACGTCGCGGCCGAGGCGCTCCCGGCGCTGGAGGACGGCGGGGTGCGCCTGCGGGTGATCGCCGGGGCGTTCGCCGGCGCGCGCTCGCCGGTGCGGGTCCTGTCCGAGACGCTCTACGTGGACGCCGCGCTCGCGGCGGGCGCCCGGCTCGAGGTCCCGGCGGACCAGGAGGAGCGGGCGGCCCTGGTGGCGAGCGGCGAGCTCGAGGTGGACGGCGCCCGCTTCCCGGCCGGGCAGCTCCTGGTGCTGCGCCCGGGGGCGCCGGTGGTGCTGCGCGCCCCGTCGGACGCGCGCGTGCTGCTCCTCGGGGGCGAGCCCATGGACGGCGAGCGCCACGTCTGGTGGAACCTCGTCTCCAGCTCGCGCGAGCGGATCGAGCAGGCGGCGGCGGACTGGCGGGCCGGGCGGTTCCCGTCCATCCCCGGTGAGCGGGACCCCGTCCCGCTGCCGGAGCGGCCGCCGGGCATGCGCATCCGCTGACGGCGCGCCGTGGCGCGCGATGCCGCAGGCCTGCGGGGGACGCGGCGGACGCGGCGCCGGAGGCTATGCTGGTCACGTTCCCCCGCGCGAGGGGAGCCGGAGAGGAGGACGGTCATGGTGCGCAGCGCAGGGAGGCTCACCGCGGCGCAGCTCGAGACGCTCCGCGGGAAGCTCGAGGCGGAGCGCAGGCGCGTGCAGCGCCTGCTCGCGACGCCGGTCGAGGCCGTGCCGGCGGAGG
This sequence comes from Anaeromyxobacter sp. PSR-1, assembly GCF_000964525.1. GTDB lineage: Bacteria > Myxococcota > Myxococcia > Myxococcales > Anaeromyxobacteraceae > Anaeromyxobacter. The sequence continues at coordinate 5,216 of NZ_BAZG01000058.1, forward strand.
GCGAGCGCACCGAGCCCGAGGAGGTCGCCCAGCGCTCCACCGAGGCCGCCCACCACCTGGGCGTGGCGGAGCGCGAGCGCGCGCTGCTCGCCGACATCGATCGCGCGCTGGCGAAGCTGGACGCGGGCACGTACGGCGTGAGCGAGCGCACCGGCGAGCCCATCGCGTACGAGCGGCTGGCGGCGGTGCCCTGGACCCGCGTCGCGGCCGAGGACGAGGAGTAGGCGCCGGCTCGGCCGGGGAGGTCGGTTGACGGCGCACCGCCGCGTGCGCTCCCTCGGCGCATGACCTTCGCCGTCCCCGCCGCGGCCTACGACCGCTTCATGGGCCGCTACTCGCGGCCGCTCGCGCCGCGCTTCCTCGACTTCGCCGGCGTGGGGGAGGGGCCCGCGCTCGACGTGGGCTGCGGCCCGGGCAACCTCGCCGCCGCGCTCGCCGAGCGGCTCGGGCCCGCGCAGGTGGCGGCCGTCGATCCCTCGGAGCCGTTCGTGGAGGCGTGCCGCGCGCGCGTGCCCGGCGCCGACGTGCGGCGCGCGTCCGGGGAGGCGCTGCCGTTCGAGGACGGGGCGTTCGCGGCGGCGCTCTCGCAGCTCGTGCTCTCGTTCGTGAAGGAGCCGGACCGGATGGCGGCGGAGCTCGGCCGCGTGGTGCGGCCGGGCGGCGTGGTCGCGGCGTGCACGTTCGAGGCGGGCGGCCTCGCGCTCGCGACCGCGTTCTGGGACGCGGCCATCGCGCTCGATCCCGCCGCGCCGGACGACGCGCGGATCCCGTTCCGGCGCCTGCCCGAGCTGCAGGCGCTGTTCGCGCGCGCCGGCTTCCGCGAGCTCCGGGCCGGGACGCTGGACGTCGAGGCGCGCTACGACGACTTCGAGGACGACCTGTGGCGCTCGCTGGGCGCCGGCATCGGACCCATGGGCGCCTACCTGGCCGCCCAGCCGCCGGAGCGGCAGGCGCTGCTCCGCGACGGCTGCTGGGAGCGGCTGGGGCGTCCCTCCGGCGCGTTCACGCTTCCGGCCCGGGCCATCGCGGTGCGCGCCCGGGTCTGAGACCATCGGGGAGCGGCCGGATCGGCGCGACGCACCGCGCGATCGTGGCGCATCGCCCCGGCGATATCGGCGATCCGTCCCACCTCTCCGCGGCGTCCCATGCTGCCGCACCCGCATCGCGTCCGGAGGTCGTGTGTCACGGTAGCAGTGGCTACCCGGTCTGCGCACCAACGCCTACGCTTCACTCCACGGTTCACGGGGTGCGTGCGGTGCGCGTCGCGATTCCAGCCCTGCTCTTGCTGACGGTGTCCACGTCCTGCGGTCGGGGGCCGGACCTCGTCGTGCACCAGACCGCGGTCGTGCTCGACACCACCGCGCCGTTCGCGCACCACCCGGACTTCGCGCGCCGCCTCGAGTCCACCATGTCCGCCGCGCTCGAGTACTGGGGCGGCGACTGGAAGGTCCTGGCGCACCGGACCGTCACCTTCCAGGACGAGCAGTTCGTGGCGTGCGGCGGGATGGGGACGGCGCTCGGCTGCTTCGACGGCGACATCCGCCTCACCACGCGCGATCCGTCCATCGGCACGTTCCGCTGCGTCGAGGCGACGGTGCTGGTGCACGAGATCGGCCACGCGGTGATCGGCGACCGCGACCACCGCGACCCGCGCTGGATGGACTTCGAGCGCGTGGCGCAGGAGCTGGCGGGCCGCATCGGCTACCCCGACGGCAGCGCGCCCTGCGAGCTGTACCCGAGCGTCTGGCGGCACGTGCCGGGGAGCTGAGGCGGCGCTACCTCGCCTCGCGCCCCCCGGTCTTGCGCTCGAGCTCGTCGATCTCCAGCTGGAGGTCGGCCGCCTTGCGGCAGGCGCGCGCGTTGCTCCGCTCGCGCAGGAACGTCTCCAGCCGCCCCGACATCCCCACCGGGCGCTCGCCGCGCCCGAGCGCGAGGCACTGCTGCTCGAACCAGCTGCGGTCCACCTCGCCGAACAGCCGGCCGATCACCCCGCCGTCGTCGCCGCCCTCCGGCGCCGCGGCCTCGCGGTAGTCCGCGTAGAGGTCGTCGAGCGTGCTGCGGAGCTCGCGGCGCGAGTCGAGGAGCTTCTGCTCGGGCGTGCGGCAGCCGAGCGCGAGGGCGGCGGCGAGGACGGCGGCGGCGAGGGTGCGTCGAGGCATGGCGGCATGGTATCGCGGAGCACGCCCGCGCGCCCTGCGGGCCTTGCCCCGGCGGGCGCTCCCGGACAGGATCCCGCCCGCGGAGGAACCGTGGACTACGACGCCGATCACGCCCCCGACCCGAGCGCCTGGCTCGCGGCGGACGAGGACGAGCGCCTCCGCGCCGTCGAGGCGCACCACGCCGGCCTCGCCTCGCACGCGCGCATGCCGAAGCCGCGCCTGCACGCCGCCCTGCACCTCGTGGTCGAGGCGCAGCTCGCGAGCGGCCAGCCGCCCGAGGCGCGCCGCGCGCTGGAGCGGCTCCTGCGGGGCGGGCTGCCGCGGCACGAGGCGGTGCACGCCATCGGCCTGCTCGTCGCGAACGCGGCCAGCGCCGCGCTGGAGGGGCGCGCGTTCGACGCCGGCACCTACGCCCGCGAGCTCGACGCGCTCACCGTCGAGGGCTGGCGCGCGGCGGGCAAGGAGTGACGCGCCCGGTTGCCGGGAGCGCACCGCCGCGGTAAACGGACGCGTGGCCCGCCTCCTCCTCGTCTGCCTCGGCGGCGCGCTCGGGAGCGGCGCGCGCTACCTGACCTCGGCCTGGGCGCTGCGGGCGTTCGGCCCGGACTTCCCCCGGGGCACGCTGCTCGTGAACGTGTCCGGCTCGTTCCTCCTCGCCGGGATCATGACCGCGTCCTTGCAGAGCGAGGCGTTCCCGCCCGACCTGCGGCTGTTCCTGGCGGCCGGCGTGATGGGCGGGTTCACCACCTACTCCTCGTTCAACTACGAGACGCTCGCGCTGCTCGAGCAGGGCCGGCTCGCGGCCGCGGCCGGGTACCTGCTCGCCACCGTGCTGGGCTGCCTCGCCGCGGCGGTCGTCGCCACGCTGCTGGTGCGCTGGCTGGCGGGCTAGGTCTGCCGCGCGCGCGGTCAGCGCGAGAGCCCGAGCCGCGCCGCGTCCTCGGGCGTGTTCGCGTTCTCGAACGCGCGGCCCAGCGGATCCACCGCGCGCCAGTCCGCCTCCTCGACGATCCGCGCGCCCACCCGCCGCGCCAGCCCCTGCAGCGAGGGATCCCCGGCGCGCAGCTCCGCCTCGAGCACCGGCAGGCAGGCGCGCGACCAGAGCGCGTGCAGCGGCTGCAGCCGCCCGCCCCAGCGCACCACCACCGCCGGCGCGCCGGCCCGCAGCCCGGCCAGGAACGCGATGGGCGCCTCGGCCAGGAACGGCATGTCGCACGCCGCGGTGAAGACCCACTCCGTGGACGCGGCGGCGAGCGCGGCGTGCACGCCCGACGGCGCGCCCTTGCCCGGGAGGGCGTCGGGGATCACGCGCGCGCCGAGCGCCGCGTACGGCGCCGCATCGTTCGCGACGACGAAGGCGTCGTCGAACAGCGCACGGAACAGGCGCAGCGCGCGGGCGGCGATGGGCTCGCCGTCCACGCGGAGCAGCCCTTTCGGGAGCCCGCCCATGCGCGTGGCCTTGCCGCCCGCCACGAGCGCCCCGGTGCAGCCGGCGATGCGGACCGACGCCATGCGTCGAGTCTAGCGCGGAGCGCTGGAACCCATGGGGTGATCCGGGTTAAAACGGCCGGCTCATGACCCCGGAGCAGCGGCTCGAGACGTTCCGCAAGTTCGTCGAGAAGAGCCCGGACGACCCCTTCGCACGCTACTCGCTCGCCATGGCCCTGCGCTCCGCGGGCCGCGGCGAGGAGTCGGCGCAGGAGTTCCGCGAGCTCGCCCGCCGCGTTCCGGACTACGTGCCGACCTACCTCATGCTCGGGCAGGTGCTCGAGACGCTGGGGCGTGACGGCGAGGCGGCGAAGGCCTACCAGGACGGGGTCGCCGTGGCGACCCGCAAGCAGGACGGACACGCGGTGAGCGAGCTGACCCAGGCGCTCGAGGCGGTCCGCGCCAGAGGAGCTCAAGGATGAGCGAGCAGAACGAGACCGCGGTTGCCCACCTCCCGCTCGGCGGGCTCATGAAGGGCAAGCGCGCGCTGATCACCGGCGTCGCGAACGAGCGGTCCATCGCGTGGGCCATCGCGGAGGCGTTCCGCGCCGAGGGCGCCGAGCTGGCGTTCACCTATCCCGGCGAGGCGATGGGCAAGCGGGTGCGCCCGCTGGCCGAGCAGGCCGGCGCGAAGGCCATCCTCGACTGCGACGTCGCGAAGGACGAGGACATCGCGCGCACCGCCGCCGAGATCGGCAAGATCTGGCCGCAGGTGGACGTGCTGGTGCACTCGATCGGCTACGCGCCGCGCGAGGCGCTCGACGGCCGGTTCACCGACGTCACCACCCGCGAGACCTGGCGCATCGCCCTCGACGTGTCGGCCTACTCGCTCATCGGCCTGGCCCGGGCGTTCAAGCCCATGATGAAGCCGGGCGCCTCCATCGTGTGCCTCACGTACTACGGCGCCGAGAAGGTGGTCCGGAACTACAACGTGATGGGCGTCGCGAAGGCCGCGCTGGAGTGCTCGACGCGCTACCTGGCCGAGGACCTCGGGCAGGAGGGCATCCGGGTGAACGCCATCAGCGCCGGCCCGCTCAAGACGCTGGCCGCGGCCGGCATCAAGGGCATGCGCACCATGCTCGGCGAGAACGCCGACAAGACGCCGCTGCGCCGGAACATCGAGCAGGACGACTGCGCCCGCGCCGCGCTCTACCTGTGCTCGGACCTCGCCCGCAACGTGACCGGCGAGATCCTCCACGTGGACGCCGGCCAGAACATCATGGGCGTGGTGAGCATGTCGTAGCGGACGCTAGATGAACCGCCCCCGCCGCGGCGACTCGCCGACGAACGGGTTGGCGCGGCGCTCCTCGCCCAGCGTGCCGGACGGCCCGTGGCCGGGGTGGAAGCGCACCGCGTCGCCGAGCGGGAACAGGCGGTCCTTGATCGACCGCTCCAGCGCGTCGAAGTCGCCGCCGGGGAGATCGGTCCGGCCGACCGACCCGGCGAAGAGCGTGTCGCCGGTGAACAGGACCTGCTCGCCGGGGAACCACAGGCTGCACGAGCCGGCGCTGTGCCCCGGCGTGTGGATCACCTGCGCCTCGCAGTCGCCCACCCGGAAGGCCTCGCCGTCCACGTGGTGGTGATCGACCTGCGGCGCCTCCACCGGGTCGAAGCCGAACATCTCGGCCTGCCGGGGCAGCGCCTCGAGCCAGGCGTCGTCGGCCGCGTGGATCTGCAGCGGCGCGCCGGTGGCGGCGCGGGCCTCGGCGCCGCCGCCCACGTGGTCGATGTGACCATGGGTGCAGAAGATCCGGGTGATGCGCCAGCCGGAGGGCCCGGTGAGCGCGAGCGCCCGGTGCACCTCGGCGCCGGGATCGACCAGCACGGCCTCGCCGGTCCGCCCGCAGGCGGCGAGCCAGCAGTTCGCCGCGAACGGGCCGACCACCGCGTGGCGGACCACGAGCATCGCTTCCTCCAGACGCGAAGGGCCGAAGGGTCTCCCCTCCGGCCCGCGCGCACCGCCCGGCCACGCGGGCCGGCGAGGCGAATGCCTAGTACGAGAAGGACGAGCCGCAGCCGCAGGTGGTGCGGGCGTTCGGGTTGTTGAACTTGAACCCGGCGCCCTGCAGGCCGACGACGTAGTCGATGGTCACGCCCTGGAGGTACATCGAGCTCATCGGATCGACGTAGAGCTTGATGCCTTCCTGCTCGAGCGAGATGTCGCCGTCGCGCGGGTCCTTCTCGAAGTCCATCGAGTACTGGAACCCGGCGCAGCCGCCGCCCATGACGCCGACGCGGATGCCGTAGCCCGCGAGGCCCTCGCGCGCGATGGCGTCCTTCACCATCTCGATCGCCTTCGAGGTCAGGCTGACGAAGTTCGGGATCCCCATGTCGGGGGAGAGCGCGGTCGGGGCGACGACGGTGGTGGCTTCCATTTCTTCGAGTTCTCCATCGAGGGACGCGCCCTCGTTGACGTGGCGCAAGGAGTCTAACAGGGAGGGTTGGGCGCTTCAACGCGCGGTTGGGCCCGCACCGACAGGGCTTTTACCGTCCTTCAGCCGGCGCGCCCCGACAGGTGGCGGCCCCCGTCCACCGGCAGCACGGCGCCGGTCACGAACGGTGCGTCCGCGAGATAACGCACGGCGGCCGCGACGTCTTCCGGCGTGCCGGGCCTTCCGAGCGGGATGCGCGCCGTGAGGGCGCGGCGGCGCGCCGCGGGGTAGTGCTCCGGCCAGAGCACGGTGCCGGGCGCCACGCCGTTCACCCGCACCCGGGGCGCCAGCTCGAGCGCGAGGCACTCGGTCAGCCGCGCCAGCGCCGCCTTCGACGCCGCGTAGGCGGCGTAGCCCTTCCACGGCACCAGCCCGCCGCCCACGTCCACGACGTTCACCACCGAGCCGCGCGACCGCGCCAGCAGGGGCGCGAGCGCCCGGACCAGCAGGAGCGGCGCCCGCGCGTTCAGGTCCATCTGCGAGTCGAACGCCGCCGCGTCGGTGCCGGCGAGGGGGAGCGCGTCGAACACCGAGGCGCTGTTCACCAGCAGGTCGAGGCGGCGGTGCCGGGCGCGGAACGCGGCCGCGAGCCGGGCCGGCCCGTCGGCGGCGGCGAGGTCCGCCTGCAGCGCGGAGGCGAAGCCCCGCGGGCGGTGCGTGCGGTAGTGCGCGGCGACGGTCCACCCGTCGCGCGCCAGCCCGCGGGCGATCGCCTCGCCGACGCGGACCCCGGCCCCGGTCACCAGCGCGATGCGGTCGGCCACGGCGTCACCTCTCCCGGCGCGGGTCCCAGGCGGTCTCCGGCTTGCGCGCGCGGTGGTTCGCGACGCGCGCCGCCACGAACAGGAAGTCGGAGAGCCGGTTCAGGTAGGCGAGCGCGACCGGCGAGACCTCCGCCTCGGCGGCGAGCGCCACCACGCGGCGCTCGGCGCGGCGGCACACGCAGCGCGCCAGGTGCAGCTGCGCGGCGGTCCGGGTCCCGCCGGGGAGCACGAACTGGCGCAGCGGGGGCAGCTCCGCCTCCCACGCGTCGATGGCGCCCTCGAGCCGCTCCGCCCAGCGCTGCTCGACCGCCGGGATGGCCGAGCGGGCCTTCTCGCCGTGCGGTGTGGCCAGCTCCGCGCCCACGCAGAACAGCTCGTCCTGGATCCGCGCGAGCTGCGCGTCGATCTCCGGGTCCTCGACCTGCGCGCGCACCGTGCCGAGGCAGGCGTTCAGCTCGTCCACCTCGCCGTAGGCCTCGACCCGCGCGTCGCTCTTGCGCACCCGCGGCCCGCCGAACAGGCCGGTCTCTCCGGCGTCGCCGGTCTTCGTGTAGATCTTCACCCTGCGGTCCCTAGCAGAGCCCGTGGACGCGCCGCAACGCCCGCGGTAGGACCGGCGCATGACCGACGTCTTCGAGGGAGGGGCGCTCGCCGCGATCGGCCGCGAGGCCGCCGAGCGCGCCTGGGCCGAGGGCCTCACCGTGCGGAAGCCGGACGGCACGGTGGTGCCGATCCCGCTGCTGGCCGAGCCGGAGGTGCTCTCGCGCGCCGCGCTCGACGGGCTGGCGCGGGAGGCGGAGCGCATCCTCTCGGGCAGCGTCAAGCTGGCGCGGGCGCTGGTGGCCTCGGGCGACGCCCGCGACCGGGCCGCGCTGGAGGAGCCGTTCTCCGGCCTCGAGGCCGAGGCCATGGCGCGCCTGTTCGACGAGGCGCCGCTCGCGGTGATGATGGCGCGGGTGGACTTCCTGGTGCCGGAGGGCGGCGGCGCGCCGCGGGCCCTCGAGCTGAACGCCACCATCCCGGCCATGTCCGCCTACGCCGACCTGGCCGCGTTCGCCTGGATCCGGGCCGCCGCGCGCGCCCGCGGCAGGTCGCCGCGCGAGGCGGAGGCGCTGGTGGCGGCCTGCGGCAGCCACATGGAGCGGCTGCGCGAGGCGCTGGTGGCGGCGTACCGGGCGCGCGGCGGCGGGCGGGCCCGCCCGTCGATCGCGCTGGTGGCCCGGCCGGGCGACGCGCAGATCGGCGAGCTGCGCCGGCTGGCGGCGCACTTCCGGCAGATGGGCCACCGCGCCGAGAACCTGGTGCCGGCGGAGTGCGAGCCGGAGGCGTGGGACGTGCTGTACCGGCACGTCTGGGCGCACATGGTGGACCCGGCCGATCCCTTCGCGCGCGCGCTGCGCGCGCCCGGCAGGTACGTGCTCCTCAACCCGGTGAACGGGCTGCTCGAGGCGAAGGCGCTGTTCGCGCGCCTCTCGGAGTGCGCCGAGGACGGGGCGCTCGCGGAGCGCGCCGGCCTGGACGCGGAGGAGCGGGCCGCCGCGGGCCGGCTGCCCTGGACGCGCCGGCTCACCCCCGAGGTGGCGGCGCGCCTCGTCGCCGACCGCGAGCGGTTCGTGCTGAAGCGGAGCTGGGACTACGGCGGCAAGAGCGTCCACCTCGGCGCCGAGACGGCGCCGGAGGCGTGGGCCCGCGCGGTCGAGGAGGCGCTCGCCGATCCCCGCGCCGGCGGCTGGGTGGCGCAGGAGCGCGTGTTCGCGGTGCGCCGGCCGGCCACCCGCGTCGCGCCGGAGGGCGTCTCGCGGTCCGACCTGTACCGCGACGTGTCCACCTACTGCGGCCTGGGGCCCTCGCGCCCGTCGGGCTCGGTGGTCCGCGCCGCTGCATCACCGATCGTGAACATCCTGGGCGGCGGCGGGCTCGCCCCGGTGATCCCCGAGGACGTGATGGAGGCGCTGCGGTAGGCGAGGCCTAGGCGCCGGCGGCGGGCGCCTCGGCCGCCGCCGGCGGCAGGCGGAGGTCGCGGATCGAGGGGACGCGCGCGAGCACCTCCACCGGCCGGCCGGAGTGGTCGGTGTCGAGGTGCACGCAGAGCGCGTCCGGCCAGGCCCGCGCGTAGGCGTTCACGTGGGCGGGCTCGTTGTCGAACGCCGCCACCACCGGCCCGATGCGCTCGACGCGGCCGCGCGCGAGCGCCTTCCAGGCCTCGTCCCCGAGCGCCTCGTCCGGCTTCATGAACAGGTGCACGCGGGCGCCGTCCGGCAGCGGGAAGCCCGCCGCCCGGAACACCTCCAGCGTCCCCGGCTCCATCGCCGCCGGCCGCCCGGTGACGTAGGCCACGATCGCGCCGGCGTCGGCCGTCGCGCGCACCAGCCCGGGCGCCCCGGGCAGCGGCAGGTCGAGGCGGCAGTAGGCGCTCGTGAAGAACCGCTCGGCCCAGAACGCACGCGCGGGCCGCAGGTGGCGCGCCACCTCGTCCGGCGGGAGCCCCGCGGCGGCGAGCGCGGCCGCGAGGTCCCAGCTCGTCCAGTGCTCCGGGCGCGCCCCGAGGAGCGCGGGCACGCCCGCCGCGCGCCCGTAGTCGCGCAGGATGCGGGCCTGCCGCGGCCGGTTGTCGAGCAGCGTCGAGTCGAGGTCGAACACGACCACGCCGTCCGGCGCGCCGGCCCGCGCGCGGGCGAGGACCGCGGCCAGGATCGACGCCTGCTCCTCGATGCGTGCCCGCCCCGGCATGGGGCGAACCTATGCCCTTGGGCGGGGGTCGAGGAACGCTCCCGATGTGGGCGGCCGGCCGCGGCGGCGCGCCGTGCCTGCGCGGCCGGTGCGTGGCGGAGGTGCGCGGAAGCAGGTATGTTTCCAGGCTCCGATGGCCCCGCGCGCCAAGATCCTGGTGGTGGACGACTCGCGCACCCAGCTCGACTGGCTCGTGCGGGTGCTCGAGCGCGAGGGGTACGACGTCCGCACCGCCGCGGACGGCAAGGACGCGATCCGCAAGGTGCGCGGCGAGCCGCCCGACCTGGTGCTGCTCGACATGATCCTGCCGGACATGGACGGGCTCGAGGTGCTGCGCATCGTGAAGGCGCGGCCCGAGGACCAGTTCATCCCGGTGATCATCCTGTCGGTGAAGTCCGACCTCGACTCGAAGGTCGCGGGCCTGCGCATCGGCGCCGACGACTTCCTCGCCAAGCCGTTCGCCGAGGCGGAGATCCTGGCGCGCTGCGCGGCGATGCTGCGCATCAAGACGCTCCAGGACCAGCTCCGCGAGACGCAGCGGCGGCTCCGCGAGCAGACGCTCACCGACGACCTCACCGGCCTCAAGAACCGGCGCGCCTTCGACGAGCGGCTCCAGGAGGAGTTCCGGCGCGCGCACCGCTACTCGGATCCGGTGTCGCTCATCATGATCGACCTGGACCACTTCAAGCTGGTGAACGACCGCTACGGTCACCCGTTCGGCGATCTCGTGCTGCGGGGCGCGTCCGAGCAGCTCCGCGCCTCCACCCGCGACCCCGACATCTGCGCGCGCTACGGCGGCGAGGAGTTCGCGGTCATCCTCCCCAAGACGCACCTCTCCGGCGCGCTCGCGGTGGCGGAGCGGATCTGGAAGGAGCTGTCCGCCCGGAATTACCCCGTTCCGGCTGGGTCCGCGGGACCCGAGACCGCCATCCAGGTGACCGCGTCGATGGGCATCGCGTTCTACCCGTCGAAGGACATCGGGTCGCCCGAGGCGCTGGTCCGGTACGCCGACGAGGCGCTGTACCAGGCCAAGAAGGCGGGACGTAACACGATTTGTCTCTACCAGGCGCAGGCGTATCGCTACGAGGCGAGCGACCGTTAGAGGGCGGGTTGCCGTGTACCGCGTCTCCGGTACGCCGAAACCCGGAGGGTGTGATATCACCCGGGGGCGATGAACGACCCGGGGAGTGAACCTCCCAACCGCCTGGAAACAGGGACCTCCGATAGCGGACCGGCTGGACCCCTCTGTGCACCTTCGAGGGCGCAGCCGATGGTACCCCCGGAATCCCAGGCCGGCAGCGGCGCCCTGGACGCCCGCCCCGACTCCACCGTGCTGGTGGTGGACGACGACGAGCACGTGCGCCGCGCGCTCGGCCGCGTGCTGCGCCGCGCGCGCTGCCGCGTGATCGACGCCGGGAACGCGAGCGGCGCGCTGGCGCTGCTGGAGCGCGAGCCGGTGCAGGTGGTGGTCTCCGACCACCGCATGCCGGGCACCTCCGGCGTCGAGCTGCTGCGGATCGTGAAGGAGCGCTGGCCCACCGTGCAGCGCGTCCTCCTCACCGGCCACGCCGACTCGGCGGTCATCGAGGAGGCGGTGAACCGGTCGGAGATCTTCCGGTTCATCTGGAAGCCCTGGGACGACGCGCACCTGCGCATCACCGTCCAGAGCGCGGTGGACCAGCACTGGATGCTCGAGGAGAACCGGCGCCTCGAGCAGCTCCTCGCCGAGCGCAACGCGCAGCTGGAGAAGCTGAACCGCGACCTCGACGGCCAGCTCGCGGCGCGCTCGGCCGCGCTGGTGCGGGCCGCCGAGGAGTGGCGCGCCAGCTTCGACGCCATCGGCGATCCGCTCGCGATCTTCCGGGGCGGCGGCTGCGAGGTGGCGCGCGCCAACGCCGCCTTCGCGCGCGCGGCCGGCGTGGCGATCACGCAGGTCGCCGGGCTGCGCTGCCGCGAGCACGCGTTCGGCGCGCTCCCGTGCCCGGCCTGCTGCGACCTGCCGCGCGGCGGCACCGCCGAGCGCGAGCTGGCGTTCGGCGATCGCACCTGGGTGATCCGCTCGTTCCCGTTCGGCGACGGCGGCCTGGTGGTGACGTTCAAGGACGTCACCGACGAGCGCGAGGTGAGCCGGCGGCTGTTCCACGCCGAGAAGATGTCCGCGGTGGGCCAGCTCGCCGGCGGCGTGGCGCACGAGATCAACAACCCGCTCGGCGGGATCCTGGCGTTCGCGCAGCTCATGAGCCGCGAGGAGCGCTCCCCCGAGGACATGGAGAGCCTGCGGCTCATCCAGGACGCCGCGAACCGCGCCAAGCGCATCGTGGAGTCGCTGCTGCGCTTCTCGCGCCGCCCGCGCGAGGAGGAGCGCGGGCCGGTGGACCTGCGCCAGGTGGTGGACGACGCGCTGTTCCTGCTCTCGCCGCAGCTCCGCGCCGGCCGCTTCGAGGTGGCGCGCCGGTTCGAGCCGGCGGTCGCCGTCGGCAACGGCAACCAGCTCCAGCAGGTGGTGGTGAACCTGCTGGTGAACGCGCTGCAGGCCATGGGCGACCGCGGCACGGTCACCGTCGCGGTGGGCCCGGCCGCGCCCGGGCGGCTGCGCCTCTCGGTGGCCGACACCGGGCCGGGCGTCCCCGAGGACGCCGCGCCGCGGATCTTCGAGCCGTTCTTCACCACCAAGCCCGAGGGCCAGGGCACCGGCCTGGGCCTGTCCATCTGCTACCAGATCGTCGAGGAGCACGGCGGGACCATCCGCCTCGAGCCGCCCGGCCCGCACCCCGGGGCCTGCTTCGTGCTCGAGCTCCCGGCGGCGCAACCGAGGCACGAGCGAGGAGAAGCGGTCCCATGAACGAGGCAACCGAGGCGCGGCCGGCCCGCGTGCTGGTGGTGGACGACGAGCCGACGCTGCTGCGCGCCATGGAGGCGCTGCTGCGGCGGAAGGGGCACGAGGTCGTCGGCCTCGACTCCTCCATCGCGGCCACCCAGCGGCTCGCGCAGGAGGACTTCGACGTCGCGCTGTTCGACATCAAGATGCCCCAGCTCTCCGGCCTCGAGCTGCTGAACGCGGTGAAGCACCGCCGGCCGGAGGTGGAGGTCATCATGATGACCGGCCACGCCACGGTGGAGACCGCGCTCGCCGCGGTCCGCGCCGGCGCCTACGACTACCTCACCAAGCCGTTCGAGGACGTGGAGGTGGTGGCGCGCGCGGTGGCGAAGGCGGCCGAGCGGAAGATGCTGTTCGACCGCAACCGCCAGCTCGAGAGCGCGCTGCGCGAGCGCGAGGGCACGCCGGCCGAGGGGCTGGTGGGCAACTCCGCGCCCATGCGCGAGGTGACGCGGATGGTGGAGGCGGTGGCGTACAGCGCCACCACCGTGCTCATCACCGGCGAGAGCGGCACCGGGAAGGAGCTGGTGGCGCGCGCGCTCCACACCCGCAGCCCGCGCCGCAGCCACCCGTTCGTCGCGCTCAACTGCGGCGCGCTCACCGAGACGCTGCTCGAGTCCGAGCTGTTCGGCCACGTGAAGGGCGCGTTCACCGGCGCGCAGCGCGACCAGCGCGGCCTGTTCGACGCGGCCGACGGCGGCACCATCTTCCTGGACGAGATCGGCGACATCCCGCTCTCGACCCAGGTGCGCCTGCTGCGCGTGCTGCAGGAGGGCGAGATCAAGCGCGTCGGTTCGGCCGACCCGGTGCGGGTGGACGTGCGCGTGCTCGCCGCCACCCACCGCGACCTGCCCAAGCTGGTGAAGGCCGGCCGGTTCCGCGAGGACCTGTTCTACCGGCTCAACGTGATCAACATCCCGCTGCCGCCGCTGCGCGAGCGCGTCGAGGACATCCCGCTGCTCGCGCACCACTTCGTGCGCCGCTACGCCGAGCGGCTGGGCAAGAAGGTCCGGACGGTCGCGCCGGAGGCGCTCGAGCTCATGTGCGGCTACCGCTGGCCGGGCAACGTGCGCGAGCTGGAGAACGCGATCGAGCGCGCCGTGGTGCTGTGCCGCGGCGACTCGGTGGTGCCCGGCGACCTGCCGCCGGCGGTGACCGGGCGCACCGCGCCGCTGGTGCGCGAGGTGCCGGCGTCCGGCGACGAGGCCGCGTGGCTGGCGCTCTCGTACGCCGCCGCCAAGGAGCAGGCGCTGCGCCGGTTCGAGAAGGGCTACGTCGAGGCGCTCATGCGCGCCTGCGACGGCAACATCTCGGCGGCCGCGCGCAAGGCCGGGATGGACCGCTCGAACTTCAAGCGCGTGCTCCGCAAGTACCGCACCGACGTCGAGCCGGACGCCGAGGACGAGGGCGGCTCCTCGCGCGCGCTCGCCTAGCGCCGCTCGCCGCCCGCCCGCCCCGGGGCCGCCGCCGCGGCCCCGCCGGCGGGGCGCCTCACCAGCCCGCGTCGGGCAGGGCGGGGTTCGCGTGGGCGCGCTCGGTGGTGAAGCGCAGCCGCAGCGCGTCCTGCTCCGCCACCTCGACCGCGCGCGGGAACCAGTCGCCGCCCGCCGGGGAGCCCCAGCCCAGGAGCCGCACGTCCTGGAGGGCGCCGCCCTCGGCCGCGACGAGGCGCAGCGGCTGGAACGCCTCCTTGTCCACGAAGGCGACCGGCCGACCCTCGCGCGAGCGCCCGCCGATCACGTACGCCAGGTGCCCGTCGAAGCGGCCCAGGCCGATCTCCGAGACGGCCACGCCGCGCCGGGAGAGCGCGGCCGCGTAGGCGCCGGAGGCGTCTCCGGCCGTGGGCGCCGCGAGCAGCGCGCACGCGGCCCGGACCAGCGCGGCCGCGGCGGGGACCTGGTCGAGCCCGCCGCGCCCGCCGAGCCGCCCGTCGCGGGCGAGCGAGACCGCCGGGCGCTGCGCCTCGGCGACGCCCGCGGGCGCGAGCTCGAGCCGGCAGCGGCCCGGGACCTTCATGAGGAAGCGGGCGGGGGCGGACACCTCGCCGGTGGCCGAGCGCGGCAGCCCGGCGGACGCCGCGAGGCGCTCGGCGGCCGGCCCCTCCACCTGGAGGGTGCCGGTGACCTCGAGCGAGGAGAGCGAGAGCGAGGCGCGCTTCTCGCCCATGCGGCGCAGCACGGCGGAGGTGTGGAGGACGTAGGCGAGCGAGGGCATCGCCGCCGCGAGCGCGGCGGCCGCGGCCAGGCGGCGGAGGTTCACTTGACGAGCTCCTTCATGAGCGCGCGGAGCGGGCCCGCCAGCTCGGGGCGCTTCATCGCGTACAGGATGTTGGCCTTCAGGTAGCCGAAGCGGTCGCCCGCGTCGTAGCGCTCGCCCTCGAACCGGTACCCCAGCAGCCCCTCCTCGCGCGCCAGCACCGCCAGCGCGTCGGTGAGCTGGATCTCCCCGCCCACGCCGGGCTTCACGCGCTCCAGGATCTCGAAGATGCGCGGGGGCAGGACGTAGCGGCCGATCACCGCCAGGTTGGAGGGCGGGTCCGCCTTGGGCTTCTCGACCAGGCGGTCGATGCGCACGGTGCGCGGGTCCATCGCCTGGCCGGCGGCGATGCCGTACATGTGCGTGTCCTCGCGCGGCACCTCCATGAGCGCCACCGTGCCGAGCCCGTGCCGCTCCCAGCAGTCGGCGAGCTGCTTCGCGCCCGGCACCGGCGCGTCGATGATGTCGTCGCCGAGCATCACCACGAAGGGCTCGTCGCCGATGGCGTCGCGCGCGCACAGCACCGCGTGACCGAGCCCGAGCGGCTCCTGCTGGCGGATGGTGAGCACGTTCGCCATGTGGGCGATGTCGCGCATCTGCCTGCGCAGCTCGTGCTTTCCGGCCTTCTCCAGCCGGTCCTCCAGCTCGCCGGCGATGTCGAAGTGGTCGACGATCGAGTCCTTGCCGCGCGCGCAGATGAGGATGATGTCCCGGACGCCGGCCGCGACCGCCTCGGCCACGATGTACTGGATGGTCGGCGTGTCGACGATCGGGAGCAGCTCCTTCGGGACCGCCTTGGTGGCTGGGAGGAACCGGGTGCCGAGGCCCGCGGCGGGGATGACGGCCTTGCGGATCTTCTTGGGCGCCATGGTGCCGCCAATCTAGCCCGGCCCCGGGCCAGGCACCACCGGTGAGCGCCGCCCCGGGCCGGGCGCTATCTCGGCCGCTCCACGCGCTCCGCCTCGGTCTTGCACGCGATGCACAGATCCGTGACGGGCCGCGCGCGCAGGCGCGCCGCGCTGATGGGCGAGCCGCAGGACGTGCAGGTGCCGAACGTGCCCGCGTCGAGGCGGGCCAGGGCCGCCTGCACCTTCCCGAGCAGCCGGCGGTCGCGGTCGCGCAGGCGCAGCGCCCAGTTGCGGCGCTCCTCCGCCGTGGCGCGGTCGTTCGGGTCCGGGATGGCGATCTCGCCGCCACCCTCCGAGTCGGCCATCTCGTGGACGGCGCGCTCGCCCTGGCCCACCAGCGTCTCGAGCTGCGCCGCCAGGATGCGGCGGAAGCGTTCGGTCTCGCGTGCCTTCATGACGACCTCCGCGTGGCGATCGACGCTAGCGCTCGCGTCCGCGCGCCACAAGCGTCCTTGCCGGGGGCGCGACACGTCCCGTATCCTCGGCACGTGCACGCACGGATCCTGTGTCATGCGGCCGCGCTCCTCGTCGCGGGCGCCGCCGCCGCCGCCGAAGCTCCCCCCGCCGGCGGCCTCCCCGACGTGGCGGGCCCCCGGGCGCTCGGCCTCTCCGCCTCGATCGGCGTGGCCGCCAACAACGAAGGACTCTACGTGAACCCCGCCGCCGTCGGCGCGCGGCGCCGGTACGCGTTCGAGGCGGGCGGCATGCTGGACCGCCGCGGCTCGGAGTCCCCCGGGCAGTTCCTGAACGCGTCGGTCGTGGACGCGATGTCCTCCTCGGTGACGGCCGGCTTCGGCTTCACGCGGGCCGCCAAGGGCGACGCCGTCGGCAACCAGCTCACGCTCGCGCTCGTGACGCCGCTCGTGGAGCGGATGTGGATCGGCGCGGCCGGCAAGTGGCTCGACCTGCGCGGCCCCCTCGCCCTCGGCCGGGAGGAGATCCGCGCCGCGACCGTGGACGCCGGCCTCTTCTGGCAGGTGTCCGAGCTCTTCTCGCTCGGCGCGGCCGGCTACAACCTGGTCGCCATCCACCAGGACCAGATCGCGCCCATGGGCTTCGGCGCCGGCCTGGCGATCGGCAACGACCAGGGCGCGCAGCTCACCGCCGACTGGCGCACCGACCTCGACCGCCTCGGCAAGACCAGCAACCGCTACTCCGTCGGCGCCGAGGTGCTGGCCGGCCGCATGCTGGCGCTGCGCGCAGGGTTCATGAAGGACGAGACGCTCGACACGAACTGGTGGTCCGCCGGCCTCGGCATCGCCGCGCAGAGCGGCGCCGCGCTGGACGTGGGTTACCGCCAGAGCACGACGGACCCGAGCGCCCGCCAGATCGCCGCGTCGCTCAAGATCTACATGTTCAACTGATCGCCGCGTCGCCGCGGCGCGTACGCGTCCATCACCGCGTCCCCGAAGACCCGGCGCGCCTCCGCGAGGTTGCCCCCGGCAACGGATCCGGAGGTTGTCCGCGGTGGAGGGACCTCCACACGCCCGCGGCACGATGTGGTCGAGCTCGAGCTGGTGCGTGGAGCCGCAGCGCTCCCCGGACGCGAGGACGAAGGTGCACCGCCCGCCGTCCCGGGCCCAGACCTCGCGGCGCACGTGGGCAGGGACGTGGTCCGGCTGGGAGGGGCGAGCGGTCTTCTGTGGCCGGGCCGTGAACCCCTTGCGCCGCGCGCGGTCGGCGAGGAGCAGATCGAGGGCGGCCTCGAGGACGTTCTCGCGGGAGGCACCGGGCATCGAATGCGAGAGCGCGTCCCGGGCCGCGTCGAGCTTCTTCAGGAAGGCCTTGGAGACGGTGAGGTGCATCCGAGCCTGGTCGCCGTCGAGCCAGTCCACGGAGCTGGGCTTCGGGGCGGCGGTCGCCGCTCGCAGTTCGACAGGCTCACTGCGAGCGGAGGGCGGCGGCCCCA
>NZ_BAZG01000057.1 GCF_000964525.1 Anaeromyxobacter sp. PSR-1
CGCCACGCTGCCGCTCGCGCTCCAGGCCGAGACGGTGGTGGACCCCGGCGCGCACTTCCGCCTCGACCTCACCGTCGCCAGCGCCGACGCGCGGCTGGTCCTGCTCGACGCGAACGACGCGGCGGTGGCGGCGGCCGGCACGCACGACGTGGGCACCACCACGCGGCTGACCCTGTCGCCCTCCGAGCCGCTGCGGCCGGGCAGCCGCTACACCCTGCGGCTCGACGGCGCCAGCACGCGCGAGTTCCACGACGCGGCCGGCAAGGCCTACGCGCCGGCCGGCCTCGCCGTGCTCGTCGCGGGGACCCCGCCGCCGCCCGAGCCGAAGCCGCAGCCCGCGAAGCGCAAGCGCCGGGCGCGGTGACGCCGGATCAGCTCCGCGAGAGGCGCTCGAGCTCGCCCAGGACGGCGCGGTCCGCCTCGAGGAAGTCGTAGGCGGCCAGCGCGCCGGCGGGCGCCCAGGCGATCTCGGCCACGCCGATGGCGCGGGGCGTCGCCCCCGGCGCGAGCGCGCCGGCGTAGAACGCCAGCTCGACCTCGAGCGTGGGGTACCGGTGCTCGTGCCGGAGCAGGAGCGCGCCCACCTCGAGCTCGCAGCCCAGCTCCTCGCGGATCTCGCGCCGGAGCGCGTCGGGCTCGGACTCGCCCGCCTCGACCTTGCCGCCGGGGAACTCCCACTGGCCTCGCTCGCCGTCGCGGTCGGGCCGGCGGGTGACGAGGATGGCGTCGCCCCGGCGGACGACGGCCGCGACCACGCGGATCCGCTTCACCGCAGGTCGAGCGCGAGCAGGTCGCCGCCGTTGGAGAGCACGTAGACGCGCTCGCCGCCGACGCCCGGGGTGGAGGAGATGCCGGTGCCGGGGTCGAGCACGCGCAGCGTGCGCCCGCTCGAGGCCTCCAGGAACCGGAGCCCGCCCTGCCCGGCGGGCACGAGCACCCAGGGCCCGGCGATCACCGGCGCGCCGCCGCCGGGCGCGCCCCCCAGCGGCGCCGTCCAGAGGACGCTGCCGGCCGCCGGATCGAGCGCGTGGACCGAGCTGGAGGTGACCGCGAACAGCGCCCCGCGCCCGAGCACCAGCCGCGCTGCGCCGGGGGCGCGAAAGGCCCAGATCGGATCGCCGGTGGCGGCGTCCATCGCCAGCACCGCGCCGGAGAACGCGGTCGCGTACAGGTGCCTGCCGTCGAGCTGGATCGCGTCCACGTCGAGGTAGTCGCCGGCCGGGGCCACCGTGCGCTCCCAGCGCGCCGCGCCGTTCGCCACGTCGAGCGCCGCCACCCATCCGTCGGAGTAGCCGGCCCACACCGTGTCGCCGCGGACGACCGGCCAGGCGGCGCCGCGGACCGTGAACCCGGCGCGCGCCTCGCGCCGGTGGTGCCACTTCCAGGCGCCGGTCTTCGCGTCCACCGCGAAGAGCGTGTCCTGCAGGCTCATCACGAAGACGGTGCCGCCCGCGACGGCCGGGCGCGTGCCCAGCTCCTCCTTCGCGTCGTACCGCCACAGCTCCTTGCCGGTGGCCATCGCCAGCGCGTAGAGCCGCCCGTCGGTGCAGCCGACGTAGGCGACGCCGTGGTCGATGGCGGGCGGCGCCCAGAAGCTCCCGGCGGTGCGCAGCTCCCAGGCGACCGTGCCGTCCGGGCGGAGCGCGTGGACCCAGCCGTCGCGCGTGCCGAACACCGCGTACCCGGTCTCCGGGTCCACCGCGACGCCGCCCGGCTCGAGCGGGCGCGACTCCATCGCCTGCGGCCCGACCACCGGGCGCATCCAGGCGATCCGGTAGAGATCCAGCGGGCCGGCCGGCAGGCGCGACGACACGCCCGGCCCCGCCGCCAGGGCGAGCGCCAGCGCGAGCGCCGTCACTCCTTGCCACCCAGCCGCGCGAGCCGCTCGGACGCCTCGGGCGTGAGCAGCGAGTCCTTGTGCTTCTCCGCGAAGCCGGCCAGCAGCGCCCTGGCCTCCGACGCCTTGCCCGCGGCCGCGAGCACGCGGGCGCGCTCCAGGTCGGCGCGATCGGCCATCTTCGGCGCCTCCGCGGCCAGCCGCTCGTAGGCCTGCGCCGCGCCGGCGAGGTCGCCCTTCGCCTCCCGGACCAGCCCGACGCCCTCGAGCGCGCCGAAGCGGAACGAGTCGTCGGCGGGGGCGTCCTTCAGGTAGCGCTCGTAGGACGCGAGCGCGGCGTCCCACTCGCCCAGCTTGTACTGCGCGTCGCCGCGGGCCAGCTCGGCCATGAGCGCGGGGCCGGTGCCGGCGTGCGCCGCGAGCACCTTCTCGGCCTCGGCGATGATGGCGCGCTGCTTGGCCTCCTGCGTCGGGAAGAACGGCCCGGGCACGCCGGGGAGCGGCACGCTCGACACCTCGCCGCCGATGGCCGCGAGCAGCGCCGAGGCGGCCGCGCCGGCGGCCTGCTCGCGCTGCGCGCGCAGCGCGGAGACGGCCGCGACGATCACCAGCACCGCCACCACCGCGCCGCCCGCGATGACGAGGTGCTTCTTCCGGGAGGCGGCCCAGCTCGCGGCCTGCGTCGCGGCGACCTGGAACTTGTCCGGCTCCTTCATGTCCTTCCGGGTGATCACGGTGTCCTTCGACATGGCGCCTCTCGGGTGCGTGCTCGGCGAAAATGTGAGGAAAACCGGGCCAATCTAGGCGGGTACCCGGGGGGCGTCAAGCGAAAGCCCGCCCCGCCGGGCCGGCCCCACCGCCCTACTCGCGCGGCCGGCGCGGCCGCGAGCGGTGCTGGCGCTCCTTGAACACGAGGCGCATCGGAACCTCCAGCCCGAACGCGTCCCGGAAGCGGTTCTCGATGTAGCGGCGGTAGTGGTCGGTCAGGCCGTCCGGGTGGTTGGCCTGGATCACGAACGTGGGCGGGGCGTAGGCCACCTGGGCGACGTAGTAGAGCTTCACGCGGCGGCCGCGGGCGACGGGGGCCGGGTGCTCGTCCTGGAGCGCCTCGAGGAGCTCGTTGAGCTGCGGGGTCGGGAAGCGCGCCCGGTACTGCTCCACCAGCCGCGCCGCCTTCTCCAGCACGCGGTGGACCCCGCGCCGCTCCTTCGCCGACACGAACAGCATCGGCGCGAAGGCCACGAACGGCAGCCGCTTGGTGAGCTCCTTGCGGTACCAGTCCTGCGTGGCGCCCTCGCGCTCGGCGATGTCCCACTTGTTCACCACGACGACGAGCGCCTTGCCCTTCTCGGCCACCAGGCCGAGGAGCCGCGCGTCCTGCTCCACGCCGGCCTCGGTCGCGTCGAGGAGGCACGCCACCACCTCGGCCTGGTCCATCGCCTTCATGGCGCGGACCACCGAGAACGACTCGACCTTCTGCGCGATGGAGCGCTTGCGCCGGATGCCGGCCGTGTCGGTGACCACGAAGCGCCGCCCCTTGTGCTCGACCAGCGAGTCGATCGCGTCGCGGGTGGTGCCGGGCACGTCGGAGACCACGAAGCGCTCCTCGCCGAGCAGCGCGTTCACGAAGGTGCTCTTGCCCACGTTGGGCCGGCCCACGATGGCGAGCCGGATGTCGCCCACCGGCCGCGCCTCCTCGGAGACCTCCTGCGGCTCGTCGGCCTCCTCCGGCGGCGGCGGGAGCGGCGGGAGCGCGAGCTTCTCGACGATCGCGTCCACCAGCCCGGACACGCCGCGCCCGTGCTCGGCGGAGACGGCGTGCACCTCGCCGAAGCCGAGCCCGTAGAACTCGGCGAGCGGCACGTCCTCCTCGGTGCGGGCGGTGTCCACCTTGTTCACCGCCACGAACAGCGGCTTGCCGGCGCGCCGGAGCAGGTCCGCCACGGCGCGGTCGAGCGCGGTGAGGCCGTCGCGGCCGTCCACCACCAGCACGACCACGGAGGCCTCGTCCACCGCGAGCTGGGCCTGCTCGCGCACCTGCGACATGAGCCGGTCGCGCGACTCGGGCTCGAAGCCGCCGGTGTCCACCACCGAGACCGCGCGGCCCTCCCAGATCACGTCGGCGTAGTTGCGGTCGCGGGTGACGCCGGGCACGTCCTCCACGATGGCGACGCGCCGGCCGGCGAGCCGGTTGAACAGGGTGGACTTGCCGACGTTGGGGCGGCCCACCAGCGCCACCACGGGACGGGGCGGGCTCACAGGCCGAACCTCTTCAGCGCGCCCTCGCGCTCGCTCCAGCGCTCGTCCACCTTCACCGTGAGCGACAGGAACACCTTGCACCCGAGCAGCCGCTCCAGCCCCTCGCGCGCCCGCGTGCCGATCTTCTTCAGCATCGCGCCCTGCTTGCCGATCACGATGGCCTTCTGCGAGTCGCGCTCGACCACCACCAGCGCCGAGATGCGGACCAGCCCGCCGCGCTCGCGCCGGTCGGACTCGTCGAACTCCTCCACCTCGACGGCGGCCGAGTACGGGATCTCCTGCCGCGTCTGCAGCATCACCTGCTCGCGCACGTACTCCGCCGCCAGCGCGCGCTCGGCCTGGTCGGTGAGCACGTCGGGCGGGAACAGCGGGGCGTCGGACTCGGGCAGCAGCCGGACGAGCGCCTGCACCAGCGTGTCCACGTTCTCGCCGGTGAGCGCCGAGAACGGGACCACGTCGGCCCAGTCGTGCAGCCCGCGGTAGGCGTCGATGACGGGCAGCAGCGTGGCGCGGGGCGCGCGGTCCATCTTGTTGACGCCCAGCACCGCCGGCTTCCGGGCGCGCCGGACCTCCTCGATGGCCCAGCGGGTGGACTCGCCCACCTCGACGCGGCCCTCGGGGCCGGTGCCGGCCTCGATGAGCATGAGCACCGCGTCCACCTCCGAGAGCGTGGAGAGCGCGGTCTCGACCATGCGCCGGTTGAGCGCGCCCTTGGCCTTGTGCAGGCCGGGGGTGTCGAAGAACGCCACCTGCGCGCCCGGGACGTTGTGGACGCCCAGGATGCGGGTGCGGGTGGTCTGCGGGCGGGGGCTGACGATGGCCACGTGCTCGCCGAGCACGCGGTTGAGGAGCGTGGACTTCCCCACGTTCGGCCGACCGACGATGGCGACGAAGCCGGCGCGGAACGGGGTCTTCTTCTTGCTGGCCATGGAGGTGATCGCGCCCGCGGCCCGTCCGCCGAGGCGGAGGGACGCGGGCGCCCGGGTTCCTTCGGTGTGGCGCCGCCCTAGGGCTGCGCGCCGCGGGTGATGGTGACCTTCTCGAGCTTGACCTTGGCGTTGCCGGCGCGGGTGATCTTCGGGACGAGGTCCCCGCCCTTGACCACCTCGCCGAAGATGGTGTGCCCCTTGTTCAGCCAGGGCGTCTCCACCTCGGTGATGAAGAACTGCGAGCCGTTCGTGTTCGGGCCGGCGTTCGCCATGGCGAGCAGGCCGGGCTTCGAGAACACGTTGTCCGGGCCGATCTCGTCCTCGAACCGGTACCCGGGGCCGCCGGTGCCGGTGCCGAGCGGATCGCCGCCCTGGATCATGAAGTCCGGGATGACGCGGTGGAACACGGTGCCGTCGTAGAGCGGCTTCGTCACCTTCTGGCCGGTGCGCGGGTCGGTCCACTCGCGCGTGCCCTCCGCCAGCTCGACGAAGTTCTTCACGGTCTTGGGCGCCTTCTCCGGCAGCAGCTTGACCACGATGTCGCCCATCGACGTCTGGAACGTCGCGTAGATCTGCTCGGCCATGCTTCACCTCTCCCGGCGCGCCGCCGGGTGGCGGGCCCGCGCGCGGGCCCGGGTTGTCCCTACTTGCAGGTGGGGCGCTCGGCGGTGATGGTGACCTTCACCAGCCGCGTCTGAGAGTTGCCGGCGCGGGCGATCCCGCCCACCAGGTCGCAGCCGCACACGCCCTGCCCGAACCGCGTGTAGCCGCACACGCCGGACTTCGAGTCGCAGGCCCGCGGCTCGAGCTGCGGCACGCGGTCCCCGGCGCCCTCGGTGATGAAGAACTGCGAGCCGTTCGTGTTCGGGCCCGCGTTCGCCATGGCGAGGACGCACGGCTTCTCGAACAGCTTCGTCCCGGGCGCCGGCAGCTCGTCGTCGAACTTGTAGCCCGGCCCGGAGACGCCGAACGGGAGGTCCTTCTGCGCGGAGCTCCCGAGGGGCGCGCCGCGCGTGGCGGGGTCGCCGCCCTGGATCATGAAGCCCGGGATCACCCGGTGGAACAGCAGGCCGTCGTAATACGGCGCCTTGCGCTGCTGGCCGGTGAGCGGGTCGGTGAAGGGCTTCTTGCCCTCGGCGAGCTGGACGAAGTTCTCGACCGTCTTCGGCGCCTCGGCCGGCAGGAGCTTCACGCCGATCTTGCCGCGCGAGGTCTCGAACACGGCGTACAGGTCCTTGCCCTTGGCCGGGGCGGCCGCGGGGGCCTGCGCGCGGGCGGCGGGCGGGAGGGCCAGCGACACGAACAGTGAAATCACCAGAAGGGAGGAGCGCGTCATGCGGCGGGATGCTAGTCGCGGGTGGGTGCCCCGGCAAATGGAAAGACGGCGCCCCTCAGCGCCGGGGGCGCGCCCCCTTGCGGGCTCCCTTGGCGGTGGCCTTGGCGCCCTTCCCTGCCGCGGCGGCCTTCCGCGTCGCGGCGGCCTTGCGAGGGCGGGCCGGGGCGGCGGCCTTCCGCCCGCCGGACGGGGCGGCGCGGCGGCGCCGGGGGACCGCGGCGTGCGGCGCGTGCTCGGGCGCGGGCGCCTCCACGCCGGCCGGCTCGCGCTCGGTCCGAGGGCCTTCCGGCTCCGGCTCGGGCGCGACCGCCTCCGGCGGCGGCGCGGGCCGCGCGGGCCCCGCCTCCGCCCCGGTGGGCGCGGCCGGGACGGCGGGCGCCTCGGGGACCTCTGCGGGCGCCGCGGCGGCGGACGGGGACGCGGCGGGCTCCGCCCCGGCCTGGCCGGCCTCCAGCGCCAGGCGGCGGCCGAGCGCGTCGAGCGCGAGCCGCGCCGCCGCCTGCTCCGCGTCCTTCTTCGATCGCCCGGCGCCGCGCCCCAGCACCTCGCCGCGCAGGTCGGTCTCCACCTCGAACGTCTTCGAGTGGTCCGGGCCGTGCTCGGCGACCACGCGGTAGCGCGGGGTGGCGCGCAGCCGGCTCTGCGACAGCTCCTGGAGCTGGGTCTTGAAGTCGCGGTCCAGCGTGCCGGCCGCGGCGCGCGCGAACGCCTCGCCCAGGAAGCGGTCCACGAAGGAGAGCACCGCCGGGAGCCCCTGCCCGTGGTAGATGGCCGCGATCACGGCCTCCATGGCGTCGGCGAGCAGCGACGACTTCTGCCGGCCGCCGGTCAGCTCCTCGCCGCGCCCGAGGCGCAGCAGCGGGCCGAGGTCGAGCGTGCGGGCCATCTCGGCGAGCCCCTGCTCGTCCACCACCGCCGCGCGCATCTTCGAGAGGTCGCCCTCGCGCGCCGACGGGAAGCGCTCCATGAGCCGGTGCGACACGGCCAGGTCGATCACCGCGTCGCCCAGGAACTCCAGCCGCTCGTTGTCCTGCAGCCCGTCCTCGCGGTGCTCGTTCACGTAGGACTTGTGCGTGAGCGCTGCCAGCGCGGCCTGGCGGTCGGTGACCGCGATGCCGAGCCGCGCCTCCAGCGCGCCCACCGGGTCGAGCGCCGGGTCCGGCTCCGGCGGCGCGCCCGCGGGCTCCTGCGCTGGTCCTCGATCCTCGCCCATCGTCGGCTCTCCCGCTCAGGCCCGCAGCAGCGCGGCCAGCTCGTCCGCGAGCTGGTACGGATCGGCGCTCCGGGCCGCGATCCGCTCGGCCACGGCGTCGAGCCGCCCCTTCTCCGCCTCGAGGCGCGCCAGCGCCCCGGCCAGCAGCCGCTCCCGCAGCACCGCCACGAACGCGGCGCGGGCCCGGGCCACCTCGCGCGCGCGGCGCCCGCCGGTGGCCTCCAGGTGGGCGCGGTGCGCGTCCACCGCCGCGATCAGCTCCGCCACGCCCTCGTCGCGCACCGCCACGGTGCGGACGATGGGCGGCTCCCAGGCCGCCTGCGCCGGCCCGGAGGGCGGCACGGGGCCGCCGGTGAAGCGGTGCGCCGCGTCGTGGTCGGCCGGCGCGGGCCCGAGGCCCATGACCGTGCGGCGCAGCTCCAGCATGGTCTGCAGGTCGCGCACGGTCCGGTCGGCGCCCTCCCGGTCGGCCTTGTTCACCGCGAACACGTCGGCGATCTCGAGCACGCCCGCCTTGATGGCCTGCACGTCGTCGCCCAGCCCCGGCACCGCCACCACCACCACGGTGTGCGCCAGCGTGGCGACCTCGATCTCGTCCTGCCCGACGCCGACCGTCTCCACCAGGATGACGTCCTTGCCCATGGCGTCCATCACCTGGACGAGGTCGGAGGTGGAGCGCGAGAGGCCGCCCAGGTGGCCGCGGGTGCCGAGCGAGCGGATGAACACGCCCTCGTCGAGCGCGTGGTCCTGCATCCGGATCCGGTCGCCCAGGATGGCGCCGCCGGAGAACGGGCTGGTCGGGTCCACGGCGATCACGCCGACGGTCTTGCCCAGCCGGCGGTAGTGGCCGATGAGGCGGTCGGTGAGCGAGGACTTTCCCGCGCCGGGCGCGCCGGTGAGGCCGACCACGTAGGCCCGGCCGGTCCGCGGGAACAGCGCCCGCAGCGTCGCCTCGGCCTCCGGGAGCCGGTCGTCGAGGTCGCGCATCAGGCGGGCGGCGGCGCGGACCTCGCCCGCGAGCACGCGCGCTGCGATGGATGGAGGTGACATCAGTAGGCCGCCGCCTCGGGGACGAAGTTCGCGACGAGGATCGCGCTGGACATCTTGCGCGGCGCGCCCATGGGCTGCCGCTGGCGATCGAGCTGCCGGTAGATCACGCTGCCGTCCTGCACCTGGTCGATCTGGATGAGCAGGCGCCAGCCGCCGCGGTCCTGGGCGAACACCGCCTCGAAGTCCGAGCGCTTCAGGACGCGCGCGGCGCCGTAGGGCCGGCCGTCGATGTCGGTGCCGACGTAGCGGACCTCGTCCGGCCCGGCCTCCTCCACCACCACGCTCATCACCCAGATCTCGCCGGGGTGCGGCATGAGGTGGCTCGGCACCTCGGAGGGCGCGGCCGGGGCCGGCGCGGGCGGCGGCCCCGGGTCCGCGCCGGGATCCGCCGCGCCCAGCGCGAGCGCCACCACCTTGGCCGTCCCCGGGAAGCTGGCCAGGTCGAAGCGGTCCGACCAGACGTCGCCGTTCGGGCCGATCACCCGCCCCTTGAACCGGGTGCCCATCTCGCGGCTGGCCACGAAGCGGTAGCGGGTGTTGCCGTAGGCGAACTCCTTCACCAGCTCGACCATGGCGTTGGGCGCGAGCATCGCGTCGTCGCCGAAGACCTGCGCCAGCGCCGCCAGCGTGAGCGCGTTGCGCGGCGCGGGCGTGGCCGCGAGCGTGGGCGCCGCCGTCGGGGTCGGCGTGAGCGCGGGCGCGGCGGCGGCGGGGCGCATCCGCGACACCGAGGCGACCAGGTAGATCTCGAGGTCGGTGGGGCTGGCGAAGTCGGAGAGGTCGAGCGTGGGAAAGTCCGGCGCGACCTCGAACGGCCGCCCGCCCACCGGCGCCACGCGCGAGACCCGCACCGACTCCGGCCCGCCCAGCACCTCGAACGCGTGGGTGGCGGTCTTCACCAGGGCGCGGACCGCCAGGCGCTCCGGGTCGAGCGCCGTCTCGAGCCGCAGCGACCGCATCCGGGCGGCCAGGTCCTGGAGCGCCGCGGTGCGGCGCCCGAGCGCCTGCGCGACCGAGACCTCCAGGCCGGTGGCCCGCTCGTGCTCGTAGAAGTTCACCTCGCCGAGCGCGGAGAGCGGCGCGTCCAGGAACCGGAGGTGGTCGTGGCCCGTGACGACGAAGCGGCCGCGGGGGATCGTCTGGCCGGTGACGGGGTGCTGGACCCGCCCGGCGAACGCGAGCTCGCCCTCGAGCGTCTCGCGGTCGGCGCCGAGGCGGACGGGGATCCCGAGCGCGGACAGCTTGCGCGAGGCGATCTGGTTCAGGCGCTCGCGCGGGATCTTTCCGATGATGGTGTGTTCGCCTTCGCCCATGTGTCCCACGCGCGCGGGGCGCGGGCGCTCCCGCCCGTCCGGCTCGCTCCCCTTCCGCGCGAGAGACTACCTCAGAATCTCCCGCGAGATGACCATCCGCTGCACCTCGCTCGTCCCCTCGCCGATCTCGGTCAGCTTGGCGTCGCGGAAGTGGCGCTCCACCGGGAAGTCGCGGGTGTAGCCGTAGCCGCCGTGGATCTGGATGGCGCGGGAGGTGGCGCGCATGGCCGCCTCGCTGGCGTAGAGCTTCGCCATGGAGGCCGGCGCGCCGAACGGCTGGCCCGCGTCGCACATCGCGGCCGCCCGCCGGA
Organism: Anaeromyxobacter sp. PSR-1; assembly: GCF_000964525.1. Taxonomy (GTDB): domain Bacteria; phylum Myxococcota; class Myxococcia; order Myxococcales; family Anaeromyxobacteraceae; genus Anaeromyxobacter. The sequence goes on from NZ_BAZG01000057.1 coordinate 10,249, forward strand.
CCAGCAGCCGCGCCGCGTCGAGCTCGGTGGCCATGTCGGCGAGCATGAAGCCGATCGCCTGGAACTCGGCGATGGGCCTCCCGAACGCCTGGCGCTCCTTCGCGTACGCCCGGGACTCCTCCAGCGCGCCGCGGCCGAGCCCCACCGCCAGCGCGCCGATGGTGATCCGGCCGCGGTCGAGGATCTGCAGCGTGTCGATGAAGCCGTGGTCCACCTCGCCGAGCCGCTGCGCGTCCGGGACCTCGACCTCGTCGAGGAACAGCTGCGCGGTGTCGGAGCTGCGCATCCCGAGCTTGCCGTGGATGGCGCGCTGGCTGAACCCCTTCATGCCGGGCTCGAGGATGAACGCGGTGATCCCGTGGTGGCGCCGCCCCGGGTCGGTGCGGGCGAGGACCACGAAGCTGCCGCCCACCGTGCCCTGGGTGATGAACGTCTTCGAGCCGGAGAGCACCCAGCCGTCGCCGCGGCGCGCCGCGGTGGTGCGCATCGCCGACGCGTCCGAGCCGCTCCCCGGCTCGGTGAGCGCCCAGGCGGCCAGCCGCTCGCCCGTCGCGAGCGCCGGCAGGTAGCGCTCCTTCTGCGCGTCGGTGCCGAAGCGCGCGATGTGGCCCGTGCCGAGCCCGTTGTGGCTCGCCACGGTGAGCGCGAGCGAGCCGTCGTGGCGCGCCAGCTCCTCCACCACCACGGCCACCGCGAGCGCCCCCATCCCGGCCCCGCCGTACCGCTCCGGGACGGTGATGCCGAGCAGCCCCATGGCGCCGAGCTTCGCCACCACCTCGCGCGGGAACGTCTCGCTCGCGTCCCACGCGGCCGCGTGCGGCCTCACCTCCGCCTCGCAGAACGCGCGGACGGTCCGCTGGATCTCGACCAGCTCCTCGGGGAGTTCGAAGTCCATGTGGGCTCCTAGACCGGGAGGACGCCGCGCTTGCGCTCGCGGGGCGGCTCGTGGCCGGCGGCGTAGATCCGGAACCGGCGGGAAAGCTCCTCGCGCAGCCGCTCGCCGGGCACCACCGCGTCCACCACCAGCTCGCTCGCCAGCTTCAACAGGTCGATGTCGGCGCGGTACTCCTCGCGCAGGGCCTCCACGTAGGCGGCCCGCTCGGCCTCTGGCTTCTCCTGGATCTTGTTGAAGAAGACCGCGTTCACCGCGGCCTCCGGCCCCATCACCGCGATCATGGCCTCGGGCAGCGCCAGCGTGGCGGACGGGCCGAACGCCGGGCCGTCCATGGCGTAGAGCCCGGCGCCGTAGGCCTTGCGCACCACCACGCAGATGCGCGGGACGGTCGCCTCCGACACCGCGCTGATCATCTTCGCCCCGGCCCGGATGATGCCGGCCCGCTCGACCTTCGTGCCGATCATGAACCCGGGCACGTCGGCGAGGTACAGCAGCGGCACGTTGAACGCGTCGCACAGCCAGATGAAGCGGGTGGCCTTGTCGGCGGAGTCCACGAACAGCACCCCGCCCTTCACCTTCGGCTGGTTCGCGACGATCCCCACCACCTGGCCGTCGATGCGCGCGAGCCCGGTGACGAGCTCGCCGGCCCAGAGCCGCTTCACCTCCAGGAACGAGCCCTCGTCCACGATCGCCCCGACCAGCTCGAGCATGTCGAACGGCTTGTTCTGGTCGCGCGGCACGATGTCGGCGGGCGCGCGGGCGCCGGGGCGCGGCGGCCGGGCCGGCGCCTCGGGCGGCAGCGCGCGGTGGCTGGAGGGCAGGTACGAGAACCAGCGGCGCGCCAGCGCGATGGCCTCCTCCTCGGTCTTGACCAGGAAGTCGCCGCAGCCGGACACCGAGCAGTGCATGCGCGCGCCGCCCAGCTCCTCCAGCGAGACCTTCTCGCCGATGACCATCTCGGCCATCCGCGGCGAGCCCAGGTACATGGACGCGTTCCCCTCGACCATGATGACCACGTCGCAGAACGCCGGGATGTACGCGCCGCCCGCGGCCGACGGGCCGAACAGCAGGCACACCTGGGGCACCACGCCGGAGAGGTGCACCTCGTTGTGGAAGATGCGCCCGGCGCCGCGCCGGCCCGGGAACATCTCCACCTGGTCGGTGATCCGCGCGCCGGCCGAGTCCACCAGGTAGAAGAGCGGCAGCCGCTGCGCCGCCGCGACCTCCTGGATGCGCAGGATCTTCTCGACCGTCCGCGCGCCCCAGCTCCCCGCCTTCACGGTGGAGTCGTTCGCCATCACGCACACCGGCCGGCCGTCCATCCGGCCCATGCCGGTGACGACGCCGTCCGCGGGCAGCTCCGGGTCGAGCGCGTTCGCGAGCGCGCCGTCCTCCACGAAGCTCCCCGGGTCGAGCAGGAGCGCGATCCGCTCCCGCGCGAAGCGCTTGCCCTGCTCGGCGTTCTTGGCGTGGTACTTCGCCGCGCCGCCCTGCTCCACCCGCCGCAGCTCCCGCGCGATGCGCGCGTCCGGCGACTCGTCTCGGGCCACTGCGCCACCTCCGGGCGTTCCGTCCGCGTCCATGGTGCCTTCCCCCGTCGTGTCCTCGCGGTGCGCTGCGCGCCCCGGCTCGCTCACTCGCCGGTGAACACCGGCGCGCGCTTCTCGGCGAACGCGGCCAGCGCCTCGCGCCGGTCGCGGGTGCCGAGGCAGTCCTGGTACATCCGGTGCTCGAGCGCGAGCGCCTCCTCGAGCGGCAGGTGGAACCCGCCGTCGATGGCGCGCTTCGCCTGGCGCAGCGAGACCGGCGCGTTCCGCGCGATGCGCCCGGCGAGCGCGAGCGCCTCGTCCAGGAGCCGGCCGGGCGGCGCGATCTGCGTGACGAGCCCCATGGCGAGCGCCTCGGCGGCGCCGATCCGCCGGGCCGTCAGCACGAGGTCCTTCGCCCGCGCCACGCCCACCAGCCGCGCCAGCCGCTGCGTGCCGCCGCCGCCGGGGATGATGCCGAGCGCCACCTCCGGCAGCCCGAGCTGGGCCGAGTCGGCGGCGATGCGCAGGTCGCAGGCGAGCGCCAGCTCCAGGCCGCCGCCCAGCGCCGCGCCGTTCAGCGCGGCCACGAACGGCTGCGGCGCCTGCTCGATGCCGCGGAGCGCGTCGCGCAGCCCCTCGTGGAAGCGGTGCACGTCGTCGGCGGACATCCCGGCGCGCTCCTTGAGATCGGCGCCGGCGCAGAATGCCTTGTCACCGTCGCCGGTGATCACCACGCACCGCAGCGCCCGGTCGGCCCCGGCGCGCGCGAGCTGCTCGCGCAGCGCGCGCAGCAGCCCCGTGGTGATCGAGTTCCGGCGCGAGGCGCCGTCGATGGTCCACACCTCGACCGCGTCCCTGCGCTCGACCCGGAGATCCATGTCAGCCTCCCGCCCGCGCCAGCTCCGCCTGCAGCGCCTTGCCCGGCAAGGTCCGCCCCACCAGCCGCTGCGCCAGCGCGCCGGCGGCCACCAGCTTCCGGAAGTCCACCCCGGTCTCGAGCCCCATCCCGTCGAGCATGTAGACGAGGTCCTCGGTGGCGAGGTTGCCGGAGGCGCCCGGCGCGTACGGGCAGCCGCCCAGGCCGCCGATCGACGCGTCGAAGGTGGTGACGCCCTCCTCCAGCCCTGCCAGCACGTTCGCGAGCGCGGTGCCGCGCGTGTCGTGCATGTGCAGCGCGATCTGCTCCGGCCGGGCGCGGGCGCGCAGCAGCGCCAGGATGCGGCGGGTCTGGTTGGGCGTGCCCACGCCGATGGTGTCGCCGAGCGACACCTGGTGGCAGCCGAGCGCCAGCAGCCGCTCGACGATGTCGGCGGCGCGCCCGGGATCGACCGGGCCCTCGTACGGACAGCCCCACACCGTGGAGACGTACCCGCGCACGCGGAGCCCGCGGGCGAGCGCCGCCGGGACGAGCGCCTCCAGCTCGCCGAGCGTCTCGGCCACGGTGCGGTTCAGGTTCTTGCGGTTGTGCGTCTCGGACGCGGAGAGGAACACCGCGGCCTCCACCGGCGGGTGCCCCTCGCCCGCGCGGGCCAGCGCGACCGCGAGGCGGTCCAGCCCCTTCGCGTTCGGCACCAGCACCACGTACGAGGTCCCGTCCGCCGCGGGGAGCGCCGCCGTCACCTCCGCCGCGTCGGCGAGCTGCGGGATCCAGCGCGGCGAGACGAAGCTCGACGCCTCGATGCGCCGCAGCCCCGCGGCCGCGAGCGCCCCGATGAGCGCCAGCTTGTCCGCGGTCGGGACGGTGCGCGCCTCGTTCTGGAGCCCGTCCCGCGGGCCGACCTCGTACACCGTCACCCGGTGGGCCATGTGGCGGATATTAAGGCCCAGGTCCGAGCCGGACCGGTGATCCCGCGTGGGTCCGCGCGGGGCGATGCCGCCGCCGGTGCCCCCGGTTAGCTCACCTCCCCGGACCCCGAGAACCCCACGAGAGGTGAACATGAACCGGATCCTGCGTCTCACCGTGCTCGCCGCGGCGGCCCTCGCCGCCGGCGCCGGCACCGCGCGCGCCGAGGGCGCGCCGTACCGCGAGGCCACGGTGGACGAGGTGGCGAGGCTCCTCGCCACGCCCGGCGCCCGCGCCTTCGACGCGAACGGCCCGGAGACCTACGCGAAGGCCCACCTGCCCGGCGCCACGCTCGTCGCGTACCGCACCTACGAGGCGCGGGAGCTGCCGGCGGACAAGGACGCGCCGCTGGTCTTCTACTGCAAGAACACGCGTTGAAGCGCGAGCCACGAGGCCGCCCGGCGGGCGGCCAGCTTCGGGCACCGCAACGTGTACGTGATGCCGGCCGGCATCGACGGCTGGGTGGCCGCCGGCAGGCCGGTGGAGAAGGGGCCGCCCCAGGGGCGGTGAGGTGAGGTCCGCGTGAGGCTCGCGCCTCCAGGCCCGCCTACGGGAGGACCTGGAGGCCGCCGGCCGGCTTCTCGGCCGCGCCGTTCGCCGCGCCGCTCGCCGCCGCGTCCTGGGCGGCGGCCTCGGCGAGGTGGCCGTGGATCTTCATCGAGCAGAACTTCGGCCCGCACATCGAGCAGAACTCGGCCGACTTGAACGCCTCGTGCGGCAGCGTCTCGTCGTGCTTGGCGCGCGCGGTGTCCGGGTCGAGCGACAGCTCGAACTGCTTGTTCCAGTCGAACGCGTAGCGCGCGCGGGAGAGCGCGTCGTCGCGGTCGCGGGCGCCCGGCCGGTGGCGCGCCACGTCGGCCGCGTGGGCCGCGATCTTGTAGGCGACGATGCCCTCGCGGACGTCGTCGATGTCCGGCAGGCCGAGGTGCTCGGCCGGCGTGACGTAGCAGAGCATGGCCGCGCCGTGCTGCGCCGCCACCGCCGCGCCGATGGCGCTGGTGATGTGGTCGTAGCCGGGCGCGATGTCGGTGACGAGCGGCCCGAGCACGTAGAACGGGGCCTCGCTGCAGAGCTCCCGCTCCTTCTCCATGTTCATGGGGATCTGGTCGAGCGGGACGTGGCCCGGGCCCTCGACCATCACCTGCACCCCGTGCTCCCACGCCTTGCGCGTCAGGTCGCCGAGCGCCTTCAGCTCCGCGAACTGCGCCGCGTCGGACGCGTCGGCGAGGCAGCCCGGGCGCAGCCCGTCGCCCAGCGAGAACGTCACGTCGTAGCGCTTGAAGATCTCGCAGATCTGCTCGAAGTGCGTGAAGAACGGGTTCTCCGCCTTGTTCGCGAGCATCCACTGCGCCATGAGGGCGCCGCCGCGCGAGACGATGCCGGTGATCCGGTGCGCCGCGAGCGGGATGAAGTCCCGCAGGACGCCGGCGTGGATGGTCATGTAGTCCACGCCCTGCGCCGCCTGCGCCTCGATGATCTCGAGCATCAGCTCGGGCGTGAGGTCGGCCACGTCCTTCACGTGGGCCAGGCACTCGTAGATGGGCACCGTGCCCACCGGGATCGGGCTGGCGCGCAGGATGGCCTCGCGGATCTGCGGGATGTCGCCGCCGGTGGAGAGGTCCATCACCGTGTCGGCGCCGTACTTCAGGCACACCCGCAGCTTGGCCAGCTCCTCGTCGATGTTCGAGGTGACCGCGCTGTTGCCGATGTTCGCGTTGATCTTGCAGCAGGCCGAGATGCCGATGGCGAGCGGCTCGAGCTCGGGGTGGCGGACGTTCGCCGGGATCACCATCCGGCCGCGGGCCACCTCGGCGCGGACCAGCTCGGGCTCGAGGCGCTCGCGCGCCGCCACGAACGCCATCTCCTCGGTGACCACGCCGTTCCGGGCGTAGTGCATCTGGCTGACGTTGGCCTGCCCACGACGCTTCGCGATCCAGTCGGCGCGCATGCTCTTCACCTGTGACGGGAGGGTCGATGCAAGGGACGTGAAGCTAGCGAGCGGCCGCGGGCGTGTCAATGCGCCGCGCCCGGAAATCCGTGTGGCCGGGCGCGGGGTTGCGCCCGCACCCAGGGCGCGTGTGGCGGGTCGCTCGGGCGCGGCGTGGCGGGCCCCGGCGCGAGGTCCGGGGCCCGCTCGCCGGGAGGCTCAGCGGAGGGCCTTGAACGCGCCGCGGCCGGCGTACCGGCCGGACGTGCCCAGCTCCTCCTCGATGCGGAGGAGCTGGTTGTACTTCGCGATGCGGTCGGTGCGGGACGCCGAGCCGGTCTTGATCTGCCCGCAGTCGCAGGCGACCGCCAGGTCGGCGATGGTGGTGTCCTCGGTCTCGCCCGAGCGGTGGCTCATCACGCTGGTGTAGCCCGCGCGGTGCGCCATGCGGACCGCCTCGAGCGTCTCGGTGAGCGAGCCGATCTGGTTCACCTTCACCAGGATCGAGTTCGCCACGCCCTGCTCGATGCCGCGGGACAGGCGGGTCACGTTGGTGACGAACAGGTCGTCGCCGACGAGCTGCAGCTTCCCGCCCAGGCGCTCGGTCAGGAGCTTCCAGGTCGCCCAGTCGTCCTCGTCGCAGCCGTCCTCGATCGAGACGATGGGGTACTTGGCGGCGAGCTGGGCGTAGTACTCGACCAGCCCCTTGCCGTCGAAGCTCTTCCCCTCGCCCTCCAGCTCGTACTTGCCGGCCTTCTTGTCGTAGAACTCGCTGGCCGCGCAGTCGAGCGCGAGCGCCACCTGCTTGCCGGGCTCGTAGCCGGCCTGGCCGATGGCCTCCATGATGACCGCGAGCGCCTCCTCGTTCGAGGCGAGGCTCGGCGCGTAGCCGCCCTCGTCGCCCACGCCGGTCGCCGCGCCCTTGCCCTTCAGCACCTTCTTCAGCGCGTGGAAGATCTCGGCGCCGCAGCGGAGCGCCTCGGCGAACGTGGGCAGGCCGAGCGGCACGACCATGAACTCCTGGATGTCCACGTTGGAGTCGGCGTGCGCGCCGCCGTTCAGGATGTTCATGAGCGGCACCGGCAGCGTCCGCGCCCCCGCCCCGCCCACGTACCGGTACAGCGGCAGGCCGTGCGCGGTGGCGGCGGCCTTGGCCGCGGCCAGCGACACGCCCAGGACGGCGTTCGCGCCCAGCTTCGACTTGGTGGGCGTGCCGTCGAGCGCGAGCATCCGCGCGTCGAGGGTGGCCTGGTCGGACGCGTCGAGGCCGACGACCGCGGGCGCGATCTCGTCGATCACGTTCGCGACGGCCTTGCGGACGCCCTTGCCCAGGTAGCGGCCCTTGTCGCCGTCGCGCAGCTCGAGCGCCTCGTGCTCGCCGGTGGACGCGCCGGAGGGCACCGCCGCCCGGCCCACGTCGCCGGTCCCGACCGCCACCTCGACCTCGACCGTGGGGTTGCCGCGGGAATCGAGGATCTCCCGCGCGGTCACGTTGATGATCTCGGTCATCCGCTGGTCTCCCCGAGCGCCCGGCGCGGTCGCCGCGCCCAGGGATCCGCTCGCAGGCCCGCGAATGTGCCCGCGCGCAGCCGATGGGTCAATCGGTTTTCCCGGCGAGGGAACGCGCGCGCGCCCGGGAAAACGACGGGCGCGAGACCGGCCGGTCCGCGCCCTCTCGATCGAGCGCTTCGCCGCTGGCGAGCGCCCGCTCGTCCCGGATCATCTCACCCGGAGTAGTCGATGATCACGACGCCGCGATCGCGGTCGCCGGGCTCGCGGTCGTCGTGACCGCGCGGCCCCTCGTCCGGATAGGAGGGCAACGGCAGCTCGACCGACGGACGGTCCTCGCGGCGCTGCTCGCGCTCACGCCGCTTGATCTCCTCGATGACGTAGGCGTCCAGCATGGCGGGTCTCCGGGCCATCGTCCTCGCTGCAGTTGCAAGTCGCGTTCCTCGCGACCTCGTTCCCCTCCTCCGTGGCGCGGTTCGCACTTCTTTAATGACGCACGGCCCCCTCGCGCCAATTCACTTCGCCCCCGCAGGGCCCCGTTCAGTAAAGCACCCGTCCCATACGGGGGTCAACTGCGCGCGGCAGGATGTGCGCGCCGGCGCGCAGGCCGCGCCTCCCGGTGCAAACGTTGCCGCGGCGACACCGCCTGCCGGATCTCAGCGCAGCGACTCCGCCCGCGCCTTGAAGGCCTGCAGGTTGCGGGGGAGGTTCACCTTGGTGAGCTCCTCGCTGATCTTGTCGATGACGGCCTGCGGGACGAGCGGCGGCTTGGAGATCAGGATCTCGACGGAGTAGTGCGCGCGGGTGCGGTCGCCCTCGGCGTGGAGCTCCCAGGAGCCGTTCGAGACCTTCATGAGCTCGCCAGACTGGAGCGACCAGGTCACCTTCCGCGGGCGCTCCTCCTCGTGCCGCAGCACGTACTTGAACCGCTTGATGCCGAGGTCGAGCTCGTACTCCACCCGCCTGCCCGGCCCGCCGGCGAGCACGCGGCAGCCCCTGATGCCCGGCACGAACTCCGGGTAGCGCGCGTAGTCCACGATCACGTCGTAGACGCGGTCGATGGGCGCGTCGATGAAGACCTCCTGCGTGACGACCGACATCGGGGCCTCCTGAGGGCTACCAGCCGTAGTCCGGGCTGCGGGTGAAGTGGTGCTCGGTCTCGATGTAGCGGATCGTCCCGGTCCGCGACCGCATCACGACGGAGTGCGTCCGGGCGCCGTCGCCGGTGAAGCGCACGCCCTTGAGGAAGTCGCCGTGGGTGACGCCGGTGGCGGCGAACATGACGTTGCCGCCGGCCAGCTCCTCGGCGCCCATGACCCGGTCCAGGTCCTTCAGCCCGTACCCGCGGGCGCGCTCGCGCTCGGCGTCGTTGCGGAACACCAGCCGGCCCTGCAGGTCGCCGCCCACGCAGCGGAGCGCCGCGGCGGCGATCACGCCCTCGGGCGCGCCGCCGATGCCCATCAGCACGTCGACGCCGGTGTCCGGGAAGCAGGTGTTGAGCGCGCCGGCCACGTCGCCGTCGCCGATGAGCTTGATGCGGGCGCCGGCCTCGCGGACCTCGCGGACCAGCTTCGCGTGGCGCGGCCGGTCGAGGATCACCACGGTGAGGTCCTCGACGTACTTGCCGAGCGCGTCCGCGACCCGGCGCAGGTTCTCGGTGGGCGTGCGGCGCAGGTCCACCGCCCCGCGGGCGCGCGGCCCGACCGCGATCTTCTCCATGTACGTGTCGGGCGCGCGCAGCAGCCGGCCCTTCTCGCCCATGGCGATGACGCTGAGCGCGTTGGGCGCCCCGGTGGCGCACAGGTTCGTGCCCTCCAGCGGATCCACCGCGATCTCCATCTCGGCGTCGCCGTCGCGGCAGCGCCCCACCTTCTCGCCGATGTAGAGCATCGGCGCCTCGTCGCGCTCGCCCTCCCCGATCACCACCTCCCCGCGGATGGCGATGTCGTTGAACGCCTTGCGCATGGCCTCGACCGCGGCCTGGTCGGCGCCGTTGCGATCGCCGCGGCCCATCAGGCGGGCGGAGGCCAGCGCGGCGGCCTCGGTGACGCGGACCACCTCGAGCGCGAGGTTCCGATCCATGGCTCAGCCTCCCTTCCCCGGGCCGCCGGGCGCCTCGCCCACCGAGAGCCGCGCCAGCAGCTCCGGGGGCATGCGCCGCACGCGCCCGTCGAGGTCCACGCAGGCGTGGACCGTGGAGCCGGTGGCGAGCAGCTCGCCGTCCCGGACGATGCGGTACTCGAAGCGGGCCGAGGCGCGGCGCACCTCGGCGAGCGAGGTCTCCACCGCGACGAGGTCGTCGTAGCGGGCCGGGCTGCGGTAGCTCACCTGCGCGTCCACCACCGGCAGCCGGAGCAGGTAGGCCTCCTCGAAGTCGCGGTAGCGGAGCCCCTTGGCGCGGATGAACTCGTTCCGGCCCGCCTCGAAGAAGCGCAGGTAGTTGCCGTAGTAGACGACGCCCATCTGGTCGGTGTCGCCGTAGATCACCCGGAGCTCCGTCCTCACCATGCGTTCACCTCGGGCGCGCCGCGGCGGCCGGCGCGGGGCCGGACGCGGCGGCCGCGCGGCGCGGGGTCAGACGTTCTCGATGCGGATGAGGCGCGTCGGCGCGAGCGTGGTCGGGTCGCGGTCGATGTCGGCGATGGCGGCGCGCAGGTCCGCCTCCCGGGCCACGTGCGTCACGATCACCAGCGGGACCGGCTGGCCCTGGTCGTTCTGCTCGCGCTGCTGCACCGCCGCGATGGAGATGTGGCGCGCGGCGAGCTGCGAGGCGATGCGCGCGAGCACGCCGGGCGCGTCCTTCACCGAGAAGTTCAGGTAGTACGCGCAGCGCACCTCGGCGTGCGGCCGCACCGAGACCAGCGGCTCGGCGGGCGGCAGGGGCACGCGCCCGGGGCTGCCGGCCAGGATGTTGCGGGTGAGGTCGATGATGTCCGAGACCACCGCGCTGCCGGTGGGCATCGCGCCGGCGCCCTGCCCGTACAGCATCGAGGCGCCGAGCGCCTCCGAGTGCAGCACCACCGCGTTCATGGCGCCGCGGACGCCGGCGAGCAGCGAGCCGGCCGGGATGAAGGCGGGGTGCACGCGGGCCTCGAGCTGGTCCTGCGCGCCGGGCGCGGCGCCCTCGGCCGGGCCGCAGCGCCGGGCCACCGCCAGCAGCTTCAGCGCGTAGCCGAACTCGCGCGCCCACCGGAAGTCCTCCGGCTTCAGCGCCATGATGCCCTCGGTGAGCACGTCCTCGGGCCGGAGCGCCGCCCCGAACGCGAGCTGGGCGAGCACGCACAGCTTCTGCGCCGCGTCGCCGCCGGACACGTCGAGCGTGGGGTCGGCCTCGGCGTAGCCCAGCCGCTGCGCCTCGGCCAGCGCCCGCTCGATGGGCTCGCCCTTCTCGGCCATGGCGGTGAGGATGAAGTTGGTGGTGCCGTTGACGATGCCGTGCAGCGCGGTGATCCGGTCGGAGGCGAGCGCCTCGCGCAGCGTGCGGATGATGGGCACGCCGCCGCAGACCGCGGCCTCGTAGTAGACGTCCACGCCGCGCGCGCGGGCGAGGCGGAAGATCTCGTCGCCGCGCGCCGCCAGCAGCGCCTTGTTGGCGGTGACCACGTGCTTGCCGCGCTCCAGCGCCCCGCAGACCAGCTCGAACGCCTGGTCCACGCCGCCGATCAGCTCGACCACCACCTGGATGGCCGGGTCGTCGAGCAGGTCCTCGAGCCGCGTGGTGAGCAGCGCGGGATCGACGTCGATGGAGCGCTCCTTGTCCAGGTCGCGCAGCGCCACGCGCCGGACCACGATCCGCCCGCCCAGCCGCGCCTCGATGTCCTCCGCGTGCTGGCGCAGGATGGACAGCACCCCGCCGCCCACCACGCCGAACCCGGCGATCCCGATCCCGACCTCGCGCATCACTTGCCTCCGACCCGGTACGAGCCGAGCACCGCCCGCACCTGGGGCGCCACGTTCCGCTCCACCACCGCCCACGTCTCGATCCGCACCGGCCCGACGCCCGGCGCGTAGGTGATCTCGAGCACGTTGTCGGTGGTCGGTCCGGCCCGGTTGTGCGCGCGGACGCGCACGCAGCCCTCGAACCGGCCCGCCGGCGTCTCCGCCGTCTCGCCCACCGCGGCGATCTCGTACCGCTCGGTGGAGCTGGCCGAGACCACCGAGGACCACTGCTGGCCCTGGGCGAGCGGCGCGCAGAGCAGCCGGCGCAGCCGGTCGTGCACGCAGGCGCCGTCCACGCGCAGCTCGCCGCGATCGCTGTCGCGGAAGTAGCCGTCGGCGGTCCGCTCCAGGATCCGCACGGTGCGGGTGGCGCCGCGCCGCTCGGGCGGCAGCGCCGGCGACTCGTCCACGTACGTCCAGGCGTTCCCGACCGCGAGCGGGAAGAACTCGGCCGGCGAGGCCGCGGCCGCGCGGGGCGCGGCGGGCGCCGGGGCGCGCGCGCAGGCGAGCGCGAGCGCGAGGATCGGGACCAGGGTGCGGGGCGTCATGAGGGTCGCATCTTAGCGGAAAGCCGGCGCGAGGTGGCCTCCGCCGCCGCGCGGCTACTTGCCCGCCACGCGGCCGGCCTCGGCCTCGCGGGCCCGCAGCTCGGCGAGCGCGTCGCGGGCCGCGGCGCGCACCCGCGGCTCCGGGTGGCCGGCCTCGAGCGTGAGCAGGTAGCCCTCCGCCTCGGGCCCGCCGATGTCGCCGATGATGCGCACCAGCGCCAGCGCCATGCCGCCGTCGCCGCGCTGCGAGAGGTCGATGAGCGGGCCCACCGCCCGCGGGTCGCGGAGCTGGCCGAGCGCGCCCACCGCGAGGTGCGCCACCTCGGGCTCCGGATCGCGCAGGCGCTCGACGAGCGCCGGCACCGCCTCGCGCGCGCGGCGCTCGGCCGCCACCCGCACCGCGTG
>NZ_BAZG01000056.1 GCF_000964525.1 Anaeromyxobacter sp. PSR-1
CGGTGCCGGTCGGCGTCGAGCCCGCCGGCAACCTGCGCGCGCTCTCGCTCGACTGGGACCGGCTCGCCGCCGAGGCGGCCCGCCTCGCGCCGCTGCTCGAGCGCTGGCCGGACGGGTTCGCCGCGGCGGGGCACGGGCGCGGGGGCGCGACGGAGGCGGTGGCCCCCGAGGGACGGCCGGGGCGCGCCGATCACGCACCGTGAAGTTCTCCCCGCGTCCGACCGGACCCATCGTCCGGGCCGCGCCTGGGTCAACGGGACACCCTTCACGGAGCGTCTGCGGCTGCGTTTCGCACCCCATCAGGGGCGTCGCGGTTCAGCCCACCCGGGTTATCTCAGCCGCCCCGCGTGGGATGAAAATCAGAAATCCACCTGGGGAACGCCTGCTTACGTTGCAGTCCCGTTTGGGGGCTAGAAACCATAGGGGGCGTTATTATCGTCGGGATCGCCAGCAACGGGCGACCAAGCAGGGGCGTGCGAAGGCCTCCCTGGTTCGGCCGGCCGGGTAGCTGCTGGGTGACATGCCCCACAGCGGGCACTTCCGGGGAAGGAATCACGATGGCTCAGATCGATATCGAGATCCTCACGCCGTTCGCCGCCAAGTTCATGGAGGGCACCAGCCTCACGCCGGCCGAGCGGGCCGAGGTGCTCCGGATCGCGCAGGGGTTCGCGTGCAAGGACTCGGCGGCCGCCGCCGGCGTCTCGCCCGAGACGATCCGCGCGCGCCGCAAGCGCATCTACCGCAAGCTCGACGTCCCCGGCTCCGGCGAGCTGCTCGCGAGCCTGCTCTCGCTCTCGCTGAAGATGCTGGCGAAGGGCGAGCGGATCGAGCCGCGCCCGGTGGCCCCGGCCCAGCCGCAGCCGGCCGCCGCGACGACCAGCAGCGCCGTGATGGCGCGCTAGCCGCGGCGCTCCCGACCCGGACGTCTCCCGCGTCTGGCGGGCCGCCACGTGGCGGCCCGCCGGGCGCGTCTCAGGCCGTTCGCAGGGCCGCCCTCCCGGCGCGGCCCTCGCCGCCCCCCCTCACGCCGCTCACCCCGCGAGCCAGCGCGTCACGCGCTCGGCCACCTGCGCCGGCGTGAAGCCGTAGTCCTCGGCGAGCGCCTTCTCCGGCGCGCTCGAGCCGAAGCGCTCGATCCCGAGCACCAGGCCGTCGCGGCCGGCGAGCTGCCACCACTCCGTGCCCCGCGCCGCCTCCACCACCGCCACCCGCTGGCCGGGCGGCACCACCTCGTCGCGCCAGGCCTGCGGCTGCGCGAGGAAGCACTCCAGGCACGGGATCGACGCGAGCCGGCCCACCAGGCCCTGCTTCGCGAGCGCCTCGAGCGCGGCCTGCGCGAGCGGCACCTCCGAGCCGGTGGCCACGAGCGTGAACGTGGCGCCCGCGGGCGCGTCCATCAGGTAGCCGCCGCGGAGGATCGCCTCGGGGTCGAGCGGCACCGAGCGCTTCACCGGCGCGAGCTTCTGGCGGGTGAGGACGAGCGCGGTGGGCCCGCCGCGCCGGTGGAGCGCGTGCGCCCAGGCGGCGGCGGTCTCCTCCGGATCGGCGGGGCGGCAGACGTGCAGGTTCGGGATGGCGCGCAGCGCGGTGAGGTGCTCGACCGGCTGGTGCGTGGGGCCGTCCTCGCCGAGGAAGATCGAGTCGTGCGTCCAGACGTAGATCGCCTGCAGCTTCGAGAGCGCGGCGAGCCGGACCGGCGGGCGCATGTAGTCGGCGAACTGCAGGAACGTGCCGACGAACGGGACGAACAGGCCGTCGTAGGCGAGGCCGTTCGCGATCGCGCCCATGGCGTGCTCGCGGATGCCGAAGTGGACGTTGCGGCCGGCGAAGCTGCCCGGCGCCACCGAGCCCGCGCCCTTGATCTCGGTGAGGTTCGACTCGGCCAGGTCGGCCGAGCCGCCCACCAGGCACGGCACGAGCGGCGCGATCTTCTGGAGGATGGCCTGCGAGACCTTGCGCGTCGCGTCCGGCGCGGGCAGCTCGGCGCGGGCGCGATCCAGGATCCGCTCCGGCACCCAGCGCTCCACGTGGGCGTCGAGCAGCGCCGCCTGCTCCGGGTTCGCGGCGCGCCAGGCCTGCTCGGCCGCGCTCCAGGCCTGCTTCTGCGCGGCCTTCTCGGCGCGGACCTCGGCCCAGTAGGCGCGGACGTCGTCCGGGACGAGGAAGCGCGGCTCGAGCGGCCACCCCAGCGCCTTCTTGGTGGCCTCCAGCTCCGCCTCGCCGAGCGGCGCGCCGTGCACGCTCGACTTACCCGCCTTGCCGGGCGAGCCGTAGCCGATGGTGGTGTGCACGCGGATGAGGCTGGGGCGGCCCAGCTCGGCCTTCGCCGCCTGGATGGCGCGGTCGATGCCGTCGCGGTCGCGGCCGTCCACCGACTGGACGTGCCAGCCGTACGCCTCGAAGCGCTTCGTCACGTCCTCGCCGGAGAACGTGATGCTGGTCTTGCCGTCGATGGTGATGCCGTTGTCGTCGTACAGGTAGACGAGCCGGCCGAGCTTGTGGTGGCCGGCGAAGCTGGCCGCCTCGGCGGACACGCCCTCCATCAGGTCGCCGTCGGACACGATGGCGTACACGAACGCGTCCGCGACCGGGCTCCCGGGCCCGAGCTTCGCGGAGAGCATGGCGTGGCCGAGCGCGAACCCCACGCCGTTCGCGAAGCCCTGGCCGAGCGGGCCGCTCGTGATCTCCACGCCGGGCAGGTAGCCGTACTCCGGGTGGCCGGGCGTGCGCGAGTGGAGCTGGCGGAACTTCTTCAGGTCCTCGAGCGTGCAGTCGAAGCCGGCCAGGTGGAGCAGCGAGTACAGCAGCATCGAGCCGTGGCCGGCGGAGAGCAGGAACCGGTCCCGGCCCAGCCAGCGCGGCTCGGCGGGGTCGAAGCGCAGGTGGCGCGTCCAGAGGACGAAGGCCATGTCCGCGGCGCCCATGGGCATGCCGGGGTGGCCGCTGTTCGCCTGCTGCACGCCGTCGGCGGCGAGCATGCGGATGGTGTTCACGGCCTTCTCGACGAGCTCGGGGCGAGCGTTCGGCACGGGGACTCCTCGCGGGGGTGGGAAGAGGTGCGGAACATCGCCCACCGCACCCGCGAGATCAAGGGGGGCGTCAGCCCCGTCCGCCGCCGCCCCGCCGCCAGTACGTCCCGAGGGCGCGGAGCACCCGGGCGCCCAGCTCGAGCGGGCCCGGCCCGCCGCCCAGCCCCTCCGCCTCGAGCCGCCGCCGCTCGCGCTCGCCCACCTCGCGCGCGAGCGCCTCGCCGAGCGCGCGGCGGGACGTCGCCTCCCCGGCCTCCGCCCGGGCGAGCGCCTCCCGCCGGGCCGCCGCCGCGCGCGCCTCCTCCTCGGCCTGCCGCGCGCGCTCGACCCGGAGCCGCTCGTCGGCGGCGCGCTGCTCCGGCGTGTCGAGCGCGGCCCCGCAGCCCGGGCACTCGACCGCGAGCGCGTGGCTGTCCATGCCGCAGCGCCGGCAGCGCGTGAACGGCAGGCGGTCGCCGCGGTCGAGGAGCTGGAGCGCGGGCTCCGGCTCGGCGCCGAAGCGCTCGAGCTTCGCCCCGGTGACGGGGGCGTCCTCCGGCTCGGCGCCGGGGCGCTGGACGGCGCCGAAGCGGGCGGCGCGATCCGCGGCGCCGGGCGCCGGGTCGGGCGCGGCGCCGCCGTCGCGGGGGCGCTCGAGGTGGAGGAAGCGGCGGAGGCGGGAGGCCATGCGGGCGCGCCCCGGTCAGCCGGCGGCCGGCGCGGAGGCGGGGCGGGTGCGGGTGCGCGCCCACTCGCGCAGGCGCGCGATGTCCTCGCGCATGGTGGTGGAGAGCGGGAGCGACTCGCGCACCGCGCGCTCGACGTGCGCCTGGGCGAGGTCCACGCCCTCGGCGAACGCGTCGTAGAGGCCGGAGACCACCGCCTGCTCGATCTCGGCGCCGCTGAAGCCCTCGCTGGCGGCGGCCAGCGCGTCGAGGTCGAAGCGCGCCGGGTCGCGGCGGCGCCGGCCCAGGTGGATCTGGAAGATCTCGCGGCGCTCGGCCGCGAGCGGCAGGTCGATGAAGAAGATCTCGTCGAAGCGCCCCTTGCGCAGGAGCTCGGGGGGCAGCTGCTCGATGCGGTTCGCCGTCGCCACCACGAACACCGGCGCGGTCTTCTCCTGGAGCCAGGTGAGCAGGGCGCCGAAGACGCGCGCGGTGACGCCGCCGTCGCTCACCCCGGAGGACTGCGTCCCGGAGAGCCCCTTCTCGATCTCGTCCACCCACAGCACCACCGGCGCGACGCTCTCCGCCACGCGGATGGCGCGGCGCAGGTTCTCCTCCGACGAGCCCACCAGCCCGCTGAAGATCCGGCCCATGTCGAGCCGCAGGAGCGGCAGCCGCCACTGCGCCGCGATCGCCTTCGCGGTGAGGCTCTTGCCGCACCCCTGCACGCCGAGGAGCAGCAGGCCCTTCGGCTCGGGGAGCCCGAAGCGGCGCGCCGCCTCGGAGAACGCCGCCCCGCGCCGGCCGAGCCAGGCCTTGAGGCTCGCCATGCCGCCCACGCCCGCCAGCCGCGCGTCGGTGGCGAAGTACTCGAGCAGGCCGCTCTTGCGGATCACCTGCCGCTTCTCCTCGAGCACGAGCGGGACGTCGTCGCGCGAGAGCCGGCCGTCGGTGGCGATGGCCTTCGCGAAGGCGCTCTCCGCCTCGGAGAGCGTGAGCCCGAGCGCGGCCTGGATGAGCTGGTCGGCGTCGTCCTGGTTCAGCTCGACCTGGGCGCGCCCGCTCTGGCGCACCACGCCCACGATCTCCTTCAGCAGCTCGAGCAGGTCGCGGTAGCCGGGCAGCGGCACGTCGAGGACCGAGATCTCCTTCTCGATCTCCGGCGGGATGACGAGCGTGGGCGAGAGCAGGAGCACCGTCGTGTAGGTGGACTTCAGCGCGTGCCCGAGCTCGCGCAGCCCGCGCACCACCGCCGGGTCCGACAGGAACGGGTGGAAGTCCTTCAGCACCACCAGCGCGGGCTCGGCGAGCTTCTCGACGGCCGCGAGCGCCGCGAGCGGATCCTTCGCGTCCTCCGGCACGGGGCCGCGGGTGCCGCCGAGCCGCCGGAAGCCGCGGCCGATGGACCAGCCGAGCAGGGCCTTCCCGTGGCGGTCGGCGAGGCCGTCGAGGATGGCCTCGAGGCGCTGCTCCTCGGAGGTGACGAGGTAGACGAGCGGGTAGCGGGCCCGCACCAGCGTGTCGAGCTCCTGCACGAAGGCGGGCTGGGGGCGCGGCGCGGCGCCGGGGGCGGACATGCGCGCGAGTGTAGCAGCGGGCGCGCGACCGCGGGTCAGGGCGCCTCGAGCCAGGCCAGCGCGGCCGAGCCCGGGCCGAGGTCCACCGCGGCGATGGTGCCGGGCCGCACCTCCAGGCCGCGCCCGGCGGCGAGCGCCACCGCCTCGGCGACCTCGGGGTTGTGCCCGACCAGCGCCGCGCGGTCGCCGGCGGCGCGCGCCAGCGCCAGCAGCTCCGCGCCGCCGCAGGCGCCGGCGGCGAGCCGGGGATCCAGCTCCAGCGGCGCGCCGGTGGCCGCCGCCAGCAGCTCGGCGGTCTCGCGGGCGCGCGCGTACGGGGACGCGACCACGCCGCGGACCGCGAGCCGCGGGCGGAGCCGCGCCGCCAGCGCCGCGAACGCGTCGCGCCCGTCGGGCGTCAGCCGGCGGGCGGCGTCGTCGCCGGCGCTCGCCTCCGCCCTGGCGTGGCGGACGAGGTAGACGCGGATCGGCGGCATGGGGGCTCCTGGGTTCACTCGGAGGCGAGCAGCGCGACCGGGAAGTCCGCGAACAGGTCGGCGAGCGCCGGCGCGTCCCCGCGGTGCACGGTGCCGGTTACCACGTCCACCCACCGGGCCGCGAGCCCGCCGAGGGGGGAGCCGCCCCTTCCCAGCGCGGCGCGCCGCCGCCCTGGTCCTGGAGCCGGAGCACCAGCCGCGGCACCGCGCACGCCACCGCCCGGCCCCCGAGCGTGCGCGCGAACGCGACCACGTGCCCGGCCAGCGGCCCCTCCGCCGCGAGCGGGCGGTGGTCGCCCTCGAGGAGCAGGGCCCGCTCGCGCCGGCGCAGCCGGAGCCCCTCCGCCAGCAGCAGCAGCTTCGCCTCGCCGCCGGCGAGCGCGTCGGGCGCCCCGAGGCGGCGGGCCAGCGCGCGGCGCGCCTCCGGTCCGCGCGCGAGCTCGGCCTGGATGGCCTCGAGCGCGCGCGCCCGGCGCGCCCAGTCCACCGGCCGCCGGTTGTCGGGGTCGACGAGCGAGAGGTCCCAGAGCTCCGTGCCCTGGTAGACGTCGGGGACCCCGGGCGCGGCCAGCTTCAGCGCCACCTGCGCGAGGGACGAGATCCGCCCGGCCCGCGCCGCCCGCTCGGCCAGCGCGCCCAGGTCGCGCAGGAACGCGCGCGAGGCCAGCGCGCCGGCCAGGAAGGCCCGCACGCCGCCCTCGTACTCCTCGTCCGGATGCGTCCAGCTGGTGTGGATCTTCGCCTCGCGGAGCGCCTTCTGCGCGTACGCCTGCATCCGCTCCAGGTAGTCGGCGTGCGCGGGCGTGCCCGGGGTCAGGCCACCGTCCGGGAAGGTGCCGAGGAGCGTCTGGTACAGCAGGTACTCGTCGCGGCGGTCCGGCGCGGTGCGGCCCTCGAGGCGGCGGACGTGGGGGCGGTTCACGCGGCCCCAGCGCGAGACCGCGGCCCGCAGCTCGCCCGGCAGCTCGGACAGCGCCGAGATGCGCGCCCGGACGTCCTCGCTGCGCTTCGTGTCGTGGGTGGAGCTGGCCGAGAGCGAGCCCGGGAAGCGCGCGCGGCGCTCGGCGAGGAGCGCGTGCAGCTCGTCTGGCGAGCTGCCGAAGCGGTCCGGGTCGGCGCCCACCTCGTTCAGCGAGACGAGCCGGACGTAGCAGTAGAACGCGGTGTCCTCCACGGCCTTGGCCGTCACCGGCCCGGTGACCTGCTGCAGCTTCAGGGCGAACTCCAGCCACGCGCAGCGCGCCGCCTCGGGCAGGCCGTCCGGGTAGCGCTGCAGGAGCACGTCGCGGAGGAAGTCGTAGATGGACGGGTCCACCAGCGGGCTGCGCCGCCGGGCGCGGGCGATGGTCGCCTCCACGTAGTCCCGGTCGCGGGCGTCCACCTCGCCGCGGCGCGTGACGTAGGTGCGGTAGACCGGGAACAGCGCCACGTACTCCACCAGCGCCCGGGTGAGCTCGTTCAGCGTGAAGTCGCGGGTGCGCCGGTCGGTCTCGCTGATCCGCGAGAGCCGGTGCGCGAGCATGTTGATCTCGCTCGCCATGGACGACGACATCACCAGCCGCTTCTTCTCCTCCACGGTGCGGCGGTAGTCCTGCCGCCCGCCGGCCACCCGCGCGTAGAGCGCGTCGAACGCCCGCTGCGCGGCGGGGTCCACGAACAGCCCGTTCACCGCCGCCAGGAGCTCGTAGCCGGTGGTGCCGTCCACGTCCCACCCCTGCGGCAGCCGCTCGCCGGCGGCCAGCACCTTCTCGGCGACCACGTAGAGCGGCCGCGCCGGCAGCCGGCCCGCCTCCAGCTCCGCGAAGAGCCGCTCCAGCAGCAGCGCCTCGGCGCCGTTCTCGAGCGCGATCCCCCGCGCGCGCGCCAGGGCGCGGGCGCGCTCGGCGAGGTAGCACGCCTGCAGCCGCCGGAAGTACGCCGCCGGTGCGTAGAGGCCGTCGGGGTGGTCGATGCGCAGGCCGGTGGCGTCGCCGTCGCGCAGCAGCGCCAGCACCCGCCGGTGCGCCTCGGCGAAGACCCGCGGCTCCTCCATGCGCAGCGCCGCGAGCGCGTTCACGTCGAAGAATCGCCGGTAGTTGATCTCCTCGCCCGCCACCCGCCAGAAGGCGAGCCGGTAGGCCTGCGCGTCGAGCAGCCGCTGCAGCAGGTCGAAGCTGCGCGGGTCGCCGGGCGTGCCGTTGAAGGCGGCCACGTCCTCGTCCACGAAGGCCCGCACCGCCGGGCTCGCGTCGCAGAGCGCGGCCAGCCGCCGCTTCGCGACCTCCTTCTCCCGCGCGCGCTCCGCCACCGCCTCGGGCCGGGTCTCGCTGCGCGGCGCCAGCTTGTCGAGCGCGGTGCAGATCGACTCCAGCTCCTGCAGGCTCGGGTCCTCCGGGCCGAGCGCCTCGCGCAGCCGCTCGATGCCGTGGCGCAGGACGAGCGGCACCGAGCGCGGCGCCACCGGGAAGGTGTGGTCGAAGTAGCGGATCGCGAGCGCGCCGCCGTCGCGCGCCAGGCGCAGCTCGCCGCGCTCCAGCACCCGGCCGAACTGGTCGCCCAGCACCGGCACCAGCACCTTGTTCGCGAGCTCGGACTTGAGCGGCGTCCAGTCCACGTCGAACGCGGGGGCGTGCACCGAGGACGGCCCGTTCTCGAGCAGGTCCATCCACCAGGCGTTCCAGGGGCCGATGCCCATGTGGTTGGGCACGTAGTCGAGCAGGATGCCCATCCCGCGCGCGCGGCAGGCCGCGGCGAGCCGCGCGTAGCCCTCCTCGCCGCCCAGCTCGGGGTCGAGGCGCGCGTGGTCCACCACGTCGTAGCCGTGCGTGGAGCCCGGCGCCGAGGCGAGCACCGGCGAGAGGTACACGTCGGACACGCCGAGCGCGTCGAGGTAGGGCACCAGCGCGGCGGCGGCGTCGAAGCCGAAGCCGGGGTGGAGCTGCAGCCGGTAGGTGGACGCCGGCCGCGGCGTCACGCCCTCGCCGCGGGCGAGCGCCTCGGCGAGCGCGCCCAGGAGCTCCTCGACCTTCGCTGCGTTCGCTGCGCCCGCCCCGTTCTCCGCCCCCACCCGCCCCCCTCGCCGCGCCCGCGCGGCCCGCGCCCGCTACCCCGGCGGCGCCCGCCCGGCCCGCACCGCGAGCTCTCGCAGCCGGGTCCGCGCCGCGGCGTCGGCCGCGAGCGCGCCCAGGTCCATCGGGATCCGGAACGTCCAGTTCTCGCCGGTGACGGTGCCCGGCACGTTCACCCGGTCGCGCATGCCGAGCGCGTCCTGGAACGGCACCAGCACGAGGTCGGAGGCGGCGCCGTACACGAGCGCCAGCAGCGCGTCGCGCACGCCGTCGTCCCAGCGCTCCGGGGCCCGGGCGCGGAGCGGCTCCAGCTCCGGCAGCGCGAGCAGCTGCGCGCGCTCCTCCCGCGAGAGCCCCTCGTACCAGTCCGCCACCGACTCGCTGTCGTGCGTGCCGGTGGTCGCGACCGACACCGGCGGCCAGCGCGCCGGATCGCGGAACGCGGTCCCGCCGGCCTCCCAGTTCTTCTCCCAGCGCTGCACCCGGTAGCCGGGGATGCGCAGCCGCTCCAGCGAGGCGCGCACGAAGTCGGGCACGACGCCGAGGTCCTCCGCCACCACCCGCGCGCCCTCGGAGAAGATCCCGAGCACGCGCTCGCCGTTCGCGATCTGCGCGCCCTCCTCGGACGGCACGAACGCCGGCGGGCCGCCGTCGTTGGGGAAGTAGTAGGTCCGGTACAGGCCGACCACGTGGTCCACGCGGTAGAGGTCGAACAGGTCGGCCATCCGGCGCGCGCGCGCGGTGAGCCAGGGGTGGCCCTCCCGCTCCATCACGTCCCAGCGGTAGACCGGCAGCCCCCAGTCCTGCCCGGTGGCGCTGAACGCGTCGGGCGGCACGCCCACGCGCGCGTCGAGCCGGAAGTCGCCGCGGCGGGCCCACACGTCGGCGGAGTCCGGCGCCACCATGAACGGGAGGTCGCCGCCCAGCTCCACCCCGGCGCCGTTCGCGGCCGCGCGGGCGCGGCGCCACTGCTCCTCGGCCTGCCACTGCACCCAGGCCTGGAACAGGATCTCGCGCGCGTGCCAGGCGCGGGCGGTGGCGAGCGCGGCCGGGTCGCGGTCGCGCAGCGGCGCCGGCCAGTCGGTCCAGGCGCGGCCGCCCGCCTCGTCGTGCAGCGCCACGAACAGCGCGTAGTCGTCGAGCCAGCCCGCCTCCTGGCGCGCGAACGCCTCCAGCGCGCGGGCGCGCTCGGTGCGCCGGTTCCACTCGTCGCGCTCGAAGCGCGCGAAGGCGATCTCCAGCGCGCGGCGCTTCAGCCGGCGCACCTCGTCCCAGCGCACCGTCGGGGCGGCCCGGACGGCGGCCAGCCGGGCGCGCTCGTCGGGCGAGAGCGCGTCGAGCCCGCCGGCGGCCTGGAAGTCGGGGAGCGCGGAGGGCGCGAGGTACACCGGGTCGAGCGCGAACGCCGAGAGCGCGCCGTACGGGCTGTTCTGCCCGCGCGAGGCCTCGTTCACCGGCAGGAGCAGCGCCAGCGAGAAGCCCGCGTCGGCGCACCAGCGCGCGAAGGGGACGAGGTCGGGGATCTCGCCCACGCCCCAGTCTGCCTGGGAGCGGAGCGAGAAGAGGGGGAGGAGGACGCCTGCCTGGCGGGCCATGGGTGGAGTAGTGTGGCGGTTCCCCCGCCCTCACAAGTTTTCGACGCGTGGGGGCCGGGGGCAGCGGATATCATCGCAGCGCCCAACCGGCACCGACCTCCCGGGGCACCCGTGTCCAGCCGCGGCCGCTTCGCTCCCTCCCCCACCGGACCCCTGCACCTCGGCAACGCGCGCACCGCGCTCCTGTCGTGGCTCGCCGCGCGCACCGCCGGGGCGGCCTACGTCATGCGGGTGGAGGACCTGGACGGCCCGCGCGTGCGGCCCGGCCTGGAGGCGCGGATCCTGGACGAGCTGCGCTGGCTCGGGCTGGACTGGGACGAGGGGCCGGACGTGGGCGGCCCGCTCGGCCCCTATCGCCAGTCGGAGCGGCTGCCGCGCTACGCCGCCGCGCTGGAGCGGCTCCGCGCCGCGGGGCTCGCCTACCCGTGCTTCTGCTCGCGCGCCGAGATCGCCGCCGCCTCGCAGGCGCCGCACGGCGCCTCGGACGAGGGGCCGCGCTACCCCGGCACCTGCCGCGCGCTCTCCCCCGCAGAGGTGGCCCGGCGCGCGGCGGGCCGGCGGCCGGCCTGGCGCCTGCGCGTGGAGCCGGGGCCGGTCGCCTTCGAGGACGGCGTGCACGGCCCGGTGGCGCACGACGTCGCGGCGGAGGTGGGCGACTTCGTGGTGGCGCGGGCCGACGGCGTGCCGGCCTACCAGCTCGCGGTGGTGGTGGACGACGCGGCCATGGAGGTGGGGGAGGTGGTCCGCGGCGACGACCTCCTGCCGTCCACCGCGCGCCAGCTCCTCCTCTACCGCGCGCTGGGGCTCGCGGCGCCGCGCTTCGCGCACGTGCCGCTCGTGGTCGGGCCCGACGGCGCACGGCTCGCGAAGCGGCACGGCGCGCTCTCGCTGGGCGAGCTCCGGGCGCGCGGCGCGGACCCGCGCGCGGTGGTCGCGCTGCTGGCCGAGCTCTCGGGGCTGGCGGATGGCGACCCACACGCCGCGTGTACCCCGCAGGAGCTGGTCGGCCGCTTCTCGCTGGCGCGGCTGCCGCGGGCACCCGCGGTCCTCTCCCCGGAACGGCTCGCGGCGCTCCTCTCGTGATCGCGTACACTGCGCGGGTGCGCCTGCTCCGCTCGCCCACCGACCCGCGCTGGACCGACGTCGCGCTCGCGGAGCTGGACCGCACGCTGCAGGACCACGCGCACTGCGAGAAGAAGGCGGCGGCGAGCGCGCTCAAGCTGGTGGCCGACCACCCCGAGCGCGCCGGGATGGTGCGGGCGCTCGCGAAGCTCGCGCAGGAGGAGCTGCAGCACTTCCTGGCGGTGCTGGCCGAGCTGGGTCGGCGGGGCACCCCGCTGCCGCCCGACGAGGGCGATCCGTACGCGCAGGCGCTCCTGCGCCAGGTCCGCGGCGGCCCGCGGCCCGAGGACCGGCTGGTGGACCGGCTGCTGGTGGGCGCGCTCATCGAGGCGCGGAGCTGCGAGCGCCTGTGGCTGCTCGCGGGCGCGCTCCCGGACGCGCGGCTGCGTGAGCTGTACGCGCGCCTGGCGCAGTCGGAGGCCGGCCACGAGCGGCTGTTCGTGGACCTGGCGCGCGAGGTGGACCCGGGCGCCGACGCGCGGCTCGAGGCGCTCGCCGAGGAGGAGGCGCGGGTGGTGGCGGCCCTGCCGCTGCTGCCCCGCATCCACTGATGGCGCCCGACGCACCAGCGCCGGCCGCGGCCCCGGGCCCCGGTGACGCGCCGCGACCCGGTCGCAGGGCGCCGTGGGGCGGCGTCGCGGTGGCCGCGGCGGTGCTCGTCCTCGGCGGCGCGCTGCTCCAGCAGCACGAGATCGCGGAGGAGCGCGGCCGCCGGCGCGCCATCCTCGAGCGCGCGGACCTCGCCGCCCGCGCCATCGAGGACGACCTGTCGCGCAGCCTCGCCGCGGCGCACGCGCTCGCCGCGCTGGTGCGCCACACCGACCTCGACCGCTTCGAGCAGGTCGCCGACGACCTGCTCGCCCACTACGGCGGCATCAGCAGCCTGCAGCTCGCCCCGGGCGGCGTGCTCACCCGCATCCACCCGCTCGCCGGGAACGAGGCGGCGCTGGGCCTCGACCTGCTCGCGGATCCCGGGCACCGCGCCTCCGCCGAGCGCACCATCGAGTCGCGCCAGCTCACCGCGGAGGGGCCGTTCGAGCTGCGCCAGGGCGGGCAGGGCGTGGTCGGGCGCATCGCGGTGTTCCGCCCGGCGCCGGGGGGCGGCGAGGCGTTCTGGGGCTTCGTGGCGGTGGCGGTGCGGCTGCCGGACGTGGTGAGCCGGACGCGGGTGGCGGCCCTGTCGGCGGCCGGGCTGGACTGGGCGCTCCGGCGCGACGGCGCGGCGCAGCCGTTCGCGTCCTCGGGCGGCGCGCTCCCGCGCGGCGCGGTCGCGGTCAAGGTCCGCCTGCCGGGCGAGGCGTGGGAGCTCGACGTGGCGCCGCGGGAGGGCTGGGTGCGCTGGGGCGGGCTCGTCATGCCGGCGGCGCTGCTCGTGCTGGTGGCCGGGGCGAGCGGGCTGCTCGCGCACCGGCTCCTGCGGCTGCCCGAGGAGCTCCGGCGCGCGGTGGACGAGCGGACCGCGGCGCTCGCGCTCGCGAACCGGCGGCTGGCGGCGGAGCTGGTGGAGCGGCAGCGCGCCGAGGAGGCGCGGCAGGCGGCGGAGGCGCAGGCGCGGCACGGGCAGAAGATGGAGGCGGTGGGGTTGCTCGCCGGCGGGATCGCGCACGACTTCAACAACCTGCTCACCGGGATCCTCGGCTACGCCGAGCTGCTCGGCGAGCCCGGCACCGCCGCGGACGAGGCGGCCGCCGGGATCCGCCAGGCCGCGCGCCGGGGCGCCGCGCTCACCCGGCAGCTGCTCGGGTTCGCGCGCCGGGGCAAGTACCAGCAGGTGCCGGTGGACCTGCACGCGCTGGTGCGCGAGGTGTCGGCGCTGCTCGAGCGCACGCTCGACAAGCGCATCGCCATCCGGCACCAGCTCGCGGCCGGCACCGCGGTGGTGCGCGGCGACCCCGACCAGCTCCAGCAGGTCGTGCTCAACCTGGCCGTGAACGCGCGGGACGCCATGCCGTCCGGCGGGACGCTGACCTTCGAGACCGCCGAGGTGGAGCTCGACGCCGAGGCGACGCGCGCGCGCCCCGGCCTCGCGCCCGGCCGGCACGTGGCGATCACGGTGGCGGACACCGGCGTCGGCATCCCCGCCGCGGTGCGCGAGCGCGTCTTCGACCCGTTCTTCACCACCAAGCCGGCCGGCCAGGGCACGGGGATGGGCCTCGCCATGGTGTACGGCATCGTCCAGAACCACGGCGGCTGGGTCGGGTTCGAGAGCGAGGAGGGGAAGGGGGCGCGGTTCACCGTGCTCCTGCCCGAGTCGCCGGCGATCGAGCGCGACGACGGTGCCGTGGCGGCGGGCGCGCCGGAGCACGGCGCCGGGCGCGTCCTGGTGGCGGACGACGAGCGCGGCGTGCGGGAGACCACGGCGCGGCTCCTGCGCCGGCTCGGCTACGACGCGCTCCCCGCCGCCTCGCTGGCGGAGGCGCTCGAGGTGCAGGGGCGCGGCGCGCTCGACCTCGCGCTGGTGGACCTCGCCATGCCCGCCGGCGACGGCCCCGAGACGCTGCGGGCCCTGCGGCGCGCCCAGCCCGAGCTCCCCGCCGTGCTCATGACCGGCTACGGGCTCGACGCGCGGGTCCGCGAGGCGCTCCAGGGCGGGTTCCGCGGGATCCTCCACAAGCCGTTCAGCGTCGAGGAGCTCGCCGCCGAGGTGGCGCGCGCCGTCCGCCGCCGCGGCGCCTGACGCGGGGCCCCCGGCGGGCATCCGTGGTGCCGTCCCCGGCGCCCGTTCACGACCCCCCGTCCCGTCCCCACGTCCCCCGACCCAGAGTCGTTCGCCCCCCGACCCAGAGTCGTTTCCGCCGAACCCAGAGTCGTTGGCGGCGACCCCCGAAGCGAGCCTCGCCGGGCGGGCGTCCCGGGAATGGCGCCCGCCGCGCGGCCCACCGTCCGTCGCGCGGCCGCCGATCTGCGGGCATTCCAGCGGGAGCGGCCGCGAAACGAACGTTTCGCACCCGCCCCGCCCCCCATCCCGAAAATTACTCTGGGACGGGGATGGCGGGGACGGGGATGCCTTCGGCGTCGACCACCACCGGCCGCGGGAACCCGGCCTTCTCGAGCTGGGGCACGACCGCCTTCCGGTCGCCCACGAGCACCACCGTGAGGCCGCCGAAGGCGTACGGCCCGGTCTTCGCCTCGGCGACGGCGCGGGCGGGCTCGACGGCGGCGAGCGCCTCGGCCTCGCGCCGGAGCGCGTCGGGGGGGCGGCCCTCCAGGACGGCCGCGGCGAGCGCGTCGGCGAGCCCGGCGGTGGTCTGGATCTCCTCCACCGTCCGGTGCCGGGCCGTCTCGCGCGCCTTGGCCGTCTCGGCCGAGTCCACGCCGGCGGCGGCGAGCCCGTCCAGCTCGCGCCGCAGCTCCACCAGGGCCGCGCCGGTCACCTCGGTCTGCACCGCCGCGCCGGCGGTGAACAGCCCCTGCCCGCCCTCGGTCGCGAACGCGCTCCGCGCGCCGTAGGTGTACCCGTGCTTCTCGCGCAGGTTCTGGTTGAGGCGCGAGGTGAAGCTCCCGCCGAGCACCACGTTCACGAGCTCGCGGAGCGCGCGCGCCGGCTCGGCCGCGGGGGCGACCGGGCGCGCCAGGAGGATGCGGGTCTGCGGGGCGCCGGGCCGGTCCACGAGCAGGATGCGCCCGCCCGGCGCGGCGGTCAGCGCGGCGGGGTTCGCCGCGGGCGCGGGGCCGGCGCCGCGCCAGGCGCCGAGCCGCGGCGCGAGCAGCCGCCGGAGCGCCGCGGGATCGACGTCCCCCGCCACCACCAGCGTGGCGCCGCGCGGGTCGAGCAGCCGCGGCGCGAGCCGGCGCACGTCGTCGAGCGTGACGGTGCGCACCGTGGCGGCCCAGCCGTCCACCGGGCGGCCGCGCGGGTCGTTCCGGCCGAAGATCGCCGCCGCGGCCGCCACCGGCGCCACCTTGCGCGGATCGTCGGGCCGGGCCTCGACGCGCGCCAGCGCCAGCGCCGCCTCGCGCTCGAAGTCGGCGCGCGCCAGGTTCGGGCGCAGCACCGCGTCCGCGAAGAGGTCGAGCGCGGGGGCGAGGTGGGCGGAGAGCCCGCTCACCGACACCTGCAGCGACGCGGGGCGCGCCTCGGCCTCGACGGTCGCGCCGAGCGCGCGGATGGCGTCGGCGTACTCCGCGGCGCTGCGCCCGCCGGCGCCGGAGGTGAGCAGCTCGGCGAGGATGGGCGCGAGCCCGGCCTTCTCGGCCGGGACCGCCGCGGCGCCGCCGGGCAGGAGCAGGTGGGCGGCGAACAGCCCGGTGCCCGGGCGCGGGGCGACGCGCACCTCGAGGCCGTTCGCGAGCCGGAACACCTCCGGTGCGGGCGGGTCGAACGGGCGCGTGGCGAGCGGCGGCGGCGGCGCGTCGGGGATCTCCGCCTTCGCGACGCCGGCGCGGGCGGGGAGGACGCGCAGGTCGAGCCGGCCCTCGCCGAGGCCGCGGGCGGCCTCGCGCAGGCCGCCGGAGGTGGCGGAGGTGACCCGGGCGAGGTCGCGGGCGAAGCCGTCCGGCTCGCCGTAGTAGGAGAGGTACTCGTTCAGCTTGTCGGCGCGGTGCACGAGGTGCTCGCGCTCCTCGCGCCGCCGCCGCTCCGCCTGCGCGCGCACGCGGGCCAGCTCGCGCGCCTCGGGCCCCTTCGCCTGCAGCTCCGCGAGCACCGCCAGCGCCTCGCGCTTCACCCGCTCCAGGTCGGCGCCGGGCGTGGCGGTCACCTCGACGCGGAACAGCGAGCCGAGCCGCCCGGGGTCGAGGTAGGCGGTGACCGACTCGGCGAGCCGCAGGTCCTGCACGAGCCGCCGGTCGAGGCGCGAGGACGGCCCCTCCGCCAGCACGTCGGCGAGGAGCTCCAGCTCCGCCGAGCCGTCGGCGTAGGCGGCCGGCGCGTGCCACACCAGGATGAGCTTCGGCAGCTCCACGCGGTCGGACAGGATCCGGCGGACCTCGCGCTCGAGCCGCGCCGGCGCGGCGCGCGCGGGCGCGGGCGGCGCGCGCAGCGGGACCGCGCCGAACAGCTTCTCGACCAGCGGGCGCACCTCGTCGGGCCGGAAGTCGCCCGCCACCACCAGCGTCGCGTTCGCCGGCACGTACCAGGTCCGGAAGAAGCCCTTCACGTCGTCGAGCGTGGCCGCCTCGAGGTCGGCGTGGCTGCCGATGACGGGGTGGTGGTACGGGTGGCCGTCCGGGTACATGACCTCGGGGATCACCAGCTCGGCCGCGCCGTAGGGGGTGTTCTCGTAGCTCTGCCGCCGCTCGTTGCGCACCACCCCGCGCTGCAGGTCGAGCTTCTCCTGCGTCATCGCGTCGGCGAGCGCCTGCAGCCGGTCCGCGTCCAGCCAGAGCAGCGTGGGGAGGAGCTGCGAGGGCCCGACGCTGTAGTAGTTGGTCCGGTCCGACGAGGTGGAGGCGTTGTTGGAGCCGCCCCCCGACTCCATGATCACGTCGAAGCGGTTCCCGGGGACGCGGTTCGTCCCCATGAACATGAGGTGCTCGAACAGGTGCGCGAACCCGGTGCGCGCGGGCGCCTCGTCCTTCGAGCCCACCTGGAACCAGGTGTCCACCGCCACCTGCGGCAGCCGGTGGTCGGGCGCGAGCACCACCGTCAGCCCGTTCGGGAGCGAGAAGGTGGTGAGCTCGAGCGGCGGCGCGGCGGGGCCGGCGGCGAGGGCGAGGGCGAGGGCGGC
This sequence comes from Anaeromyxobacter sp. PSR-1, assembly GCF_000964525.1. Lineage (GTDB taxonomy): Bacteria > Myxococcota > Myxococcia > Myxococcales > Anaeromyxobacteraceae > Anaeromyxobacter. The sequence continues at coordinate 17,160 of NZ_BAZG01000056.1, forward strand.
GAGCGTGGCGAGCGGCGCGAGCATGCGGGTTCCTCCGGAGCGGGCAGGAAAGCACGCCTGCGGCACGGCGTCACGCAGCGCGAACGGCCGCGCCGGGGTGGTAGAACGGGGCCGTGCGCCAGAAGCTCGCGCTCGTCGCCGCGCTCGCCGTGGGGGTGATCCTCCTCGCCGCGGCGGCGCTGTTCGCGCTCGCCCGGAGCCTCGCGCCGTGAGGGCGGTCCGTCTCCAGGACCTGACCCGGGTCGGCCTCTGGATCGCGCTCTACGTGCTCCTCGCGCTGTACCCGCTGCTCTGGCTCGCCGCGGTGCCGGCGCCGGGCGACGGCCGGTTCCGGCAGGAGCTGGCCGCGGCGCTCGGCTTCCTGGGCCTGTCGATCATGGCGATGCAGTTCCTGCTCACCGCGCGCTTCCAGTGGCTCGCGCCGCCGTTCGGGACCGACGTCGTCTACGCGTTCCACCGCCACGTCACCGCGGTCGCGCTCGCGTTCCTGGTGCTCCACCCGCTCGTGCTGCTCGGGCCGGGGCTGGGCGGGATGGCGGAGTGGCTCCTGCCCTGGCGCGCCACGGGCGCGGTCGGCGCCGGGGTCTGGTCGCTGTACGCGCTGGTCGTGCTCGCGGTGACGTCCTACGGCCGGCGGCGCCTGCGCCTGCCGTACGAGGCCTGGCGCGTGCTGCACGGCCTCGCCGCGACGGCGGCGGTGCTGCTCGGCCTCTGGCACGCGGCCGCGGCGCGGCGGCTCCTCGCCGGCCCGGTCACCCGGGCGATGTGGATCGCCTGGACGCTGGCCTGGGTGGCGCTGCTCCTCCGCGTGCGCGTCGCGAAGCCGCTCGCGCTCCGCGCCCGCCCGTACCGCGTGAGCGAGGTCCGGCCCGAGCGCGGCGACGCGGTGACGCTGGTGCTCGATCCCGACGGCCACGAGGGCTTCCGCTTCCGCGCCGGCCAGTTCGCCTGGCTCACGCTGGGCGCCTCGCCGTTCGCGGCGCGCGAGCACCCGTTCTCGATCTCGGGCAGCTCGCAGCGGGCGCCGCGCGTGGAGCTCACCGTGAAGGCGCTCGGCGACTTCACCCGCCGCGTCCAGGCGACCCTTCCCGGCGCGCGCGCCTGGGTGGACGGGCCCTACGGGACCATGAGCGTGGACGCGTTCCCGGACGCGGACGGGTACCTGTTCGTCGCCGGCGGCATCGGCATCGCGCCGTGCCTCTCGATGCTCCGCACGCTCGCGGACCGCGGCGATCGCCGGCCGCACCAGCTCGTGTTCGGCACCGGCCGCTGGGAGCGGACCCCGTTCCGCGAGGTGCTGGCCGAGCTCGCGACGCGGCTCGACCTCACGGTGGTGCACGTGCTCGAGCACCCGCCGGACGGCTGGACCGGTGAGGTGGGCGTGGTGGGCGAGGACGTGCTGCGCCGGCACCTTCCCCGCGGGCACCGCGGCTGCTTCGTGTGCGGGCCGCCGGCGATGATGGACGCGGTGGAGACGGCGCTGGTGCGGCTCGGCGTCCCGCTCCGCGACATCCACTCCGAGCGGTTCGACCTCGTGTGAGCGTGCCCGGGAACGCGGAGGGCCCGCCGCCCGGTGGACGGCGAGCCCTCGGCGCGGCGCGCGTGGCGCGGCGGCTACTCGACCACCAGGTTGCCGGCGATCATGTCCATGCCGCAGGCGAACCGGTACGTGCCCGCCTGCTTCGGCTTCACGGTCACCGTGACCGCCTGGTCGAGCGGCAGCGGCTGGTTCACGCCGAAGTCCTTCATCACGATCTCGGTGGCGCAGGTGCGCTGCACCTTGCGCGTCACCACGAGCTTCACCGTCTCGCCGGCCTTGGCCTTCACCTCGGCGGGCGTGAAGCCGTCGGACGTCACGGTGATCGGGATCGTCCGGACGCCCTTCTTGACCGAGCCGGCTGCGGCGGTGGCGGCGGCCGGCACCGCCTTCGCGCCGTGCTCGGCGTGCGCCTTGTGGGCCGGGCAGTTCTCGCACCCGCCCTCCTCGCCGGCGGAGGCGAGCGCGGGGGCGGCGACGGCGAGCAGGGCGGCGGGGGCGAGCTTCCACAGGTTCATGCGTGTCTCCTGACAGGGTTCGGATGCGTCACCACAGCATGGGGCGTGCCGGCCGCGAAGTCGCCGAAGTGCCCGGGATCCGCCGCCCGCGGCCGGGCGCGAGGTGCCGCCGTCCGCTACACTGTGACCGGGGCGGTCACGGCCGCGGCGCCCCGCCGCCGCCCAGGGCGCCCGGAAGGCGGCGCAGGCGCCGCCGGTTCGGATCCTGCAGGGCGAGAGACCTCCCGCGATGATGCACGCCACCGGTACCGCCAAGCGGCTCGCCCTCGGGCTCGGGGCGCTCGTCCTCCTGCTCGCCATCGCCTCCGCCGCGGCGATCGTGGGCTCGGCCCGCATCCACCGCGGCATCGCCGAGACCATGCGGCGCGAGGAGGGCGTGCGCCTCTCCCTCGAGCTGGCGAGCGCGGTGCGCGACCAGTACGCCCACCAGGCGCACACCATCATCATCGGCGACGCCAGCCACCTCGGCTTCTACGCCGAGGCGCGCGACACGGTGCTGCGCCTCACCCGCGCGCTGCGCGAGGCGGCCGACCGCCCGGAGGAGCGCTCGCTCGTGGACCGCATCGAGGCGGAGAGCGGCCGGCTGGACCGCATCTTCCGCGATTCGATCGTGCCCGCGGTGCTGCGCGGGGAGCGGCAGAGCGTGCAGGAGGAGCACGGGCGGGCGCAGCTCGTCGTGACGCACATCCAGGACCTCACGCAGGAGCTGGTCTCGCGGTTCGAGGCGCAGATCGCGCAGGCGCGCGCCGGCGCCGACCAGGCCGAGCGGCGCACGCTCGCGGTGCTGGTCGCGATCCTGGTGGCGGCGCCGCTCGTGGCCGCGGCGGTGAGCCTCGCCATCGGGCGGTCCATCGCGGTGCCGGTGGCCCAGCTCCAGGCCGGCGCGGCCCGGATCGCGGAGGGCGACCTCGACACGCGCATCGAGGTGCGCGGCGCGCCGGAGCTGGTGTCGCTGGCGCGGCGCTGGAACGAGATGACCGCGTCGCTGCGCGACCACCAGGAGCAGCTCGTCCGCTCCGAGAAGCTGGCCGGCATCGGCCGGCTCGCCGCCGGCGTGGCCCACGAGATCAACAACCCGCTCGGCGTGATCCTCGGGTACGCGAAGCTCCTGCGGAAGAAGGCGGACGGCACGCTCGCCGAGGACCTGGCCGTGGTCGAGGAGGAGGCGCTCCGCGCCAAGCACATCGTGGACGGCCTGCTCGACCTCTCCCGGCCGCTCCCGCCGCCGTCGGAGCAGGTGGACCTGCGCGCGCTCGCGGAGGACGTGGTGGCGCGGCTGCGCGAGGCGCGGCTGCTGGACGGCGTGTCGGCCGAGGTGGAGGGCGCGGCGAGCGCGCCCGGCCACGCCGAGAAGCTGCGGCAGGTGCTCGTGAACCTGGTGCGGAACGCCGGCGAGGCGGCCGGGCCGGGCGGGCGCGTGGCGGTGCGGCTCCGGGAGCGCGACGGCGTGGCGGAGCTGATCGTGCAGGACTCCGGGCCCGGCGTCCCCGCGGCGGCGCGCGGGAAGATGTTCGAGCCGTTCTTCACCACCAAGCCGGGCGGCACGGGGCTGGGGCTCGCGGTCTCGCGCGCCATCGCCCGCGCCCACGGCGGCGAGCTGGCGGTGGCGGCCGCCGCGGAGGGCGGCGCCTGCTTCGCGCTCACGCTGCCCGTCGCGCCCGCGCCGGCCCGGCGGCGGGCCGCGGGAGGAGCGAAGCCATGACGGGCGGGCCGGTGCGCGTGCTGGTGGCGGACGACAAGGAGAACATGCGCAAGCTGCTCGCGAAGATCCTCGCCGACGGCTACGCGGTGGAGGAGGCCGAGGACGGCGCCCGCGCGCTCTCGCTGGTCGCCACCCGCGCGTACGACGTGGTCGTCACCGACATCCGCATGCCGGGCGCGGACGGGTTCGAGCTGCTCGGCGCGGTGAAGGCGCGCGCGCCCGACACCGAGGTGGTGATGATGACCGGCTACGCCACCATCCCGGACGCGGTGCGGGCCATGCGCATGGGCGCGTTCGACTACCTCGAGAAGCCGTTCGACCCCGACGCGGCGCTGGCGGTGGTGGCGCGCGCCGCCGAGCAGAAGCGGCTCGCCGACGCGGCCCGGCGCGACGACGCCGCTGCCGGCGAGCCGTCGTCGTTCCACAACCTGGTGGGGCGCAGCGCGCGCATGCGCGCCGTGTACGGGCTCCTCGACAAGGCGGCCGGGCTCGACATCACCGTGCTGCTGCTCGGCGAGACCGGCACCGGCAAGGAGCTGGCCGCCCGCGCCATCCACTACCACTCGGCCCGCCGCGAGCGGCGCTTCGTCCCGGTGAACTGCGGGGCGCTGCCCGCCGAGCTGGTCGAGAGCGAGCTGTTCGGGCACGCGCGCGGCGCGTTCACCGGCGCCGCGGCCGCGAAGGCGGGCCTGTTCGAGGAGGCGCAGGGCGGGACGCTGTTCCTCGACGAGGTCGGCGAGCTGCCGCTCCCGGCGCAGGTGAAGCTGAACCGGGCGCTCCAGGAGCGGGAGATCCGGCGGGTGGGGGACACGCAGCCGCTCAAGGTGGACGTGCGCGTCATCGCCGCCACGCACCGCGATCTCCGCGAGGAGGTGCGGGCCGGGCGCTTCCGCGAGGACCTGTTCTACCGGCTGCACGTGTTCCCGGTGACGCTCCCGCCGCTCCGCGAGCGGGCCGAGGACGTGCCGCTCCTCGCGCAGCACTTCCTCGCGAAGCACGCGCGGGCGCTCCGGCGCGAGCTGGCGGGCGGGTTCGAGCCGGAGGCGCTCCGGCGCCTGGCGGGCTACCCGTGGCCGGGCAACGTGCGCGAGCTCGAGAACGCGGTGGAGCGGGCGGTGGCGGTCTCCTCGGGCGACCGGGTCCGGGTGGCCGACCTCCCGGCCGAGGTGGCCGGCGCGGCGCCGGCCGGGCCGGAGCCGGCGGACCTCGCGAAGCTCCCGTACAAGGAGGCGGTGGCGGAGGCGCGCGACCGCACCTCGCGCGAGTACCTCGTGGCGCTGCTGGCCGAGTTCGGCGGGAACGTGACGCGCGCCGCCGAGCGCGCCGGGATGGAGCGCGAGAGCCTCCACCGGCTGCTGCGCCGGTACGGGCTCCGCTCCGACGACTTCAAGTAGGCCCCGCCGCGGGCGCTGCGCGCCGCCCGCGCCGGTGGACGGCGGCGCCGCGGCGCGGCATACCGGGGGCGGAGGTGGCGATGGAGATCCTGCTCTACGTGCTCGGCGCGGCGGCGCTCGTCGCGGGCGTGGCCGGCGTGGTCCTGCCGGTGCTGCCGGGGTCGCTGCTGCTCGTGGCGGGCGCCGTGCTGGTGGCCTGGGCCGGGGACTTCCAGCGCGTGGGCTGGGGCACCGTGGCGGTCGCGGCGGTGCTCTCGGTCGCGATCTGGGCCGTGGACTGGCTCGCGAGCGTGCTCGGCGCGAAGGCGTTCGGCGCGTCGGGCTGGGCCGTGGCGGGCGCGGGCGTGGGGCTGCTGGTGGGCTTCTTCCTCGGGCTGCCCGGGATCGTGCTCGGGCCCGCCGTGGGCGCCGTCGCGTTCGAGTACGCGCGCAACCCCGACGTGAAGCGGGCGCTGAAGGCGGGCGCGGGCGCGTTCCTCGGCTTCGTGCTGGGGAGCGCCGTGAAGGTGGCGCTCGCGTTCGCCGTGGTCGGCACCGTGGCGCTCGCGCTGATCTGGTAGGCGGCGCCGGTCCGGCCCCTACGGCCGCGGCGCACCGAGCCGGCCGGCCCGGGAGGCGTCGGAGGTGCGCGCGCAGGCCGGGCCCGCCGCCGCGGAGGCGTTGCCGG
>NZ_BAZG01000055.1 GCF_000964525.1 Anaeromyxobacter sp. PSR-1
CCGCCGCGCGCTCGCGCTCTACCACGTCTCCCTCGACGCCCCGGGGCGCGACCTCGAGCTGGCGCTGCTGCGGATCCAGAAGGCGCACGACCGCGCCGAGGCGCCGCTCGCCGCGGTGCTGGGGATCCTGGAGCGGCGCCTGGCCGGCGAGGGCGTCCCGCCTGGCCTGGAGGACGCCGGCGCGCGCGAGCTGCTCGACCGGCTCGCCGCGGTGGGCCAGGAGCGCTTCCCCGCGCTGGGCGACCTCGCCCGCGAGCTGCGCTACCGCCGCTTCGAGAAGCCCGAGCTGGATCAGGTCCGCGCGGCGGTGTACGCGCAGGCCGAGGCGGACCTCGCCGAGCTGGCGCGCGCCGAGGGGATCGCGCGCGAGACGCTGGTCTCCCGGCTCATCGCCTGCCCGCAGCCGCTCAGCACGCTCATGCTGGCGAGGATGGCCCGGGCTCGGCCCGACTTCCGGCGGCTGCTCGCCCAGACCCTCACCCGCCGCTACTACCGCCACCGCGCCACCGCGCCCGCCACCGTCGAGGAGGTGGACGGGATCGCCTGCACGCTCACCGAGTACGCCGCCGAGTCGCGGCGCATCCAGCTCGTGGCCGCGTTCGCGCCGGCCGCCGAGCTGCCCCGCGCCGCCGCCGCCGCGGCGCGGCTGGCCGAGCGCACGCCGGAGGGCGCCCAGACGTCGGTGGACCTGTACCTGTGGCGCGAGGGGGCGGGCGGCGATCCCGACGCGATCGCGGCCGAGCTGCGCGCCGCGCTCTCGCAGGCCGGGTTCCGGCGGCCGCTGCGCCGCGCCTCGGTGCTGGTGGCGTACCCGGCCCGCGGGCTGGGCCGGCAGGCCAGCCAGCTCCACTTCACGTTCCGGGGCGGGCCGGCCGAGTTCGTGGAGGAGCCGCGCTACCGCGGCGTCCACCCCATGATCTTCCGGCGCATGCAGCTCGCGCGGCTCTCCAAGTTCGAGCTGACCCGCCTGCCCTCGCCGGAGGACGTCTACCTGTACCGCGGCGTGGCGCGCGACAACCCGCGCGACGAGCGGCTGTTCGCGGTGGCCGAGGTGCGCGACCTCACCCCGCTGCACGACGCCCGCGGCCGCGTGGTCCAGCTCCCGCACCTCGAGCGCATGCTGCACGAGGCGCTCGCGGGCATGCGCCGCTTCCAGGCGCGGCGCGCGCCGCACCAGCGGCTCGAGTGGAACCGGGTGCTGCTCACGGTGGAGCCGCCGCTGCTCCTGTCGCGGGACGAGGTGCGCGGGGTGGCCGAGCGGATCGGCCCGGCCACCCAGGGGCTCGGCCTCGAGATGGTGCTGCTCGCGGCCCGCGTCCCCCACCCGGACACCGGCGAGCTGAAGGACGCGCTCGTCCGCGTCACCACCGACGGGCGGACCGTGGCGGTCCGCTGGGACGCGCCCACCGACCGCCCGCTGGAGCCGCTCTCCGAGTACCACCTGCGCGTGGTGCAGCTCCGGCGGCGCGGCCTCGTCCACCCGTTCGAGCTGGTGCGCATGCTCGCGCCGACGCGCGACTCGCAGGCCGGCGTGCCGCCGGGCGAGTTCGTGGAGCACGATCTCGACGCCTCCGGCGCGCTGGCGCCGGTGTCGCGCCCGCCCGGCCAGAACGGCGCCAACGTGGTGGTGGGCGTGGTCCGGACGTTCACGGCGCGCCACGCGGAGGGCATGCAGCGCGTGGTGCTGCTCGGCGACCCGAGCCGCTCGATGGGCGCGCTGGCCGAGCCCGAGTGCCGGCGCATCGAGGCCGCGCTCGACCTGGCGGAGCGGCTGCGCGTCCCGGCGGAGTGGTTCGCGGTCTCGGCGGGCGCGAAGATCTCCATGGACAGCGGCACCGAGAACATGGACTGGATCTCGCGCGTCCTCCGCCGGATCGTGACGTTCACGCAGGGTGGCGGCGAGATCAACGTGGTGGTCTGCGGGATCAACGTCGGCGCGCAGCCGTACTGGAACGCCGAGGCCACCATGCTCATGCACACCCGCGGGATCCTGGTGATGACGCCGGGCTCGGCCATGGTGCTCACCGGGAAGGAGGCCCTCGACTACTCGGGCAGCGTCTCGGCCGAGGACAACCAGGGCATCGGCGGGTACGACCGGATCATGGGCCCGAACGGCCAGGCGCAGTACCGGGCCGGCAGCGTGGGCGAGGCGATCCAGATCCTGCTCCGCCACTACGAGCACACCTACGTGGTCCCGGGGGAGCGCTTCCCGCGGCGGGCCGCGACCACCGACCCGGCTGCGCGCGACGTGCGGACGTCGCCGCACGGCCCGGCCGGCGGCGCCGGGTTCGAGACGGTGGGCGACGTGTTCGACGCCGCGACGAACCCGGATCGCAAGAAGCCGTTCGACATCCGGCGGGTGATGGCGGCCGCGGTGGACCAGGACCACCCGCCGCTGGAGCGGTGGCGCGACCTGCGTGGCGGCGAGACCGCGGTGGTGTGGGACGCGCACCTGGGCGGCTGGCCGGTGTGCCTGCTCGGGATCGAGTCCCGCCCGCTGCCCCGCCTCGAGTTCGTGCCGGCCGACGGGCCCGAGCTCTGGTCCGCCGGGACGCTCTTCCCGCAGTCCTCGAAGAAGCTGGCGCGCGCCATCAACGGTGCGAGCGGCAACCGGCCGGTGGTGGTGCTGGCGAACCTCTCCGGCTTCGACGGCTCGCCGGAGTCGATGCGGCGGCTCCAGCTCGAGTACGGGGCCGAGATCGGGCGCGCGGTGGTGAACTTCCGTGGGCCGTTCGTGTTCTGCGTGGTGTCCCGCTACCACGGCGGCGCGTTCGTGGTGTTCTCGAAGGCGCTCCGCGAGGACATCGAGGTGGTGGCGGTGGAGGGCGCGCGCGCCTCGGTGATCGGCGGCGCCCCCGCCGCGGCGGTGGTGTTCTCCCGCGAGGTGGAGACCCGCACGCGGAAGGACCCGCGGGTCGTCGAGGCGGAGAAGGCCGCCGCCGCGGGCGGCGCCGCGCGCGGGCGGCTGGCCGAGATCGTCGCGGCGGTGCGCTCGGAGAAGGTGGGCGAGGTGGCGGACGAGTTCGACGGCGTCCACACCGTGGAGCGCGCCCGGCGCGTCGGCTCGCTCGACCGGATCATCGCGCCGGCCGACCTGCGGCCGTACCTGGTGGACGCGGTGGCGCGCGGAATCGCGCGCCACTCCGACTGACCGCGGAATCGCGCGCCACGGCGGCCGACGAGGAGCTCAGCCGCGGCCCAGCGCGCGCAGCAGCTTCGCGCGCGCCGCCGCCAGGTCGTACTCCGCCTGCACCACCTGCGCCCCCGCGGAGGTGGCCGCCACCTGCGCGTCGCCCAGCTCGATGATGCTCCCCGCGCCCGCCTGGTAGCGGCCCTCGGCCAGCCGCAGGCGCTCGCGCGCGTTCACCAGCGCCTCGTCGGCCGCGGCCGACGCCGCGCGCGCGGTCTGCACGCCCTGGCGCGCGGCGTCCACGTCCACGGTGATCTGCGTGCGGAGCGCCGTCTCCTGCGCGTCCACGCCCGCCAGGTTGGCCCGCGCCTCCCTCGCCCGCGCCAGCGAGCCGCCGCCCTCGAGGAGGTTCCACCCGAGGTTCAGCGTGGCCGACCAGTTCAGGCCGTCGGCGTCCGGCCGCGTGCCCGCGTCCGAGACGCCGGTCTGCGCCGAGAGCGTGGGCAGCCACTCGGCGCGCGCGGCGTCGAGCGACAGCGCCCCGGCCCGCCGCTGCGCCTCCAGCGCGGCCAGCTCCGGGCGGGCCTGGGACGCCTCGGCGACCAGCGGCGCGAGCGGGCCGTCCTCGCCGGGCACCGGCGGGATGGCCTCGTCGGACGGCTCGATGTCGGCGGGCCAGTCGAGGCCGATGGCCTGGGCGAGGAGCGCCCGCGCGTTCTCGTAGGCGTTCCCGGCGCGCACCAGCTGGACCTGCGCGGTCGCGCGGTCGGCGCGGGCCTGGGCGAGGTCGATGGCGGGGCGCGTGCCGACCTGCACGAACGCCTCCACCTGGCGCAGGTGCGCCTCCTGGTTGTCGAGCGTCTCGCGCGCCACCCGCACCAGCGCGTGCGCGGCGCGCGCCACGAAGAACGCGGACTGCGCGCCCGCCACCACGTCGAGCTCGGTGGCGCGCTCGGAGGCGCGCTGCGCGTCGGCGCTCGCCCCGGCGGCGCGCCAGCGGGCGAGCTGCCCCAGGTCGAGCAGCGTCTGGCTCAGCACCGCCCGCGCGTCGAACGTGCCGCTCGTGCTCCAGCTCGCGCCGCCCGGCTTCCCGGCGAAGTTGTCGGTGGTGCGGCCGAGCCCGGCGCTGCCGGTGAGCTGCGGCAGGAGCGGCGCGCGGGCCTGGTCGGCGCGAGCGAGGGCCGCGTCGGTGGCGGCGCGCGCCGAGCGGAGCTGCGGCTGGTGCGCCCGGGCGGTGCGCACCGCCTCCTCGAGCGTGAGGACGCGGTGCGCCGGCGCCTCCGGCGCGGGGGCGGCCGCCGCGTCCGCGGAGGGGCGGCGACGGCGGCGGGGCGGGGGTCGCGGGCGGAGCCGCCTGCCCCAGCGCCAGCGCCGGGCCGAGCAGGAGGACGGCGGCGAGCCGGGGGACGATCGTCATTCGAACCTCAGCGCCTGGATGGGATCGAGCCGGGAGGCGCGCCGGGCCGGGTAGAGCCCGAACGCCACGCCCACCAGCCCGCTGAAGCCGACCGCGATCAGCACCACGTCGGCGCGGAACATGACCGGCCAGCCGAACGCCCGGGCCATCCAGAACGAGATCCCGAGCCCCAGCGCCACCCCCACCACGCCGCCGGCGAGCGACAGGACCAGCGCCTCGGCGAGGAACTGCAGGAGGACGTCGCGCGCGCGCGCCCCCACCGCCATGCGCACGCCGATCTCGCGGGTGCGCTCGGTCACCGACACCAGCATGATGTTCATGATCCCGATGCCGCCCACGCCGAGCGACACCGCCGCGATGGCGAGCAGCAGCGTGGTGAGCGTGGCGGTGCCCTCCTTCTGCGCGCTCGCGAACTCGGCCAGGTTGCGGATCGAGAAGTCGTCGTCCGCGCCGTCGGACAGGCGGTGGCGGTCGCGGAGGAGCGCGCGGACCTGCTGCTCGGCGCGCGCGGTCGAGGCGGAGTCCACGGCGCTCACCGCGATGACGCCGGGGATGAGGTTCTTCAGGCCGCCCTGGATCTTCGCGAGGTAGGTCGAGTAGGGCACGAACACCGCGTCGTCGAGATCCTGGCCCATGGGCGACTGGCCCTTCGCGGCGAGCACGCCCACCACCTGGAACGGCACGTTCTTCACGCGGACCTGCTGGCCGACCGGCGTCGCCCCCGCCCCGAACAGCTCGTCGGCGACCGTCTTGCCGAGCACGATCACCTTGGTGCCGGAGTCCACGTCCGACGGCCCGAACAGCGCGCCCTGCGCCGCCGGCCAGTTCCGGATGGCGAAGAACTCGGCGCCGGTGCCGGTCACCGAGGTGGTCCAGTTCAGGTCCTCGGACTGGATCGAGGCGGTGGTGCGGAGCTGCGGCGCGGCGTAGCGCACCGAGGGGACCTCGTTCTGGATGGCGCGCAGGTCGTCCCAGGTCAGCGTGGGGAGGCTGCCGAAGCCGCCGCGCGCGCCGCCCGCGGTGGTGCTGCCGGGCAGCACCATGAGGAGGTTCGAGCCCATCGACTCGAAGGTCTTCGCCACCTGGGCGCGGGCCCCGTCGCCCAGCGCCACCATCGCGATCACCGCGGCCACGCCGATGACGATGCCGAGCGCGGTGAGGAACGAGCGCATCTTGGAGCGGCGCAGGGCGCGCAGCGCCACGCGCAAGGTCTGGAGCAGGTTCACGCCGCGCCTCCCTCCCGCCCGTCCGCGCTCCCCGCCTCCTCGGCGGGCGGCGGCACCGCCGCCACCGGCACCTGCCGCGTGTCGGAGCGGAGCTTGCCGTCGCGCATGACCAGCACGCGCGACGCGTACGCGGCGATGTCGTTCTCGTGCGTCACCAGCACCACGGTGATCCCGGTCGCGCCCAGCGCCTGGAGGATCGCCATCACCTCCACGCTGGTGCGCGAGTCGAGGTTGCCGGTGGGCTCGTCCGCGAGCAGCACCCGAGGGCGGTTCACCAGCGCCCGGGCGATGGCCACGCGCTGCTGCTGGCCGCCGGAGAGCTGGCTGGGGTGGTGGTCGGCGCGCCCGGTGAGGCCCACCTGCGCGAGCGCCTCCAGCGCGCGGCGGTGGCGCTCGGCGCTCGGGGTGCCCGAGTACATCATCGGCAGCTCCACGTTCTCGAGCGCGCTGGTGCGGGAGAGGAGGTTGAAGCTCTGGAACACGAACCCGAGCGTCCGGTTGCGCAGGGCGGCCAGCGCGTCGGCGGACAGGCCGGACACGTCGTGCCCCTCCAGCAGGTACCGGCCGCGGGTGGGCCGGTCCAGGCAGCCGAGCAGGTTCATGAGCGTGGACTTGCCCGAGCCGGACGCCCCCATGATCGCGGTGAACTCGCCGCGCTCGACGGTCAGCGACACGCCCTTCAGCGCGTGCAGCTCGACGTCGCCCATGGCGTACGTCTTCCAGACGTCCTCGAGCCGGATGAGCGGGGTCTCGGCCACGTCGCCCCCTAGAACGGCCCGCGGCGCATGGGGCCGCCGCCGTTCTGCCGCCCGCTCGCGCCGCCGCCGGTCGCGTCGGTGACGACCGGGTCGCCCTCCCGCAGGTCGCCGGAGACGAGCTCGGTGGAACTCCCGTCGGTGATCCCGGTCTGCACCGCGACCGCGACCGGCTCCCGCGCCTCGCCGCGGAGCACCCACACCGTCCGGCCGCCCTCCGGCCGCGCCCGCGCGCCGTCCCCGCCGCTCCGGTCCGGCCTCGCGCCGGCCCGCGTCCCCTGCCCCGCCGGCGCGGTCCCCTCCTGCGCCTGCGCCCCCTGCGCCCCCTGCGCCGGGCGCTTCAGGCCGGCCGGCGGGCGGAAGCGCAGCGCCGCGTTCGGCACGCGGAGCACGTCGTCGCGCTGCGCGTACACGAACGTCACGGTGGCCGTCATGCCCGGCTTCAGCTTCAGCTCGGGGTTGGCCACGTCCACCACCGCGTCGTAGGTCACCACGTTCTGGACGGTGGTGGCGGCGTTGCGGACCTGCCGGACCGTCCCGGAGAACACCTCGTTCGGATAGGCGTCCACGGTGAAGCTGGCGGGCATGCCCGCGCGCAGCCGGCCGACGTCGGCCTCGGCCACGCTGGTGTCCACCTGCATCTTGGCGAGGTCCTCCGCGATGACGAAGAGGATGGGCGCCTGGAGCGAGGCGGCCACGGTCTGGCCCACGTCCACGTTGCGCGAGATCACCACGCCGTTCGTGGGCGACACGATGTCGGTGTAGCCCAGGTTCACCTGCGCCTGCTGCAGCGCGGCCCGCGCCTGGGCCAGCGTGCCCTGCGCCGCCTGCACCGCGGCGCGCGCGCCGTCCGCGTTCGCCTGCGCGGTGTCGAGGTCCGCGGCCGCGACGAGGTTGCGCTCGGCGAGCTGCCGCGTCCGGCCCAGCTGCCGGTCGGCGTCCGCCGCCTGGGCGCGCGCCTTGGCGAGATTCCCCTCGGCGGCGACCGTGTTCGCCTGGGCCTGGGCCACCGCGGCCCGGAACAGCTGCGGGTCGATGCGGGCGATCACCTCGCCCTTGCGCACCCGCGAGTTGAAGTCCGCGCGCAGCTCCGAGATCCGCCCCGACACCTGGCTGCCGACCTGCACGGTGACCAGCGCGGAGAGCGTCCCGGTGGCCGTCACCTTCGCCACGACCCGGCCCCGGTCTACCCGGGCCGTCTCGTAGTGGACCTCGCCGGCGCTCCTCGCGGCGCGCCAGCGCCAGAGGCCCAGCAGCGCGGCCAGGGCGGCGACCGCCGCCGCGGCGTACATCAGGTTCCGGCGCGTCATGGTGTGCGTGTCTCCCGGGCGGCCGGAGGCCGCGCCGCGTCGTCGTTGCCGGCCCCGCGACCCCCTCCGCGTGGTCCGCGGGCCGGCATCGCGCGCCGCGGGGAGTACCCCCGAAGCACCGGAAGGTTAACCGGCCTCGGGCCGCCGCGGGCGCGCCGCGGCAACGGGACGCTCCCACGCTCGCGGCGGACCGCTCCCCGGCCCTCGTTTGCGCCCCGCGCGTGCCGGGCGCTATCGTCCGGCTCCCGCCGCCCGCCGCGGCGGCCCGGAGGACCGGAACGCGATGATGGGCCGCCTGCTGCTCACGCTCTTCGAGGCGATGGCGGTCTTCTTCGTCCTGTTCCACCTGTACTCGCGCTCGCCGGCGTTCACGCCGGCCCGCACCGACTGGCTGCGGCCCCGCGCCAAGCTCTCGCTGCTGCTCTTCTTCACCGGCATCGCGATCCTCGGCACCTACCTCGGCCTCCCGCTCGCCGGCGGCGCCATCGCCAACACGCGCGCCGTGGGCGCGGTGCTGGGGGGCATGCTGGGCGGGCCGGCGGTGGGCGTGGCGGTGGGCCTGCTCTCCGGCGCGCACCGGCTCACCCTCGGCGGCTTCACCGCCGGCGCCGGGGCCATCGCCACCACGCTGGAGGGGCTGATGGGGGGGCTGGTGCACCGCCGGCTCGCCGCGGCCGCGCCGGACCGGCTCATCTCCTGGAAGCTCGCCTTCGCGGTGACCGCCGCCGGCGAGGTCCTCCACATGGGCCTGCTCCTCGCCGTCTCCCGCCCGTTCCAGGAGTCGGTGCACGTGGTGCAGGGCATCGGCGTGCCCATGATCCTGGCGAACTCGGTGGGCGCCGCGCTGTTCATGACGCTGCTGCGCGACCGCCACGAGCGCTACGACCGCGTGGCGGCCGCCACCTCCGCCCGGGCGCTCCGCATCGCCGAGCGGACCCTCGGCCCGCTCGCGCGCGGCTTCGACCGCTCGGTGGCCGGCGAGCTGGCGTCCATCATCCAGGAGGAGACCGGGGTGGGCGCGGTCGCCATCACCGACACCGAGACGGTGCTCGCGTTCGTGGGGCGCGGGTCCGACCACCACCGGCCCGGCCTGCCCATCGCCTCGCCGCTGACCCGCGGCGCCATCGAGCGGCACGAGGTGGTGTTCGCCGACGGCGAGCACGCGCACTACCGCTGCGCGGTCTCCCCGGACTGCCCGCTCGACTCGGCCGTGGTCATCCCGCTGGTGGTGGACGGCGCCGCCATCGGGACGGTGCAGCTCCTCGAGACCGCGCGCACCCGCTTCCGCCGGCTGAACCGCTCGCTCGGCGAGGGCATCGCCGACCTGCTCTCCGACCAGCTCCTGCGGGCCCGCTTCCACGAGCAGAAGAGCCTGCTCGTCCTCACCGAGCTGCGGCTGCTCCAGGCGCAGGTGGACCCGCACTTCCTCTTCAACGCGCTCAACACCGTCCACGCCGTGACCCGCACCGACCCGGAGCGCGCCCGCGAGCTGCTCGGCCACCTCTCCGCGCTGTTCCGCAAGAACCTGAAGCGCTCCGCCCCGCTCTCGACGCTCGAGGAGGAGCTGGAGCACGCCCGGGCCTACCTCGAGATCGAGAAGGCCCGCTTCGGCGACCGCCTGCTGGTCCTCACCGAGGTGGACCCGGCGCTGCTGGGCCTGCGGCTGCCCACGTTCACGCTGCAGCCGCTCATCGAGAACGCCGTGAAGCACGGCCTCGGCGCGACGCTCGGCGAGGCCACCACCCGCATCCGCGCCTACCGCCAGGGCGCCGCGGCGGTGATCGAGATCGAGGACGACGCCGGCGCCTACGCGCCGCGCCCCGGCGCCGACGGGATGGGCATGAGCCTGGTGGACCGGCGCATCAAGAACCTGCTCGGCGCCGAGTGGGGGGTCACCGTCTCCTGCACGCCGAGCGCGCTCACGCGCGTGTCGGTGCGGGTGCCGTTCGAGGAGCGTGCCGCGTGATGCGCGCCGTCATCGTGGACGACGAGCCCAACGCCCGGGCCGAGCTGCGCGCGCTGCTCCAGGCCAGCGGCGAGGTGGAGGTCGCGGCCGACTGCGGCAACGCGGTCGAGGCGCTGCAGGCGGTGCGGCGGGAGCGGCCGGACGTGCTGTTCCTCGACGTGCAGATGCCGGTGGTGGACGGGTTCGAGCTGCTCGGCATGCTCGATCCGGACGGCCAGCCGGCGGTGGTGTTCGTCACCGCGCACGACGCGTTCGCGCTGCGCGCCTTCGAGGAGAGCGCCGCCGACTACCTGCTGAAGCCGGTGGCGCCCGACCGGCTCCGCAGGACGCTGGAGCGGCTGCGCGCCCGCGCCGGCCTCGCGCGCGCCGCGCCGCCGCTCGCGCCGCCGCTCACGCGCGTCCCCTGCCTCGCCGGCCGCGCGGTGAAGCTGGTCCCGCTCGGCGAGATCGAGCTCGTCCGCTCCGGCCCCGCCGGCGTGCACGTGGTCACCGCGCAGGGCGAGCTGTTCACCGAGCTCACGCTGAAGGTGCTGGAGGAGCGCGGCGGGCTGCTGCGCTGCCACAAGCAGCACCTCGTGAACCCGGACCGCGTGGACGAGATCCGCCCCGGCGACGACGTCGAGGCCGGCGCGGCGGTGATCCGGACGCGCGGCGGGCACGACGTGCCGGTGAGCCGCCGCCACCTCGCGCAGGTGCGCGAGCGCCTCGGGTTCTGATCGGCCCCGGCCGGGCCCCTCGGGCCGCCCCGCTCGCCCCCGCCGGGCGACCGGTCGCGGCGCGCCCGGCGCCGGTCGCGGGATCTCCCGCGCAGCCCCGCGCGGACGTGGTGCGATGCGCGTCCGCCCGCCATGGCCCACCGAGACGACGTGCGCGCGCTCCCCGAGCCCTACCTCCGCCTCCACGAGGCGCTGGCGCGACACCTCCCCGGCGAGCGGCTCGTCACCGACCCGCTCCGGCGGCTCGCGCTCGGCACCGACGCGAGCTTCTACCGGCTCACCCCGCGCCTCGTCGTCGAGGTCCGGACGGTGGAGGAGGTCCGCCGCGTGCTCGCCGAGGCGGCGCGGCTGGGCACGCCGGTGACGTTCCGCGCGGCCGGGACCAGCCTCTCGGGCCAGGCGGTCACCGACTCGGTGCTGGTGCGCGTCACCGGGGGCTGGCGCGGCATGCGCGTGCTCGACGGCGGCGCGCGCATCGCGCTCGAGCCCGGCGTGATCGGCGCGGACGCGAACGCGGTGCTGGCGCCGCTCGGGCGCAAGCTCGGCCCGGATCCGGCCTCGATCGGCGCCTGCATGGTGGGCGGGATCGCCGCGAACAACGCGTCGGGGATGTGCTGCGGCACCGCCCAGAACAGCTACCGGACGGTCGCGTCGATGCGCCTGGTGCTGGCGGACGGCACCGAGCTCGACACCGGCGACCCGGCCTCGCGCGCGGCGTTCCACGCGGCGCACCCGGAGCTCGTGGCGGGGCTGCGCGCCATCCGCGCCGAGATCGAGGCCGACCCCGCGCTCCGCCGCCGGATCGTCGAGAAGTTCCGGATCAAGAACACCACCGGCTACGCGCTGAACGCGTTCGTGGACTTCGAGGACCCGGTGGACGTCCTGCTCCACCTGATGATCGGGTCGGAGGGGACGCTCGGCTTCATCGCGGAGGTCACCTACCACACGGTCCCCGAGCACGCGCACAAGGCCAGCGCGCTGGCGCTCTTCGCCGGCGTGGGCGACGCCGCCCGCGCCACCATGCTGCTCCAGGGCGGCCCGGTGGCGGCGGTCGAGCTGATGGACCGGGCCTCGCTGCGCTCGGTGGAGGCGAAGCCCGGCATGCCGCCCGAGCTGGCCGGGCTGCCCGACGGCGCGGCGGCCCTGCTCATCGAGACCCGCGCCGCCACGCCCGCCGAGCTCGGCCCGCAGGTGGACGCCCTGCTCGCGCGCATGGCGCCGGTCCCCGTGCTCGCGCCGGTCCGCTTCACCGCGGTGAAGGCCGAGTACGAGCGGCTCTGGGACGTGCGCCGCGGGCTGTTCCCGGCGGTGGGCGCCGCCCGGCCCATCGGCACCACCGTGGTCATCGAGGACGTGGCGTTCCCCATCCGCCACCTCGCCGACGCGACCGTCGAGCTGCAGGGCCTGCTCGCGGCCCACGGGTACGACGGGATCATCTTCGGCCACGCGCTCGACGGGAACCTGCACTTCGTCTTCACGCCGGACTTCGGCGCCGAGGGCGAGGTGGAGCGGTACGCGCGCTTCATGGACGACGTCTGCACCATGGTGGCGCGCAAATACGACGGCTCGCTGAAGGGCGAGCACGGCACCGGCCGCAACGTCGCGCCGTTCGTGGAGCTGGAGTGGGGCGCGAAGGCCACCGGGCTGATGCGGCGGGTGAAGCGGCTGCTCGATCCGGGCGGGCTGCTCAACCCCGGCGTGCTGCTGAACGACGACCCGCACGCGCACCTCCGGCACCTGAAGGCGCTCCCGCACGCGCACCCCATCCTCGACCGCTGCATCGAGTGCGGCTTCTGCGAGCCGCGCTGCCCGTCGCGCGACCTCACCCTCACCCCGCGCCAGCGCATCGTGGCGCAGCGCGAGATCGCCCGGCTGCGCGTCACCGGCGAGGACCCGGCGGCGCGCGAGCGGCTGGAGCGCGACTACGTCTACCTGGGCGAGGAGACCTGCGCGGTGGACGGCCTGTGCGCCACCGCCTGCCCGGTGGGCATCGACACCGGCGAGCACACCAAGTGGCTGCGCGCCCAGGCCCACGGCGACGGCGGCGGGGCCGCGGATCTCGCCGCGGACCGCTTCGCGGCGGTGGCCGCGGGCGCGCGCGCCGGCCTGCGGCTCGCGTCCGCGGCGCACGCCGTGCTCGGCACCGCCGCGCTCTCCGGGCTGACCCGCGGCCTGCACCGGCTCAGCGCCGGCCGCCTGCCGGTCTGGAACGAGGCCACGCCGCGCGCCGCCCGCGCGCCGCGCCTCGACGGGACGCGCCGCGGCGGCGACCGGGTGGTGTACTTCCCGAGCTGCGTCTCGCGCACCATGGGCCCGGCGCGCGGCGACGCGGAGGGCGTGGAGGTCCACGCCGCCATGCTCTCGCTGCTGGGCAAGGCCGGGTTCGACGTGGCCTTCCCCGCCGGCATGGAGGGGCTGTGCTGCGGCATGCCCTTCGAGTCGAAGGGCTGGCCCGCCCAGGCGGACCGCAAGAGCCGGGAGCTGGAGGCCGCGCTGCTCGAGGCGAGCGAGGGCGGGCGCCACCCGGTGGTGTTCGACACCAGCCCCTGCGTGTACCGCATGCGCAAGGCGGCCGGCGGCCGGATCGCGATCCACGATCCGGTCGAGTTCATCCAGCGGCTCGTGCTGCCGCGCGTGTCGCTGACCCGCGTGCCCGGCCCGGTGGCGGTGCACGTGCCCTGCAGCGCGGTGAAGCTCGGGCTCGGGCCCGCGTTCCGGGCCGTGGCCGAGGCCTGCGCCGAGCAGGTGGTGATCCCGCGGGAGGTCGGCTGCTGCGGCTTCGCCGGCGATCGCGGCTTCACGCACCCCGAGCTGAACGCCTCCGCGCTCGCGCCGCTCGCCGCGGCGCTCCCGGCCGGCTGCGCCGCGGGCTTCTCCTCCAGCCGGACCTGCGAGATCGGCCTGTCGCTGCACGCCGGCGTGCCGTACCGCCCGCTGGCCTGGCTGGTGGACCGCTGCGCCTCCCCGCGCGCCGCCCGAGACCCGGAGCCTTCCGTTCCCCCGGACGCACCTACCGTGAAGGAGATCGCCCGATGAGCTGGACCCAGACGTACACCCCCGTCGCCGGCAGCTTGATCGTCTCGGCGCTGGTCGCCGCCCTCCCGGTGGTCGCGCTGCTGGGCGCGCTCGCCTTCTTCCACGTCAAGGCCCACTGGGCCGCGCTCATCGGCCTGGTGCTGGCGCTCGGGATCGCGATCGGCGTCTACGGCATGCCCGCGTCGATGGCCGGCGCCGCCGCGCTGAACGGCGCGGCGTTCGGCCTGCTGCCCATCGGCTGGATCGTGCTGAACGCGATCTTCGTCTACGACATCACCGTCAGGACCGGGAAGTTCGAGGTGGTGAAGGAGACCATCGCCGGCCTCGCCTCCGACCGGCGCATCCAGGTGCTGCTCATCGGCTTCTCCTTCGGCGCGTTCATCGAGGGCGCCGCCGGGTTCGGGACGCCGGTCGCCATCAGCGCCGCCATGCTCATCGGCCTGGGCTTCAAGCCGCTCCCGGCGGCCGGCCTGGCGCTCATCGGGAACACCGCGCCGGTCGCGTACGGCGCCCTCGGCACGCCCATCATCACGCTCGCCAAGGTGACCGGCCTGAACGAGCTGGCGCTGTCCGCCATGACCGGGCGCCAGCTCCCGCTGTTCTCGCTCATCGTCCCGTTCTGGCTGGTGTGGGCCATGGCGGGCTTCCGCGGCATGGTCGAGGTCTGGCCGGCCTGCCTGGTCGCCGGCCTGTTCTTCGCGGTCCCGCAGTTCGTGGTCTCCAACTTCTACGGCCCCTCGCTGGTGGACATCGTGGCCGCGGCGGTGTCGCTGCTCGCCATGTACGTGCTGCTCAAGGTCTGGCAGCCGCGGTCGGTGTGGCGCTTCCACGACGAGCGCGACGCCGACGCGGCCCTGGCCGCCGCCCGCAAGTCGGTCGGCGCCGCCGCCGCGCGCCGGGGCCCCACCGCCGCCGAGGGCCTGGTGGCGTGGCTCCCCTGGATCATCCTCTCGGTGTTCGTGTTCGCGTGGGGCCTGCCGTCGGTGAAGACCTGGATGAACGGCATCTTCAACCCGACCTGGGAGGTGCCGTTCCTGCACAACCTGGTGCACAAGGCGCCCCCGGTGTCGAAGGTCCTCGCGCCCGAGGCGGCGAAGTACAGCCTCAACATGCTCTCGGCCACCGGCACCGGCCTGCTGCTCTCCGGCGTGGTCTCCGGCCTCATCCTGAAGCTCGGCCCGGGCGACCTCCTCCGCACCTACCTCGGCACGCTGAAGCGCGTGCGCTTCTCGCTCCTCACCATCGCGGCCATGCTGGCGCTCGGCTTCACCACCCGCTTCTCGGGCTCCGACTCGACCATGGGCCTCGCGTTCGCCTCCACCGGCCACCTGTTCCCGTTCTTCTCGCCGCTGCTCGGCTGGCTGGGCGTGGCGCTCACCGGCTCCGACACCTCGTCCAACGTGCTGTTCGGCAACCTGCAGGTGGTGAGCGCCCAGCAGATCGGCATGAACCCGATCCTCGCGGCGGCCTCCAACAGCTCGGGCGGCGTCATGGGCAAGATGATCGACGCGCAGAGCATCGTGGTCGCGTCGGTCGCGACCGGCCAGCACGGCCACGAGGGGATCATCCTCCGCTACGTGTTCTGGCACTCGCTGGTGCTCGCCTGCCTGGTGGGCGTGGTGGTGTTCCTCCAGGCGTACGTGTTCACCGGGATGGTGCCGATCCCGCACTAGCAGGGGCCCTCCCGGATCCCCGCTTCACCGAAGGGCGGGATCCGGGCAGAGTGGCCCGGGAGGTCCCGGTGAAGGTCGCGCTGTTCGTGCCGTGCTACGTGGACCAGCTCCACCCGCAGGTCGCGCACGCGACCGTGCGCGTGCTGGAGCGGCTCGGCGTCGAGGTCGTGTTCCCCGAGGAGCAGACCTGCTGCGGCCAGCCCATGGCGAACGCGGGCTTCGCCGCAGACGCCGCGCCGCTGGCGCGGCACTTCCTGGAGGTGTTCGGCGGCTTCGACCACGTGGTGGCGCCCTCCGGCAGCTGCGTCTCGATGGTCCGGAACCACTACGGCGCGTTCCTGTCCGGCGCCCCGGGCTTCGACCGGCTGCGGCGCGGGACCTTCGAGCTCTGCGAGTTCCTCACCGACGTGCTGAAGGTGGGCGAGCTGCCGGGCCGGTACCCGCACAAGGTCGGGCTGCACCAGAGCTGCCACGGCCTGCGCGAGCTCGGCCTGGGCAGCCCCAGCGAGCGGATGGAGCCGCGCTTCAGCAAGGTCGGCCTGCTCCTCTCCCGGCTGCAGGGCATCGAGCTCGTGTCGCTCTCGCGGCCCGACGAGTGCTGCGGGTTCGGCGGCACGTTCGCGGTGGCCGAGGAGGCCGTCTCCTGCCTGATGGGGCGCGACCGGATCGCCGACCACCTGGCGGCCGGGGCGGAGGTGGTGACCGGCACCGACGTGTCCTGCCTCATGCACCTCGACGGCCTGGCGCGCCGCACCCGGCTGCCGCTCCGGTTCCGGCACGTGGCGGAGCTCCTGGCGGAGGCGACCGCGTGACCGGCCACGCCGAGCGGGCCGCGCGCTTCGCGGCCGACGAGCCGCGCGCCCACTGGCACGACCAGGCGCTCTGGTTCGTGCGCCTGAAGCGCGACCGCATGGCCGCGGCGGTGCCGGAGTGGGAGGCGCTGCGCGAGCGCGCCGCCGCGGTGAAGGCGCACGCCAGGGCCCGGCTGGCCGACTACCTGGAGCAGTTCGAGCGCGAGGCCACCCGCCGCGGCCTCCGGGTGCACTGGGCCCGCGACGCCGACGAGCACAACGCGGTCGTGCACCGGATCCTCTCCGAGCGCGGCGTCACCCGGGTGGTGAAGTCGAAGTCGATGCTCACCGAGGAGTGCCACCTCAACCCGTACCTGCAGGCGCGCGGCATCGAGGTGGTGGACACCGACCTGGGCGAGCGGATCGTCCAGCTCGCCGGCGAGCCGCCCTCGCACATCGTGCTGCCCGCCATCCACAAGAAGAAGGAGGAGATCGGCGAGCTGTTCCACCGCACCCTCGGCACCGCGGCCGGCGCCTCGGATCCCACCTACCTCACGCAGGCCGCGCGCGCGCACCTGCGCGAGAAGTTCCTGGCGGCCCAGGCCGGCCTGACCGGCGTGAACTTCGCGATCGCGGAGACCGGCGGGATCGTGGTGTGCACGAACGAGGGCAACGCGGACATGGGCACGCACCTGCCCCCGCTCCACGTCGCCTGCATGGGCGTCGAGAAGATCGTCCCGCGGCTCGCCGACCTCTCGGTGTTCCTGCGCCTGCTGGCGCGCTCCGCCACCGGCCAGCCGGTGACGACCTACACGACCCACTTCCACGCGCCGCGCCCGGGCGGCGAGCTGCACGTCGTGATCGTGGACAACGGCCGCTCGCGCCTGCTCGCGGAGGAGGAGTTCCGCGGCGCGCTGGCCTGCATCCGCTGCGGCGCGTGCATGAACACCTGCCCGGTGTTCCGGCGCAGCGGCGGGTACAGCTACGCCTGGACCATCCCCGGCCCCATCGGCTCGGTGCTCGCCCCCGGGCGCGACCCGGCCGCGCACGGCTCGCTGCCGTTCGCCTCCAGCCTGTGCGGCTCCTGCGACGCGGTCTGCCCGGTGAAGATCCCGCTGCACGACCAGCTCCTGGCGCGGCGCCGCGAGGTGGTCCGCGCCGGCGGCCAGCCGCTCGCGAAGCGGCTGGCGATGCGCGCCGGTGCGTGGGTGCTCGGGCACCGCGCGCTGTACGAGCTGGCCGGTCGCCTGGCGCGCCTCGCGCTCCGGCGCCTCCCGCGCGCGCTGCTCTACGGCCGCTGGAACGCGTGGGGGCGGCAGCGCGAGCTGCCGGCCGCGCCGGCCGAGAGCTTCCGCGACGCCTGGCGCCGCGCCCGGGGAGGCGGCCGTGGGTAGCCGCGAGGAGATCCTGGCCGCGCTCCGCCGCGCCGCGCCGCCCGATCCCGGGCTCCCCTCCGAGCCCGTGCGCGGCACCCCCTACGCCGACCTGGCGCTCCAGCTCGGCGAGGCGGTGCAGGCGGTGGGCGGGGCCTTCCAGCGGGTGCCGGACGCGGCCGCGCTGCGCGAGGCGGTGGCGGCGCTCGCGGCGCGGCTCGAGGCGCGCCGGGTGGTGTCGCGGGTCCCGGAGGCGGGCGCGGGAACGGCGGGTGAAGCGGGCCCGGCGGACGTCGCCGATCCGCACGAGCTCGAGGGCGTGGACCTGGCGGTCGTCCCGGGGCGCTTCGCGGTGGCCGAGAACGGCGCGGTGTGGGTGGCCGGCGAGGACCTCGGCCACCGGGCGGTGTTCGTGATCGCCCAGCACCTCGCGCTCGTGGTCCCCGCCGCGGAGATCGTGAACGACCTGCACGAGGCCTACGCGCGCATCCGCTTCGACGGCCCCGGCTTCGGCCTGTTCGTGGCCGGGCCGTCCAAGACCGCCGACATCGAGCAGGCGCTGGTGATCGGCGCGCACGGCGCGCGCTCCTGCACCGTGTTCCTGGTCGGCTGACCGGCGCCCGCGGTCAGCGGCCGCCGGCGCGCACCCGCCGCGAGCCGCCGCCCAGGTACGCGGCCACCGCGCGCCAGGTCTCCTCGAACTGCCCGCGGGTGAAGCCGGTCCCGGAGGCCAGCCAGTCGAAGTGCGGCGGCACGTGGCGCGGCTGCGAGAAGTGGCCGATGACGTCGAGGTGGTCGGCCCAGACCGCGCGGATGACGTCGCCCCAGACCTGGCTGCGGGTGGGGACCATGCCGTCGTTGGCGCGCGCGTCCGGGATGCGCCCGTAGGCGAGCCGGAGCGGCCGCGCCTGCACGATCGAGAGCGGCGGCTCGCGGTCGAGCGGCGTGCCCGAGGCGATGCGGTAGAGCCCGACGTACATGGCGTGGGTGGCCTGCGCGTACGGTCCCAGCCCCGCCGCCAGCACCGAGCGGAGGCCGGGCGGCCGGGCGCGGGAGATGACGCACCCGTAGCGCACGCCGGGGCGGTCCTCGGTGGTGGCGTTGAACACGTCCATCGCGGCCGGGCCGATCTGCGTGACCAGGTCCTGGTCGTCGCCGAGGCTCGAGAAGAAGTCCTCGATCTCGCGCCGGCGCTCGCCGGAGAAGTCCGCCAGCAGCTCCGAGAAGAGCTGCTCCACCACGCCGCTCGGCGGCGCCGCCGGCCGCCGCAGGAACGTCGCCAGCCGGAGCGCGGCGCCCGCGGGCAGCCGCCCGGCGCGGAGCGTGTACATGGTGGCGAGGGAGAGGATCTTGAGGACCTGCTGGCCGAGCAGGTTGTTGAAGAAGTGCGCGACCGGCGTGCCGTAGTGCGGCGCGGACACCGTCACCACCGACCGCACCGCGCGCGCGCACCGCTCCACGTCGGCGTCGGTGGGGAGCGACACCTCCGGGCTGAGCAGCAGGCGCACGTCCAGCCCGCCGCTGGAGTGGCCCACCACGCTCACCTCGCCGCCGGGCCCGTCCAGGACGCGGGCGACGTCCTCGGCCAGCAGGGCGGCGCGCTTGCGGAGCGTCGCGGTGGGCGCGGTGCGGACGACGCGGATCTCGCCGTCCAGGCCGTGCGCCGGGCCGATCTCGGCGAGCAGGTCGCGGACGTGGCCGAAGTAGGTGAAGTCGCCCAGGTTGGCGAACCCGAAGAACCCCGGGACGAGCAGGACGTGGTGACGCGGGGCCACGGCCCGAGTCTACGCTCGGTCCGCCGGCCGCGGGCCAGGACTTCCGCGGGTGCGCCGAGCGCGTGCGCGCCCGTGTCCGCGCACGGGCGCCGCGCCGTATGATGCGCGCCCGGAGGCGACCGATGGACGTGAAGCAGGTGTTCGACGGGGCGGCGGCGCGCTACGACGCGCTCCGCCGGCAGCTCATCCCGTGCTTCGACGGCTTCTACGGCGCGGCGGTGGACCTGCTGCCGTTCGAGGAGGGCAGGCCGGTGCGGGTCCTCGACGTGGGCGCCGGGACCGGGCTGCTGGCGGAGCAGGTGCTCGCGCGCTTCCCGGCCGCCGAGGTGACACTGCTCGACTTCTCGGCCGAGATGCTGGACCGCGCCCGCGCGCGCTTCGCCGGCCGGCCTGCCCGGGTGACGTTCCGCACCGGCGACTACCTGCGCGATCCGCTCGGCGGCCCCTGGGACGCGATCGTGTCGGCGCTGTCCGTCCACCACCTCTCCGACGGCGACAAGCGCGCGCTCTACGCGCGCGCCGCCGAGGCGCTCGCCCCGGGCGGCATCCTGGTGAACGCCGACAACGTGCTCGCCGAGGACCCGGCGGTGGCCGCGCGCGACCGGGCGCTCTGGATCCGCGCCATCCGCGCGAGCGGCCTGGCCGAGGCGGACCTCGAGGCGGCGCTGGAGCGGACGCGGGTGGACGTGCTCGCGCCGCTCGGGCTCCAGCTCGGCTGGCTCCGGGCGCTCGGCCTCGCGGAGGTGGACTGCGCGTACAAGTGGCACCACTTCGCCGTCTTCTCCGGCCGGCGCCCCGTCACGGACGGGTGATCTTCTGCTGGCGCGGAGGGGGTGAGTGATGCTTACATCAGCGCCCTTTCCAAGGAGGTCCGCGTGAACCGCAACACCGTCATCGCCCTCGTCGTGGGGCTCGTGGTCGGGTTCCTGATCGGCCAGCTGGCCTCGAGGCGGGATCAGGTGACGTCCGTCCCCGTGGTCGCCGCGCCCGCCGGCGCGCCGGCGATGCCGCCCGGCGGCATGGGCGGGCTGCCCGCGCCGATGCCCTCGCCCGGCGCCAGCATGGACCTGCAGGCCCGGATCACCGCCGCCGAGCAGATCGTCGCGAAGGATCCCCGGAACGTCCGCGCCTGGATCCAGCTCGGCAACGACTACTTCGACTCGCGCCAGGCGCAGAAGGCGGTCGAGGCCTACGGGCGCGCGCTCGAGCTCGAGCCCAACAACCCCGACGTCCTCACCGACCAGGGCGTGATGTACCGGGACCTCGGCAACTTCGACAAGGCCATCGCCAACTTCAAGAAGGCGAACGAGCTCGATCCGAAGCACGTGCAGAGCCTGTTCAACCTCGGCGTGGTCTACCTGCACGACCTCCAGGACGCGGACAAGGCCACCAAGGCCTGGAACCAGGTGATCGCGGCCGCGCCGGCGAGCCCGCAGGCGCAGCAGGCGCAGCAGGCGCTGACGCAGCTCAAGGCGAACCCGCCGCCGCCCAGGAAGAAGTAGCGAGGCCCGCCGCACCGGCCGGGGCGCCGCGACCGCGGCGTCCGGCCGCGCGGGGCGGGGCAGCGCGGCTCCGGCCGCGGGGCTGGATAGCCGTGCGAGGTGGCTTATGCTCACAAGGCATGCACCGCGTCCTCCTCCTCGCCGCCGCCCTGCTCGCCGCCGCCTGCCACCCGCGGCCGTCCGCGTCCACCCTCGTCGCCCAGCCGCTCGCGCCGGGGCGCGCCTGGCTCAGCACCGTCGATCGCGACCACCCGCTGGTCGGGCGCATCTGGGACGTCCGCGCCGGGCGGTTCGCCGACGAGGCGGCGCTCGAGGCCGGGCTCTCCGGCGCGCGCTTCGTGCTGCTCGGCGAGACGCACGACAACCCCGATCACCACGTGCTGCAGGCGCGCCTGCTCCGCGCCCTGGCCGCCGCCGGCAAGCGCCCCGCCGTCGCGTTCGAGATGCTCGCCACCGAGCAGCAGCCCGCGCTCGACGCGGCGCTGGCGGGCCCGCGGCCCACGCCGGAGGACGTGTCGCGCGCGGCGCGCTGGGACCAGAGCGGCTGGCCGCCGTTCGAGACCTACCGGCCGGTGTTCGCCGCCGCGCTGGACGCCGGCCTGCGCATCGAGGGCGCGAACCTGCCGCGCGCGCAGATCCAGGCCGCGGCCCGGGGCGGCGTCCAGGCCCTCCCGGCGCCGGTGCGCGCGCGCATCGAGCGGCAGGGGCCGCTCCCCGAGGCGGTGGCCCGCGAGATGCGCCAGGAGATGGCGGAGTCGCACTGCGGCGCGCTGCCCGAGTCGATGCTCGACCCCCTGGTGACCGGCCAGCGCGCGCGCGACGCGCAGATGGCCGAGTCGCTGGCGCGGACCGGGGCGGCCGGCGCGGTGCTCATCACCGGCTCGGGCCACGCGCGGACCGACCGCGGCGTGCCGTCGTACCTCGACCCCGGCGCGACGGTGGCGAGCGTGCTGTTCCGGGAGGTGGTGCCCGGCCGCGACGACCCCGCCGCCTACGCCGCCGACTACGCGGGGCGGCTCCCGTTCGACTGGGTGGTATTCACGCCGGGTGAGAAGCGGCCCGACCCATGCGCCGAGTTCCGCGCCCACATGAAGGCGAAGCCTCCCGCGAAGCCGGCGGCGCCCGCACCGGCCCGCGCGCCTGCGCCCGCGCCCGCGGCGCCGCCCGCGAAGCCCTGACGATCAGTCCTCGGCGCCCACCAGCGCCGCCAGCTCGCGGTGGAGCAGGGCCTCGTCGCCGAGGTTCACCTCCACCAGCCGCCGGAGGTGGGCGATGCTGTCGAGGTCGATCCCGGTGCAGCGGACCCCGACCTTCTCCCCGTCGCGGTGCGCGATGACGCCGTCCATGCGGATGAGCGTGTCGCCCTGGTCGAGCTGGATGACGAGCGCGCAGGGCTCGCCGGCGGCGCCGGGGAACGCGGCCGGGACCTCCACCCGCGCGCCCTTCAGCGAGACGTCCTGGACGCCGCAGCCGGCCCGGGCGGTCCCGGCGCGCAGCTCGCCCGGCCGGTGGAACGCGATGCGCGAGAACCGCCGGCGCTCGGGCTGCCCTTGCACGCTGGCCATGGACTTCCCCCTTTCGCGGATTGTCCCGCCACCCGCGCGCCCGGCGCAAGCGCCCCGCGGCCACGGAGGGCTTGACCCGGGGGCGCGCCGGGCCGACGGTGCCGGGTCATGCCCGCCCCGGCACGCCCCCTCGACGAGCTGATCGCCTTCGTGCGCGCGCGGACCGCGCCCGCGCCGGTCCCGCTCGTCCCGGAGCTCGTCCTGCACCAGGCCACCGAGCTGACCCCGCTCTGGCACGCCACCGCCGGCGAGCTGGCCGGGTGGGACGACTCGCCGTTCTGGGCGTTCCCGTGGGCGGGTGGCCAGGCCCTGGCGCGGCACCTGCTCGACCGGCCGGAGCGCGTGCGCGGGCGCCGGGTGGTGGACTTCGCGACCGGGAGCGGCCTGGTGGGCCTGGCCGCCGTGCGCGCCGGGGCGGCCGAGGTGGAGGCCTGGGACGTGGACCCGTTCTGCGAGGCGGCCGTCCGCGCCAACGCGGCGCTGAACGGGCTCGCGCTCCCGTTCCGGGCCGGCGACCCCATCGGCGCGCCGCTGCCGGGCGTGGAGGTCTTGCTCGCCGGCGACGTGTTCTACGAGGGGCCGCTCGCGGCGCGCGCGCTCGCCTGGTTCCGTGCGCTCGCCGGGCGGGGCGTGACGGTGCTCGCCGGCGACGCGGGGCGCACCTACGCGCCACGGGAGGGGTTCACGGTCGTGGCGGAATTCCAGGTGCCCACCACGGTCGAGATCGAGGACGCGGCGGTGCGCGGCGCGCGGGTGCTCCAGATCATGGGGTGAGCGCCGGGCCGCGTGTTACGATCCGTCGCTGGGGAGGTCTCGCCCGCTTGCCCGCCCGCGCCCCGCTCGTCACCGCCCGCGCCGTCCTGGCGCTCGGCCTGCTCGCCGCGGGGCTCGCCGTCGCGCTGCTGCTCGCGGGCGGGCTCTCCGCGGGGGCCGTCCTCGCGGTCCCCACGGGGCACTGGGCGTTCGGCGCGCTCGCCGCGGCGGCGGCCGCGCTCGTCGTCCGCTGGCTCCTGCTGCTCCGCGTCCCGCCGGTGCGCCTCACCGGCATCGACGTGCGCGCCGCCGAGCAGCCCGCGCTGATCGCGCTCGTGAAGCTCGTCGCCGGCCGCGTGGGCGCGCCCGCGCCGCGCCGCGTGTGCCTGGTGGCGGGCGTGGAGGTGACGGCCGTCGAGGAGGGCGGCGTCCTCGGCCTCGGCGCGCACCCGGTGCTCGGGATCGGCGTCGGGCTGATCGCGCTCCTCGGCGTGTCGGAGCTGGAGGCGGCGCTGGCCCACGAGCTGGGGCACCGGCGCGCGGGCGGGCGCGCCGGGGGCCTGCTGCACCGGGCGCGCGCGGTGCTGGCGCGCGCGTCGGCGCCCGGCCGCGGCGGCGCGATCGGGGCGCCGTTCCGCCGGCTCTGCGCCGCGTACCTGCGCGCCACGCTGCACCTGGCGCGCGCCCAGGAGCTGCAGGCGGACCGGGC
>NZ_BAZG01000054.1 GCF_000964525.1 Anaeromyxobacter sp. PSR-1
CCCGCCTTCGCGGGCGCGCGAGCGGTCCCCGCGGGGAGGGATTGCATCCCTCCCCAGCCTTGCGGCTGGGGCCCCTCCCTGCTGACGACGCCGCCGGCCGCTACCGCCCGGTCACCGGCCGCAGGAACGCCCGCGCCTCCTCGAAGATGAGGTCGAGCGAGCCGGTCAGCTCGTGCCCGTCGTCCACCTCGACGAGCCGCGCGCCCGGGGTGCGCGCGACGAACGCGGCCACGTCCTCGAGCGGGATGGTCTCGTCGCGGCGGCCGGCGATGCAGAGCGTGGGCACCCGCACCTCGGGGAACGCGGGCCAGCCCTGCGCGTCCTCGAAGAACTGCCAGCCGAGGCGCCGCTTCCGGCCGGAGGCGAAGTGGTCCACCTCCAGCCCCCGCGCGCGCCAGCCCTCGAGCTCGGCCGGCCCGAGCCGGCGCGACCAGCGCTCGAACAGCCGGAACGCCGGGGCCATCAGCACGAGCCGCTCGATGGACGGATCGCGCGAGGCCGCCACCGCCGCGAGGTAGCCGCCCAGCGAGCTGCCGATGACCGCGTGCGGCGGCGGCGCCTCCGCGAGCAGCCGCTCCGCCACCGCCAGCATCGACGACGGCGAGGAACGCTCGAAGCCGCCCTCGCCCGGCGTGAGGTCCGGCACGTCCACCGGGACGCCGATCCCGGCGAAGCGGGCGGCGAGCGTGGTCGCCTTGGTGGAGGACGGGCCGGAGGCGAAGCCGTGCAGGTAGAGGAGCATCGGGGCAGCCTAGCCGAGGAGGGCCCGCGCCGCCCTACTTCCCGGCCTTCTCCCGCAGGGCCCGCAGGCGCTCGGCCAGCACCTTCTCCAGGCCGCTCTCGGAGAGCTGCACCACCTGCTCCCCGCGGAGCGCGTCGGGCAGGTACTCCTCGGCCACGTAGTGCCCCTCGAAGTTGTGCGGGTAGCGGTACCCGCCGCCGTAGCCGAGCCCCTCCATGAGCTTGGTGGGCGCGTTGCGGAGCTTGAGCGGCACCGGCAGCGGCCCGCGCTCGCGCACCAGCCGCCGCGCGTTCCCGTAGGCGGCGATGGCGCTGTTCGACTTGGGCGCGAGCGCGAGGTAGATGGCGGCCTGGCTCATCGGGAGCACGCCCTCCGGCAGCCCCACCAGCTCCACCGCCTGCAGCGCCGCCACCGCCACCTGCAGCGCCTGCGGGTCCGCGTTGCCCACGTCCTCGGACGCGAAGATCACCATGCGCCGGAGCACGAAGCGCGGGTCCTCGCCCGCCTCCAGCATCCGCACCATGTAGTAGACCGCGGCGTCCGGATCCGAGCCGCGCAGCGACTTGATGAACGCGGAGACGACGTTGTAGTGCTCCTCGCCCTGCTTGTCGTAGTTGACGGTGCGCGCCTGCAGCGCCTCCTCCGCGTCGGCCTTCTCCACCGCCGGCCGGCCGGCGAGCCGCACCGCCGCGGCCGACACCTCCAGCGCGTTCAGCGCCTTGCGCGCGTCGCCGTAGCTGAGGCGGGCGATGGTGTCGCGCGCCTCGGGCGTGAGCGCGACCGCGCCCGCCAGCCCCTCCGGCGCCGCCGCGGCGCGGTCGAGCAGCGCCGCCACCTCGTCCTCGGTGAGCGCCCGCAGCGTCGCCACGCGGCAGCGCGAGAGGAGCGCGGCGTTCACCTCGAACGACGGGTTCTCGGTGGTGGCGCCGATGAGCGTGATGGTCCCGTCCTCCACGTGCGGCAGGAACGCGTCCTGCTGCGCGCGGGTGAAGCGGTGGATCTCGTCCACGAACAGGATGGTGCGCTTGCGGTGCATGCGGCGCCGGTCGCGCGCCGCGGCCACGATCTCGCGGATCTCCTTCACCCCGCCCAGCACCGCGCTGAACGGCACGAACTCCGCGCCGGTCCGCTGCGCCACGATCCGCGCCAGCGTGGTCTTCCCGGTGCCGGGCGGGCCCCACAGGATGAGCGAGGGCACCTGGTCCGCCTCGATGGAGCGACGCAGCGCGGTGCCGGGGCCCAGGACGTGCTCCTGGCCGGCGAAATCCTCCAGGCGGCGGGGGCGCATCCGCTCGGCGAGCGGCTTGCCGCTCGGGTCGTCCGCCACGGCGCGATCGAAGAGGTCCATGAAACCGCTTATATAATGCCGTTCATGGACGGCCATCCGTGTCCCGTGCCGAAGCGCGTGGGGATCGTGCACAAGGTCTCGAGCGCCGAGGCGTCGGAGACCGCGGTGTACGTGGGGCAGTTCCTCGAGGGGAAGGGCGTCGAGGTGCTCCGCGACGAGCAGGAGGTGGCGCGCTCCGCCGACCTGGTGGTGGTGCTCGGCGGCGACGGCACGCTCATCCACGCCGCCGGCCTGCTCGACGGCCGCCCGGTGCCCATCCTCGGCGTGAACATGGGGAGCCTCGGCTTCATGACGGAGGTCCCGCAGAGCGGCATGTACGCGGCGCTGGAGGACGTGCTGGCCGGGCGCGCCACGCTGTCCGAGCGCATGAAGCTGCGCGTGCACCTGCACCGCGGCGGCAGCTCCGAGCGCGCGCTCGACGCCGAGGTGCTGAACGACGTGGTGATCGCGAAGGGCGCGCTGTCCCGCATGGTCGAGCTCGACACCCGCTGCTCCGGCGAGTACGTCACGACCTACAAGGCGGACGGCATCATCGTCGCGACGCCCACCGGCTCGACCGCCTACGCGCTCGCGGCGAACGGGCCCATCATGTACCCCACCATGCGCGGCGTGATCATCGCGCCGATCTGCCCGCACATGCTCACGCAGCGGCCGCTGGTGGTGCCGGACGACGAGAAGATCGAGATCCTGCTCGTGAACGACAGCGAGGTGTACCTGACGCTGGACGGGCAGAGCGGGCTGAAGCTCGAGCGCGGCGACCGGGTGCAGGTGAAGCAGTCCTACAACCGCGTGCTGCTGGTGCGGAACAAGTCGCTCGACTTCTTCGGGATCCTGCGGGCGAAGCTGCGGTGGGGCGAGCGCTGATCGCGCCGGCGGCGACCTGAACGGGCCGACCACTGAAAATTTGCGCAGTGTCAGGGGGCCGTGGATCATGGCCGCATGCTCACGACGCTGCGCATCTCCGGCCTCGCCGTCGTCGACGCGGTGGAGGTCCGGTTCGGCCCCGGGCTGAACGTCCTCACCGGCGAGACCGGGGCCGGCAAGTCGATCCTGGTGAACGCGCTCCACCTCGTGCTGGGCGGCCGCATGACCGCGGACGTGCTGCGCGAGGGCGCGGACGAGGCGGTGGTCGAGGCGCTCTTCGAGCTCCCCGCCGCGCACCCGGTGTTCGGCCGCCTCGACGCGGCCGGGCTGCCGGTCCGGCCCGAGCCGGGCGCGGCGAGCTGCGAGCTGCTGGTGCGGCGCGTGGCCGCGCGCGGCGGCCGCGGGCGCGCCTTCGTGAACGGCGCCCTGTGCACCGTCTCGATGCTGGAGACGGCGCTGCGGGGCGTGGTGGACATCTCCGGCCAGCACGAGCACGTGTCGCTGCTCGATCCCTCGGTGCACCTCGAGCTGCTCGACGCGTTCGCCGGCCTGGACGCGATCTCCGAAGACGGCGCGGAACCGACCCTCCTCCGGTACCGCGCCGCGCACGCGGCGCTCGCCGCCCTCGTCCGCGAGCGGGAAGCGCTCGCCGCGGACGAGGGCGAGCGGGCGCGGCGGGCGGACTACCTCGCGTTCCAGCTCCGCGAGCTGGAGTCGGCCGATCCCAGGCCCGGCGAGCTGGAGGCGCTGGAGGACGAGCGGCGCGTGCTCGCCTCGGCCGAGAAGCTGCGCGAGGCGGCGCGGGCCGCCGAGGCGCTGGCGTACGGCGAGGAGGGGAGCGCCTCGGAGCGGGTGGGGCAGGCGGCGCGCGCGCTCGCCGAGGCGTCGCTGCTCGACCGCCGCCTGGAGGCGCCGCTCGGGCTGCTGCGCTCGGCCGCGGTGGAGCTGGAGGAGGCCGGGCGCGAGCTGGGGCGCTACGCCGAGGCGGTGGGCGGCGACCCGGAGCGGCTGGCGGCGGTGGAGGACCGGCACGAGCTGCTGCGCGCGCTCGCGCGCAAGCACGGCGGCACGCTGGAGGGCGCCATCGCGCGCCGCGACCAGATGCGCGGGGAGCTGGCGCGGCTGCAGGGCGGCGGCGAGCGGGTCGCGGTGGTGCAGGCGGAGATCGAGCAGCGCGGCCGGGAGGCGGCGCGCCTCGCCGCGGCGCTCTCCCGCGCGCGGGCCGAGGCGGCCCAGGCGTTCGCGGAGGCGGTGCGGCGCGAGCTCGCCGGGCTCGCCATGGGGCGCTGCCGGCTCGAGGTGGCGCTGCTGCCGCCCGAGGCGGGCGTCGAGGTCGGCGGCAAGCTGCTCGGCCCGGCCGGAGCGGAGCGCGCCGAGATCCTCATCGCCCCGAACCCCGGCGAGCCGCCGCGCGGGCTCGGCCGGATCGCCTCCGGCGGCGAGCTCTCCCGCCTGCTCCTCGCGGTGAAGCGGACCATCTCGCGCCGGGACCCGGTGGCCACCTACGTGTTCGACGAGGTGGACGCCGGCATCGGCGGCGCCGTGGCCGAGGCCATGGGCCGCGTGCTCTCCGACGTCTCGAAGGGCCGGCAGGTCATCTGCATCACGCACCTGCCGCAGGTGGCCGCGTTCGCCGACCGGCACCACCGCGTCGAGAAGCGCGTGGCGGGCGGGCGGACGCACACCGGCGTCGAGCTGCTCGGGGAGGACGCGGCGCGCCGGCAGGAGGTCGCCCGCATGATGGCCGGCGTGACCGTGACGGCCTCGGCCCTCGAGCACGCGGCCGCCCTCATGGCGGCCGCTCGCCAGCCCGTTGCGCCCCCGGCGGCGTCCGAGCGCGGGCGGCGCGCCGTGCCCGCCCGGGCCGCGGCGCGCCGGGTGGTGCGGGCCGGCTGAGCCGCCGCGGTGGCCGACCGGGGAATCCTGGGACGCCGCGTGGTCGCAGCGGGCCGTCCAGGGGTCACGAACGCAGGCGGCGGCGTTCGGCGAGACGATGGCATCCGCGTTGACCCCCCAGTCTGCGGAAAGGTACGCTCCGCGCGTGGCGGCCACGCCTGTCCTGATGATCGCTGCCCACGGCGTCACGGACGTCGGCCAGCGGCGCGATCACAACGAGGACGCGTTCCTGGTCGATCCTGCGCTGGGGCTCTACGTGGTCGCCGACGGCATGGGCGGCCACGCCGGCGGCGGCACGGCCTCGCGGCTCGCGGTCGAGACCATCCAGGAGTCCGTCCGCGTCGCGCGCGACGGCTCGCCGGAGGTCTTCGAGGGGGCGAACGGGGTCGAGGACAGCCGGCTCCCCGACCTGCTGCGAGACGCGGTCGAGGCGGCCTGCGCGCGGATCTTCCAGACGGCGCAGGACGATCCCGGGCTCGCCGGGATGGGGACCACCGTCACCGCGGCGCTCATCGACGGCCGGGTGGCGTTCGTCGCGCACGTGGGCGACAGCCGCTGCTACCTGCTGCGCGAGGGGCGCATCTACCAGGTCTCCGAGGACCACTCGCTCGTCAACGAGCAGCTCAAGGCCGGGACCATCAGCGCCGACGAGGCGAAGCACAGCCGGTTCAAGAACATCATCACCCGTTCGGTGGGGTTCGAGGCGCAGGTCCAGGTCGATCTGATGGGCGTCGAGCTCGAGGACGGCGACGCGCTGGTGATCTGCTGCGACGGTCTGTCCAACCTGGTGGACGACGACGAGATCCTCCAGATCGTGGACGAATGCCCCGTCGACGAGTCGCCGGGGCGCCTGGTGGCGCTCGCGAACGATCGGGGCGGCGACGACAACATCACCGTGATCGTGATCCGGGCCGGCCGCGCGCCGGTCATGGCCGGCTGACGCCTGCCCGCCCGCTCGCGGAGTACGGGCCGGGGCTGGGGTAAGGTGGGCAAAACCCTTTCTTGACAGGCAACTTCGGGCTCTGTTACCGCTCTGCCCTCGGGTCCCGTACCTCCGGGACTGGCGTTCATCCCGGTGCGCCGCGTCGCTAGCTTCTCGGGCGCATGGCCGGGGACCAACGGAGCGTGGATCGGATGGCGGCACCGCCCAAGACCCAGGTGTTCACGGTCATCGTGGTCTCCGACCACTCGCAGGCGATCCGCAAGTTCCGAGTCCCCCAGAAGTGGCTGAAGAAGGCGGCCTACGGCGGCGGCGCCGTGGTGCTGGTCGGGCTCCTCGTCCTCGGGCACTACCTGTCCCTGATCGGGTCGTCCTCCGAGAACGCCGTCCTCAAGGAGGAGAACGCCCAGCTCCGGTCGCAGATCCTCCTGGTCCAGGAGAAGGTCGCCCACATCTCGGCCACCCTCGACCGCGTCGAGCGGTTCGACGCGAAGCTCCGCACCGCGGTGACGCAGCTCCAGGATCCCGAGCGGAACCTCGCCATCGGCCCGGTGGGCAACACCGAGGGCGAGCCCTCGATCCCGGGCCCCGCCCCCGCCGCCGAGGCGAGCATCGCCGCGCTGCCCGGGAAGCTCGGGTCGCTCGAGACCGAGGCCTCGCGCCAGGAGCAGAGCCTGCGCGAGCTGCAGGAGTACTTCGACGACCAGCGCTCGCTGCTCGCCTCCACGCCGTCGATCTGGCCCGCGCGCGGCTGGGTGACCTCCGACTTCGGCACCCGCATCGACCCGTACACGGCCGAGCGGAAGATGCACCAGGGCCTCGACATCGCCACCCCGCACGGCCAGCCCATCTACACGCCGTCGGACGGGACGGTGGTGTTCTCCGGCACCGAGGGCGCGTACGGCAAGGTGCTGGTCCTCGACCACGGCTACGGCGTGAAGACCCGCTACGCCCACCTCTCCGAGATCTTCGTCCGCCTGGGCGACCGCGTGAAGCGCGGCGACAAGGTGGCCGCCGTCGGCAACACCGGCCGCTCCACCGGCCCGCACCTGCACTACGAGGTGCGCGTGAACGGCATCCCGGAGAACCCGAGGAAGTTCATCCTCGAGTGATCCCGGCCTGACGTCCGCTGGTGGTGAGCCCCTGAAGTCCGCTCATGGCGAGCCTCTGGTCCGCTCGTGGTGAGCCCCTGAAGTCCGCTCATGGCGAGCCTCCGGTGTCCGCTCATGGTGAGCCCGTCGAACCATGAGCGGGCGGACGCCCGTGGATGAGCGAGCTCCGCTCGTGGTGAGCCCGTCGAACCACGAGCGGTCCGGCGCCGCCGGATCAGCGCGCCGCGCCCTGCGCGACCTCCCGCGGCACGCGCGCCGGGTCGATGCGCCCGTAGCCGGCGAAGAGCTGCCCGGTCAGCGTCGCGCCGCCGCGCAGGGGCGGGCGCTTGTCGCGGATCGGGCTGTTGAGGCGCGTGCCGTCGGGCGCGAGCGCGACGTCCGGCCGGGCCGGCGTGAGCGCGGCCCGCACCACCGCGCGCCCGCCGCGGTGGAGGAACACCACCGTGCCGTCGCGCACGCGCTCCACCACGCCCACGTGCGTGAACGGGTCGTCGGCGCGGCCGTCGCGGTCGCGATCGTAGGTGTCGTGGAAGAAGACCAGGTCGCCCGGCACCGGCCACTGCCCGCCGCCGCCGAACGCGGTCCCGTACGCGCGGACCGCCTGGTACGCGGCCGCGGCCCCGGAGGTCTCGCGCGGCGACGCGAGCGCCATGAGCCGGCGCAGCGGGATCCCCTCGGCCTGGTAGACGGCCTGGACGAAGCCGGAGCAGTCGGGGTTGAAGCGCTCGCCGCCGGCCCGGAACGCGCCGCGCTCGCCGGCGAGCGACGCGGCCCGCGCGGCCAGGCGCTCGCCGAGTGCGCCGTCGCCGCCGGGCGTCAGGTCCGGCCGGCCGACCCGGCCCGGGCCGGCGCAGGCGGCGAGCGCGAGGGCCGCGAGCGCGAGCGGGGCGAGGCGGGCCACGCTGCCACTGTAGAGGGCCCCCTCCGGCTGTCAAAACGGCGGCCAACCATGCGTGGGGCCTCCCATTTGATTTCGTCTGGCGCGGCGTTACCTAAGCAGGTAGCCTCGGCGGCCCCTGGAGCCCGGGTCCGGCGTGACCTCGCGCCAGGGAAGAGGCGCCCGCTCGACGGAACGCGTCGGAGCGGGCGCCTGTTTCGTCAGGGGGACAGGTGCGCGCCCCCGCACGCGGGGACCGGGCCAACCGGAGATTCGAGCAGATCATGTTCAACTACGTCCTGAAGAAGGTCCTCGGCACCAAGAACGAGCGCGAGCTGAAGCGCCTCCGGCCGCTCGTGGCGCGGGTCGCCGAGCTCGAGCCGCGCATGAAGGCGCTCCGGGACGAGGACTTCCCGCGGCTGGTGGCCGAGTGGAAGCAGCAGGTCCGCGAGAAGGGGCGCACGCTCGACGACCTCATGCCGGAGGCGTTCGCGCTGGTGCGCGAGGCGGGCGTCCGCGCGCTCGGCATGCGCCACTTCGACGTGCAGCTCATCGGCGGCGCGGTGCTCCACTCCGGGAAGATCGCGGAGATGAAGACCGGCGAGGGCAAGACGCTGGTCGCGACCCTGCCCTGCGTGCTGAACGCGCTCTCCGGGCGCGGCGTGCACGTGGTCACCGTGAACGACTACCTGGCCCGGCGCGACGCCGAGTGGATGGGCCGGCTGTACCGCTTCTGCGGGCTCAGCACCGGCGTCATCGTGCACGGCCTCACCGACCGCGAGCGCCAGCAGGCCTACGGCTCGGACATCACCTACGGCCAGAACAACGAGTTCGGCTTCGACTACCTGCGCGACAACATGAAGTTCCGGCTCCAGGACTACGTCCAGGGCGAGCTGAACTTCGCCATCGTGGACGAGGTGGACTCGATCCTCATCGACGAGGCGCGCACCCCGCTCATCATCTCCGGCCCGTCGGACGAGTCCTCCGAGCTGTACGCGCGGGTGAACGCGGTCATCCCCTCGATGATCCGCGACCAGGACTTCACGGTGGACGAGAAGAGCCGCACCATCGTGATGACCGACGCGGGCGTGGAGAAGATGGAGAAGAAGCTCTCCGTCCAGAACCTCTACGCGCCCGAGGAGATCGAGACCCTCCACCACGTCGAGCAGGCGCTCCGCGCCCACCACCTCTACCGGAACGAGGTGGACTACGTGGTGAAGGAGGGCGAGGTCCTCATCGTCGACGAGTTCACCGGCCGCCTCATGCCGGGCCGGCGCTGGTCGGACGGCCTGCACCAGGCCGTCGAGGCGAAGGAGGGCGTGAAGATCGAGGCGGAGAACCAGACCCTCGCCACCATCTCCTTCCAGAACTACTTCCGCATGTACTCGAAGCTCGCGGGCATGACCGGCACCGCGGACACCGAGGCGGAGGAGTTCGCCAAGACCTACAACATCGACGTCGT
Source organism: Anaeromyxobacter sp. PSR-1 (assembly GCF_000964525.1). Taxonomy (GTDB): domain Bacteria; phylum Myxococcota; class Myxococcia; order Myxococcales; family Anaeromyxobacteraceae; genus Anaeromyxobacter. The sequence continues at coordinate 9,242 of NZ_BAZG01000054.1, forward strand.
CGTCATCCCGACGAACAAGAAGAACGTCCGCAAGGACTCCGAGGACGTCGTCTACAAGACCGAGGGCGAGAAGTTCGACGCGCTCTGCACCGAGATCGAGCAGCGCCACGGCACCGGGCAGCCGGTGCTGGTCGGCACCGTCTCGGTGGCGAAGAGCGAGGTGGTCTCGGCCCTGCTGAAGCGGCGCGGCGTGCCGCACTCCGTCCTGAACGCCAAGCACCACCAGCGCGAGGCCGAGATCGTCGCGCAGGCCGGCCGCAAGGGCGCGGTGACCATCTCCACCAACATGGCCGGCCGCGGCACCGACATCATCCTGGGCGGCAACGCCGAGATGATGGCGAAGCACGAGGTGGGCCCGGAGCCGGACGCGCCCATGGAGGGCGAGGAGGAGCAGGCGTTCCTCGAGCGCAAGGCCGACTGGGCCCGGCGCCTCGAGCAGGCGCTGGAGAAGCTCAAGGCGCAGACCAGCACCGAGCACGAGGAGGTCGTGAAGCTCGGCGGCCTGCACATCGTCGGCACCGAGCGCCACGAGTCCCGCCGCATCGACAACCAGCTCCGCGGCCGCGCCGGCCGCCAGGGCGACCCCGGCTCGTCGATCTTCTACCTGTCCCTCGAGGACGAGCTCATGCGCATCTTCGGGTCCGACCGGATCCAGGGGCTCATGGGCCGCATGGGCATGAAGGACGGCGAGCAGATCGAGCACCCCTGGCTCACCAAGGCCATCGAGGGCGCGCAGAAGAAGGTCGAGGCGCACAACTTCGACATCCGGAAGAACCTGCTCGAGTACGACGACGTCATGAACCAGCAGCGCCGGTCGATCTACCGGCTGCGGCGCATGGTGCTGGGCTTCGGCGCGGGCGTGCCGGTGGTCGAGTACGAGGAGGACCCCAAGACCAAGAAGAAGACCCGGCACGAGCAGGTGTTCACCTGGGCCGACGCGGGCGAGCACATGCTCGACCTCGTCGAGGACCTGGTGGTCGAGATGGTGGGCGCGAGCTGCCCGAGCCGCGTCGCCGACTGGGACCTCGAGGGCCTCTCGGCCAACATCCGCGAGCAGTTCGGCGTGGAGATGAAGTTCACGCCGCCGGTCGGCCGCGCCCAGGAGGCGCGCCGCGCGCTCGAGGAGCAGGTCTTCAACGTGGTGGAGAAGCTGTACCGGGCCAAGGAGGAGGAGCTCGGGAAGGACCCCGAGGGAATCCCGGTGCTGCGCCGCTGGGAGCAGTACCTGTACCTCCAGGCCATCGACCAGCAGTGGAAGGACCACCTGCTCTCGATGGACCACCTGCGCCAGGGCATCGGCCTGCGCGGCTACGGGCAGAAGGATCCGAAGCAGGAGTACAAGAAGGAGGGCTACGAGATGTTCGTGCAGATGACCTGGCGCGTGAAGAGCGCGGTCATCGGCAACCTCCTCCGCCTGCAGCTCGTCCGCCAGGAGACCGCCGAGGAGCTCGAGGCGAAGCGCCTGGCCATGCAGCGCAAGGCGCTCCAGCGGATCACCGCCAGCCACGCCGAGTCCGCCGGCGACGGCGACGCGAAGCCCGCGCCCAAGCAGGAGACCGTGGTGCGCCAGCACCCGAAGGTCGGCCGCAACGACCCCTGCCCGTGCGGCTCGGGCAAGAAGTACAAGAAGTGCCACGGCGCGACCGAGGCCGCGGTCTAGCGGCCCCTCGATTCCGGCCGCTCATCGCGACGGACCGCGACGGGCGCCGCGGTCTGGCGGCGCGAGCGGCTCGTCGCCCCGTACGCACCGTGGTGCCCCGCTCGTGGTGAGCCCGTCGAACCACGAGCGGATGACGGGCCGTTCCTAGAACGCCTCCAGCACCAGCACGTACAGCTCGACGCCCAGCCGGCTCGCGGCGACGTCCACCCGGATGTTCGCGCCGTCCTCGGTGAGGCGCCACCGCAAACCGGCGCCGCCGGAGGCCTTCACCGACTGCAGCGTGAGCGCGCGCAGCGAGGGCGCCACGTCGCCCACCGCCGCGAACGCGGCCGCGCCCAGGCGGCCCACCACCGGCGTGCGGAGCTCCGCCTGCGTGACCCAGTCCACGCGGTCGCGGTAGCGCCCCTCGCGGATCCCGCGCAGGAACCGGGTGCTGCCGAGCTTCGGCAGCAGCGTGAAGGGCGGCTCACCGTGCGCGGCCTCGCCGTAGGCGTGCAGGCCGAGCACGCGGCGGTGGCCGAGCGGCACGAAGTGGCGCGCCTCGGCCACGCCGCGGCCGAAGGTGGCGTGCCGCCGCCCCAGCGCCGCCGGCGCGTACACGTACCAGGCCTGCAGCACCGTCCCGCGCATCGGCCAGAACGTGCTGTCGCGCGTGTCGTAGGTGGCGCTCGCGCCGGCGGCCGCCGCGGTGTACCCGTCCCAGCCCGCCACCGTGCCGCGCGCCAGCAGGCCGCCCGGCTCGCGGTCCTGGATCTCCTCGGCGCGCAGGTCCACCCGCGGCCCGATGCGGAGGTTGGGCAGCACCGGCAGCTCGGCGGTGACGACCGCCTCGGCGCCGCGGCGGGTGAACTTCTCGCGGTCGTCGGCGGTGGTGTGGGGCCCGATCCCGTAGAAGACATCCGGGAAGTGGACCACGCGCGTGCGGCCGCTCAGGAGCATGCCGTTCGGCAGGTAGATCTCGCCCGCGACGTCCACCGACCCTTGCCGCTCCAGCGTGTAGACCGCGCCCACGAACACGCTCGAGGGCCGGGGCGCGCCGCGCAGATCGAGGTGCAGGCCGCCGGTGGCGCCGAAGCCGAGCCGCGTCTCCGGCAGCCAGAACAGCACCGGCAGCGCGAACCAGCGGTTTCCGTGGCGCTGCGCCTCCGCGGCGGCCACGTGGCCCTGCGGGTGCGCGGCCGTCTCGGCGGTGCGCTCCCCCGGCTCGGCGGCGGGCGGCGGGTTGTCCGACGCGCTCGCGCCGGCGGCCTCGGCCGCCACGGCGGCGCCGGCCGAGGCGGGTCCGGCCGCAGGCGCGGGGGCGGGGGGCGGGGCCGCGGCGGCGCGGGCGGCGGCGTGGAGAGCAGCAGCAGGGCGAGGGCGGGGCCGGGCGGCGAGGCGCATCGGCCGCGAGAGGCTATCACCGGCGCCGCCCGGCCGCCGGGTTCTCGTCGGCGGACGTGGGCGCGGTGGATCGCCCGCGCGCGTTCCTCGCCTCGAGGACCTGCAGCCCCTCACCCGCATCCTTCGAGGTGGCCACGGCCGCCTGCTCCGCCTTCGATGGTAGAAGCTCCGCCGATGGTCGGTTCCACGATGGGGGCCCGCAGGGGCCCCCGCAGGGTGAGCGATGCAAGTGCCCGAGCCGTTTGACCTCGTCCTCACCGTCCGGAGCCACGGCTGGTACGACCTGCCGCCGTGGCGCTGGGACGAGGCCCGCCGCGTGCTCGGGCGGCCCCTGCGGCTGTCCGGCGCACGCGTCGCGTACGCGGAGGTGGCCGAGGGGGAGCCCGGCCGCCTCGCGTTCCGCGCGTTCGCGCAGGGACGGCTCGGCGCCGCCGAGGCGCGCGAGGCGCGCGCGCTGCTCGGCGCCTGCCTCGCGCTCGACGAGGACCTCGGGCCGTTCCAGGCGCTCGCGGCGGAGCTCGAGCGCCGCCGCGCGGCCGGGAAGGGCCGGGACCTGCCCGACCTCCGCTGGGCGCTCGCGCGCGGCGCAGGCCGGCTGCTCCGGTCACCCACCGTGTACGAGGACGCGGTGAAGACGCTCTGCACCACGAACTGCTCGTGGGCGCTCACCCGGTCGATGGTGACGCGCCTGTGCGAGACGCTGGGCGAGCCCGGGCCGCTCGGCACGCGCGCCTTCCCCACCCCCGAGGCCATGGCCGCGCGGACCGAGCGCTTCTACCGGGAGGAGATCCGCGCCGGCTACCGCGCGCCGTTCCTGCTGGCCCTGGCCCGCGGCGCGGCGGACGGGACGCTCGAGCTCGAGGGGCTGCGGCGCTCGCCGCTCGACACCGACGCGCTCGGCCGCCGGATCTCGGAGCTGAAGGGGTTCGGGCCGTACGCGACCGAGCACCTGCTGCGCCTGCTCGGTCGCCACGACCACCTCGCGCTCGACTCGTGGACGCGCCCCAAGCTCGCACGCCTCCGGGGGAAACGCCGGCCCCCGGCCGATCGCACGCTGCGCCGCTGGTTCGCGCCCTACGGAAGGTGGGCCGGGCTGGCCATGTGGCTGGAGGTGACCGCCGACTGGCACGGCGACGCGCCGAGCTGGCCCTGACCCGCGCCCGCGCGGGATGCCGCCGGCGCGGCACCGCCCGGCCGGGGAAATGGTAGAAGATCGGACTCGACCGGAGGCGACATGAAGGCAGCGTTCGTGCTGGTGAAGTGCGAGCTGGGCCGCATCGAGGAGGTGGCGAACGCGCTCATGGAGATCGAGGGCGTGTCCGAGGTCCACTCCGTCACCGGCACCTGGGATCTGCTGGTGAAGCTCTACGCCCCCGAGTACGACGCCTTCGGAGATCTCATCCCCGACCAGGTCCAGAAGGTGGCCGGCGTCCGCGACACCGAGACGCTGCTCGCCTTCCGCGCGTTCAAGCCGCTCGCCTGACGCGCAGCCCGCACCGCCCGCATCGCCGAGAGGACGAGGAGCCATGGCCTTCCGCATCCGCCAGCCGGTCCGCCACCCCGACGTCGATCGCGCCGGGATCGTGTACTTCCCCCGCTTCTACGACTTCTTCCACCGCGCGCTGGAGGACTTCTTCACCGCCGAGGTCGGCATCCCGTTCTGGGATCTCGGCGACCAGCTCAAGGTGGCGCTGCCGGTGGTGCGCATCGAGACCGACTTCGAGAAGCCGCTGCAGCACGGCGACGCGGTGACGATCCAGCTCACCACGCTGCACATCGGCGCGCACTCGATCTCGATCCGCTACGACGTCTTCCGGCCCAACGAGGCCGACGCGGCGGCGAGCTCGACGATCGTGCTCTGCTGCATCGAGGTCCCCGCCTGGAAGAAGGCGCCCATCCCGCCGGAGATCCGCGCGGCGTTCGAGAAGCACCGGGTGTAGGGGCGACGGCGCCGGGGTGCTCGGGTCCGCGTCGACCCGGGCGCGGGCGACGGATCACTCCCGGTCACAGTGGCCCTGCTCGACGTTCCACGCTCACCGGGAGGTGGGTACGTGGGAGCGTCGGCGTGCAGCGCATGTCCGTCCGGCGGTGATGCTCGAGCTCCTCGACTGGAGGAGCGTTGAGCGACGACGGCTACCTCGATTACTGGGGGAAGGCGCGCGCCGAGGACCAGGCCGCCCCCTTCCATCGCCTCGCGTACCACTCGCTCGATGTGGCGGCGGTCGCGTCCGAGCTCCTCGAGCGCGATCCCCGCTGGCTCCGACGCATCGCGGGGCTGTCGGGGTTCACCGCCGAGAGCCTGCGCTCGAGCGTTCCGTACCTGCTCGCGCTGCACGACCTCGGGAAGTTCTCCGAACCGTTTCAGGACCAGATGCCAGAGGTGGTGGCGGCGCTCCAGGGTGAGCGAGCGCCCCGTGGGTCCGACATCCGCCACGACAGCCTCGGATACCTGCTCTGGCGAAGCTGGGCGCGCCGAGCACCGGATCACCGCGAAGCGCACCTCCTGCCGGAGCTCCTTCCGGTCACGGTGTGCGGCGAGCCCCTGCCCCGAGACGATCTCGCGGACGTCCTCCAGAGCTGGATGGCCGCGGCGCTGGGCCACCACGGGAAGCCGCCGGAGGAGCGCCCGCTGCCGTCCACGGTGTTCAAGGCGCACCCGGGATCCCCCCTCTCCCGGAGCCGCGAGGACGCCGCGGGCTTCGCAGTGGCCGTCAGGGACCTGCTCCGGCCGGGCCCGCTCGCGAGCGGACTCCACGACGTCGATGACCTGATCGCTCGCAGCCGGCGGACCTCGTGGTGGATCGCGGGGTTCGCGATCCTCTGCGACTGGCTCGGGTCCGACACGCGGTGGTTTCCGTACCAGAACGAGCCGCTGCCGCTGCCGACGTACTGGCCCCGGGCGCGGGAGGCTGCGCGCCGTGCGGTCGCGGCGAGCGGCGTGGCCGGCACTGCCTCCAGGCCCTTCACCGGAATCGCCGAACTCTTCCCGAGCATCGTCGAACCCACGCCGCTGCAGCGGGCCGCCCTCGAGATCGCGATCCCGGATGGACCCCAGCTCTTCGTCCTGGAGGACCTCACCGGAGCGGGGAAGACCGAGGCGGCGCTGGTGCTGGCGCACCGCCTCCTCTCCGAGGGCCGCGCGGACGGGCTGTTCTTCGCGCTGCCGACGATGGCGACGGCGAACGCCATGCACGCGCGCGTCGCGCAGCTCCTGGACGTCCTCTTCGACGGGCCGGCCTCCTACCTCCTCACGCACAGCGGTCCCCAGCTCACCGAGCGCGACCGGATCGCGATCGCGGGGGGAGCGCGGGACGCGTCCTGCGGGCGCGACGAGCAGCCCACCGCCAGCCGGACGGCGGCCGCGTGGCTGGCGGACGGCCGCAAGAAGGCGCTGCTGGCGGACCTCGGGGTCGGGACCATCGACCAGGCGCTCCTCGCCGCGCTCCAGAGCAAGCACGCGGCGCTCCGGCTCCTCGGGCTCCACCGGCACGTCCTCGTCGTGGACGAGGTCCACGCCTGCGACGCGTACATGCTGGGCGTGCTGGCCGGGCTGCTGCGCATCCACGCCGCGCTGGGCGGGAGCGCGATCCTGCTCAGCGCGACGCTTCCGCTCGAGCAGCGTCGCATCCTGGCCCGCGCGTTCTCGCAGGGGCTCGGCGGCCGGGTCGCGCGTCTACCGGCCAGCGGCGCCTATCCGCTGCTCTCCGCCATCGGCTCCCAGGGGACGGTCGTGGAGCGGCCGGTGGAGCCGAGGGCGGGTGCGCCGAGGACCATCCCCGTCGAGTGGTGTGGCTCGGTGGTCGACGCCGTTCGCCTCCTGGCCTCGACTGCGCGCGCGGGCGGGTGCGCCTGCTGGATCCGGAACAGCGTCAAGGACGCGATCGAGGGATTCGAGGCCATCGCGGCGGTGCTCGGCCAGCAGAACGCGACCCTGTTCCACGCGCGCTTCGCCCTCGGCGACCGGCTCCGGATCGAGCAGGATGTGCTGCGGCGCTTCGGGAAGGACGGCACCGACGCGGCGCGCGCCGGGCATGTGATCGTCGCCACGCAGGTGGTCGAGCAGTCGCTCGACATCGACTTCGACGCGATGGTGAGCGACCTCAGCCCCGTCGATCGCCTGATCCAGCGGGCCGGGCGGCTGCAGCGCCACGCGCGCGCCACCACGCGACCGCCGCCCGTCCTCCACCTGCTGGCGCCGGCCTGGTCCGAGGATCCGCCGAGATCCTGGCTCGCGTCTCCGTTCCAGCGCACCGCGCGCGTGTACCCGGATCCTGGCGTGCTGTGGCGCACCGCGCGGGAGCTGGCGCGCCGCAAGGCGATCGTCCTGCCCGCCGATGCCCGGGCGCTCGTGGAGGCCGTGTACGGCGACGAAGCCGTCCCGCCCACGCTCGACGCGCGGGCCAACGCTGCGCAGGGCGCGGCCCTCGCGCACGCGGGCGTGGCGCAGAACGCGGTGCTGAAGCTGGACCTCGGATACCTGCGGGAGGGGGCCGACTGGTCGAGCGAGGCCAGGACGCCCACGCGTCTCGGCGAGCCGACCACGACCGTCCGGCTGGCGCTCGCGCAGCCCGCGGGCGCGCGCGCCCTGTTCGTCGACGACGCCGGCCGGCCCCTCTGGCAGCTCAGCCAGCTCGGGGTCGCACGCCGCCTCGTCGCGGGTCCAGGCACCGGCGACGAGGCCGAGCGCGCCGCGCTGGAGGCGACCCAGCCGTTCGTGGACGACGACACGGTCACGCTCGTCCTCCGGCCGGACGGAGACGGCCGGTGGATCGGGAAGGCCTTCGGCGAGCGGGCCCGGAACCGGGAAGTGACCCGGGTCCCGGTTCGCGTCGCGTACTCGAAGCAGCGTGGTCTCGAGATCGAGGAGGGGGAGTGAGCGTGGCCTACAACCTGATCGACGAGCGGTGGATCCCGGTCGAGCGGCGAAGCGGACGGATCGAGATGATCGCGCCCGCGGAGATCGCGGAACGGGACGACCCGCCCTTGCGCGTGGCGAGCCCGCGGCCGGACTTCGACGGCGCGCTGCTGGAGTTCCTGATCGGCCTCCTTCAGACGGCTGCGGCGCCTGCCACGGAGCGCGCATGGGAGAAGGAGTTCAAGGAGCCACCGCCGGTGAAGGTGCTGTTGAAGCGCCTGGACGCGGTGCGCGACGCCTTCTTCCTGGACGGGGACGGGCCACGGTTCATGCAGGACCTGACCGTCGCCAAGGACCCGAAGGCCAGCACCGAGCCGATCGGAGCCCTCCTGGTCGATCGGATCGGCGAGAGCGGGCTTTCGGAAGGCCCCAGCCTGTTCGCGAAGCCGGCGCTCTTCCCGGAGCTGGGGTACCCCGCCGCCGCCGCCGCGCTCATGGCGATGCAGACGTATGCGCCCAGCGGCGGCCGCGGACAGTTCACGTCCCTGCGAGGCGGCGGACCGCTCACGACCCTCATCGCCGGCGACGACCTCTGGCGATCCGCCTGGCTGAACGTGCTGCCGCGGCCGGAGTTCGAGGCGCGCGTCCCGGGGGACGAGTCGGTCGACGCTGCCCCCGCGACGTTCCCCTGGATGGCGCGGACCAAGGCGAAGCCCCCTCCCAAGAGCATTCACCCGCTGCAGCACCTCTGGGGGCTCCCGCGACGGATCCGCCTGGTGTTCGAGCGCGACGCGCGGGGGACGTGCTCCGTGACCGGCGCGCGAGATGTGCCGGTGGTGCGCGCCTATCTCGGCCGGCCCGAGGGCACGAACTACAAAGGCGACTTCCGCCACCCATGGACGCCGTACAAGCTCCTCAAGCCAGGCGAGCCCTGGAATCCGAAGAAGGCCTCCGCCGACGGGCTCCCTTACCGCGACTGGCCGCAGCTGGTGACCGGCGGCGAAGAGCGGAGGCCGGCGACCGTCGTCAGCTACTTCGCGAACAGCCGCCGCCGGGAACTGGTGCCGCACGCGCGGCTCGCGGCGTTCGGCTACGCGATGAACAACATGAAGCCGCTGCGGTGGTCGCGCGCGGAGACGCCGCTCATCGCCACGAGCGTGCTTCCCGATCAGTTCGGCGCGGACGTCGAGGCGCTCGTCTCGGCGAGCGAGGAGATCCGGAGGACGCTCTCGTTCCAGGTGAAGGCGGCCTGGAGCGACCGCCCCGGAGATCTCGACGTCTTCGACCGCGTGAATCCCGCATTCTGGTCGCGGACGGAGCCTGCGTTCTTCGATGCAGTCCACGCTCTGAAGGTGGCCCTCGAAGCGGACGACGCGAAGGCGAGGGACGCGGCGTGCGAAGCGTGGCTGGAGGCGCTTCACCGCGCCGCCCTCGAGCTGTTCGACTCCCTCGTGCCTCTCGTGGCGGACATCGCCGCACCGGACCTGCAGCGCATCGTGCTGGCGCGCCGGGACCTCCAGCAGTTCACGCATCCGACCTGGCCCAGGCTCCGGAAGGCGCTCGGGCTGACCGTCGACGAGCCGGTGAAGGCGAAGCCCCAGAAGAAGGCACGCAACCCTGGAAAGGAGCCGCACCCGTGAGCACGACCGGAGCGCCGATCGAGCAAGAGGCATCGAGCCAGGAAGCGACGCCCGAGCCAGCCTCGTCCGTCTGGCGGTGGTGGAAGAGCCTGGCCAGCGAGGACCGGGCCGGACGGGCCGAGCTGAGGCGGTGTGGGACCGTCGGGGACGTCGCGTTCACGGCTTCGTACCACCGGCTCCTCCAGTGGCTCGGGTCGCGCCTCGGGGAGGGCGACGCCAGACGGGTTGCCGTCGCGGCGGCCGTCCTCGCCCACGTCGAGAAGGAGCCGCGGGAGCGCACCTCGCTTGCGTCGCAGATGGCGCGGCCGAAGGGCGACGCGCAGGGGGCGGCCGTGAGCGACGCCCGGTTCAGGCATCTGCTGCGAAATGAGGAGCCGGACGACATGCTCCGCGAGCTGGTCCGTGCCGTCCGGCAACTCGACCGCTCGGCGTCGGTGGACCGGCTGTTCATCGACGTCGTGCGCTGGGACGAGCGGACCCGATCCCGCTGGGCCCGCGACTACTACGAGGCGCTCCCGTCCAAGAAGAAGGCTTGAACGCATCCGTCGCATTCCGACCCCGGAGATCGCAACCATGACCACGTTCCTCCAGCTTCATTTCCTGACGCCCTACGCGCCCTCCAACCTCAACCGCGACGACCTGGGCCGGCCCAAGACAGCGCTCTTCGGCGGGTCGCAGCGTCTCCGCGTGAGCTCCCAGAGCCTGAAGCGGGCGTGGCGGACGTCGGCCGCCTTCGAGTCCGAGCTGGGAGAGCACCTGGGCACCCGGACCAAGCGCTTCGGCGACCTGGTCCTGCCGATCCTCCAGAAGGGCCTCGACGAGAAGAAGGCGAAGAAGCTGGCGAGCCAGCTCGCCGCGCAGTTCGGCGCGGTCAAGGACGAGGGGCTCCGCACCGAGCAGCTCGCGCACGTCACCCCGGAGGAGAAGCGTCACCTCGAGAAGCTCGCGGCGAAGCTGGCGCGAGAGGATGGCCGGGCGCCGACCGAGGACGAGCTCGCGAGCCTGGTCGGGAACGCCAAGGGCGCCGCCGACATCGCGCTCTTCGGCCGGATGCTCGCCGCGAAGGCCGAGTTCAACGTCGAGGCCGCGTGCCAGGTCGCGCACGCAATCTCCATCCACAAGGTCGCCATCGAGGACGACTACTTCACCGCGGTGGACGACCTGAAGTCCGACGAGGAGGACGCCGGCGCGGGCCACGTCGGGACCCAGGAGTTCGCGTCCGCGGTGCTCTACCAGTACGTGTGCGTGGACCGCGCGCTCCTCGGCGAGAACCTGGGAGGCGACGAGACGCTCGTGCAGAAGACGCTCAGGGCGCTCGGCGAGGCGTGCCTCACGGTGGCGCCGAACGGGAAGCAGAACAGCTTCGCCTCGCGCTCCCGCGCCCACTTCGCGCTGGTCGAGAAGGGGTCCGCGCAGCCGCGATCCCTGGCTGCGGCGTTCCTGCGCCCGGTCGCCGGCGATGACCTGCTCGCACAGGGGGTGAAGGCGCTGCAGGACACGCGCGAGAAGCTCGACGCCATCTACGGGGACGCCGTGCCGTCCGCGTCCTTCGACGCGAGCGCCGGCACCGGGACCAAGAAGGCCGTGCTCGACTTCTTCGCGGAAGCCTGACGATGGCCTCGTTCCTCTGCTTTCGCCTCCACGGGCCGCTGGCCTCCTGGGGCGACATCGCCGTCGGCGAGCGGCGGCCGAGCACGCCGCACCCGTCGCGGTCCGCCGTGCTCGGCCTCCTCGCCGCGGCGCTGCGCATTCGCCGGGACGACGCGGACGCGCTGGCCGCGCTGGATCGCGGGCTCGGCTTCGCCTCCCGGACCGATGCACCGGGCGAGCTGCTGATCGACTTCCACACGGCCCAGGGCCCCGAGGAGAAGCTCCTCCGGGCCGAGGCCGCGGTTGCGAAGAAGGCCGGCCGGCCCTGGCACCGCCCCGCCACCCGCCGGGCCGAGCTCGCGTTCGGACGCCGCGCGCTCTCCACGCTGCTGAGCAGCCGGCAGTACCGCGTGGACGCCGTCTGGACCGTTGCGCTCTGGTCGCACTCGGGGACCCCGTCGCCGCCACTCGAGCCGCTGCAGGATGCGCTCCGGCGGCCGGGGTTCGTCCCGTACCTCGGACGCAAGAGCTGCCCGCTCGACCTCCCGCTGGAGCCGCAGATCGTCGAGGCGGCGCATCCTGTCGAGGCCATGGCTCGCGCCGTATTCCGGAGCGACGCGGTGGTCGCGCCCGTGCTGGAGCGTGGCCTCGGTAAGGGGACCGTCCAGTGGGAGGAAGACTGGCCCGGCCTGGAACCAGCCCAGACGTCCCGCAGGCGCGATCGCGTGATCAGCCGGAGCCGCTGGCAGTTCACCGAGCGGCAAGAGCACCAGCGGGCCTGGACGCCCGAGGAGCGAGGACGCCATGTTCCTGAGCAGGATTGAGCTGGGCCCACGCGCCGCGGAGCGCGAGGCGTTCTGGCGCGAGGTGTCGCAGCCGTACGGAGCCCATCGAGCGCTCTGGAACCTCCTGAGCCGCAGCCCGGAGCAGAAGCGGGACTTCCTCTTCCGCGCCGAGGATGCCTCCGGCAGGCCGACGTTCCTGGTCCTGTCCGCGCACGCTCCCGACGCATCGACGGACGGGACGTGGCGCGTGGAGGCGAAGCGTTTCGAGCCCGCGCTGCGCGCCGGCCAGCGGCTCGGCTTCCGCCTGCGCGCGAGCCCCGTGGTGCGGCGCGCCGAGAGGCTGGAAGGACGGGCAAGCGGGCGCGCCCGGCGGCACGACGTGGTGATGGACCTGACCGCGTCCTTGAAGCGCGAAGGGCGTCCGGTCCGGGAGCTCACCGAGCGGATCGCGTCCGCCGGCACGGCCTGGCTCGCGAGGCAGGGAACGCGCGCCGGGTTCCGGCTGGTCGAGACCGTGGTGGAGCGCATCGGAGACGACGGACTGATCGAGGAGGGGCCCCGGACCGCCGTGCGCGTCGAGGGCTACCGCCAGCACCGCATCGCACGCCGCGGCACGTCGCCCATCCGGTTCAGCACGCTCGACTTCGAGGGGACGCTGGAGGTGACCGACCCGGAGGCGTTCCTCGCGCAGGTCCGCGCCGGGTTCGGCCCGCAGAAGGCGTTCGGCTGCGGGCTCATGCTGCTGCGGAGGGCGTAGTGCTCCCGCCGCCCGGGCCGATCCAGCTCAAGGAGCGCGTATCGCTCGTGTTCCTCGAGTACGGCAACCTGGACGTCCTGGACGGTGCGTTCGTCCTCGTCGACAAGAACGGCATCCGGACGCACATCCCGGTCGGGAGCGTCGCGTGCATCATGCTCGAGCCCGGAACGCGGGTCTCCCACGCGGCGATCGCGCTCGCGAGCCGGGTCGGGACGCTCCTGGTCTGGGTGGGCGAAGGCGGCGTGCGCCTCTACGCGGCGGGCCAGCCCGGCGGTGCGCGCAGCGACCGGTTGTTGTTCCAGGCGCGGCTCGCGCTCGACGACGACCTGAGGCTGAAGGTGGTCCGCAAGATGTACGCCCTGCGGTTCGGCGAGGAGCCGCCCGCGCGCCGCAGCATCGAGCAGCTCCGAGGCATCGAGGGCGCGCGCGTGCGCGAGACGTACAAGCAGCTCGGGCGCAAGTACGGCGTGCACTGGGAGAAGCGAGACTACGACGCCGCAACCTGGGAGTCAGGAGATCTTCCCAACCGGTGTCTCAGCGCGGCGACCGCCTGCCTGTACGGGATCACCGAGGCCGCCGTGCTCGCCGCCGGGTATGCGCCGGCCATCGGCTTCATTCACACCGGCAAGCCGCTTTCGTTCGTCTACGACGTCGCGGACATCGTGAAGTTCGACACGGTCGTGCCGGTCGCGTTCGAGCAGGCGGCGAAGGTTCCGGTCGAGCCGGAGCGCGTCGTGCGGCTCGCCTGCAGGAACGTGTTCAGGCAGTCGAAGCTCCTGGACCGGCTCATCCCGCTCATCGAGGAGATCCTCCAGGCGGCCGGCATCGAGAAGCCGGAGGCGGCGCCGGACCAGCTCCCGCCGGCGATCCCGAGCGCGGGAGGGATCGGCGATGCTGGTCATCGTGGTTGAGAACGCACCGGAGCGGCTGCGGGGCCGGCTCGCCTGCTGGTTGCTCCAGGTGCGCGCAGGGGTCTACGTCGGGGACGTGTCGAAGCGCGTCCGCGAGATGCTCTGGGCGCAGGTCGAAGGCGCGATCGGGAGCGGTAACGCCATCGCCGCCTGGAGCGCGAACAACGAGTCCGGCTTCGAGCTCGCGACCCTCGGACCGAACCGCAGGATCCCGGTCGACTTCGACGGGCTGAAGCTGGTTGCGTTCGGGCCAGACGTCGTCACCGCCGAGCAGGCCCCGACCTTGCCACCGCCCCCGGGCTTTGGCCTGGGGAAGCCTGGACCGAGGAGCAGGTAGCAGCTCGGTGGCGTTGCTCTTTGACATCAACCCAATAGAATTCCTCTGTTCTTCAGAAGTCCGTTCCCCGCGCACGCGGGGATGAACCGGCGCAGCGTGAAGCGTACCGCTCGCGGTGGCGCCGTTCCCCGCGCACGCGGGGATGAACCGTTTCCCACTAAAAAAAAGGCCCTCCGGGAGGGCCGTTCCCCGCGCACGCGGGGATGAACCGGCGACAACGGGGTCGGCGTCGCCCAAGTACGCCCGTTCCCCGCGCACGCGGGGATGAACCGCTCGTATGGCTCCCAGTCTGTCGCCATCAGGACCGTTCCCCGCGCACGCGGGGATGAACCGTCCCTGGCCCAGTCCGCAAGCGGCCTGGTCGTCCGTTCCCCGCGCACGCGGGGATGAACCGGTCTGCCACGAGGTCGTCAGCGAGGCGGCGATCCGTTCCCCGCGCACGCGGGGATGAACCGTCGGGGATCTGGCGGTTCGGCAACAGCAGGTACCCGTTCCCCGCGCACGCGGGGATGAACCCCTGGCCTACGCGGAGGAGGCGAGACGGGAGGCCCG
>NZ_BAZG01000053.1 GCF_000964525.1 Anaeromyxobacter sp. PSR-1
AGCCGCGCGCCCAGCGACGAGGCGCCGCGGCTGGGAGTGTCCCAGCCCAGGGCGCGCTCGCTGCCGGGGGTCGGATCGCGCTCGGCGAAGGCGGCGGCGGCGCGCGCCGGCACCACCGAGGGCCGGCCCTCCAGCGCCTCCAGCCACGCCTGGCCGAGCGCCGCGACCTCCGGCGCGGTGGAGAACACGCCCGCGTGGCCGGCGGCGCCGCCCATCGCCCAGGCGTTGTCGTCGTTCACCTCGCCCTGCAGCGCCGCCTCGCCGCGCCGCGGGCACGCGCCGGTCGGGACGAAGGCGCGGCCGGCGGCCCGCGCGGCGGCGGCGGCCGGGTCGAGCCCGTCGAGGAAGAACGTGGCGCCGAGCCCGAGCGGCCGGAACACCCGGCGCTCCGCGAGCACCGCGAGCGGCGCGCCCCCGAGCGCCTCGACGAGCAGCCCGAGCGCGATGAAGCCGGGGTCGCAGTAGACCGCGCGCGCCCCGGGCGCGGCCTCGAGCGGCTCCGCCAGCACCGCCTCGCGGACCCGCGCGCGGCCGCGCGCGAACGCGCCGGCCAGCGCGGCGGGCGGGGGACGGCGCCCCGGGGGCAGGAACGCGGCGCCCGCCTCCGGATCCGCGGCGGCGCGCTCGAAGTACGGCCTCCAGCGCGGCAGGCCGCTCGAGTGTGCGAGCAGGTGGCGCGCGGTGACCCCGGCCTTCCCGCCGGCCTCGAAGCCCGGGAGCCGATCGGCCACCGGCGCGTCGAGGTCGAGCGCGCCCTCCTCCACGAGCTGCGCCGCGAGCGTGGCGGTCGCCATCACCTTGGTGAGCGAGGCCACGTCGAACAGGTCGTCGCGCCGCAGCGCGCGGGGGGCGGGCCCGGACAGCTCGCCGTGCCAGCTCGCGTGGACGAGCCGCCCGTCGCGGAGCACCGCCGCCGAGAGCGCCGGCGCGACGCGCTCCCGCGCGCCCGCCTCCAGCACGGCCGTCACCGGCGGCAGCGCGGCGCTCACCGGCCGGCGCCCTCGCCTTCGCGGGCCCACCAGCCGTCGAACAGCAGCCGCGGCGCGCCCTCGTCGCCCGGGCCGGGCGCCACCAGCGTCGCGCGCGCGCCGAGCGGGACCGAGAAGTTCGCGTCCTCGTGGCCGGCCGGGAAGCCCTCCGCCACCGGCACCCCCAGGCCCGAGACCCGCTCGCGGACCACCTCGGCGCCGCGCACCCCCGCGGCGTCGCACTCCGCGAACTGGCCCAGCGCCACCCCGGCCACCCCGTCCAGCGCGCCGGCCAGCCGGAGCTGGGTCAGGTAGCGATCGAGCCGGTAGGGCTTCTCGCCCACGTCCTCGAGCAGCAGCAGCGCGCCCTCCAGCCGCGGCATGAACGGCGTGCCGCACAGGTGCGCGAGCAGGGTGAGCGACCCGCCGAGCAGCGGTCCGGCCGCGCGGCCCGGCCGGACCGTGGCGGTCCCGGCCAGCCCGGCGCCCGCCGCGGGCGGCGTCCACGCATCCGGGCGCGGCGCCCCGCCCATGAGCAGGGCCTCCAGCTGGGCGACCGCGGCCTCGGGCGCCCGGCCGAGCTGCGTGAGCACCGGACCGTGGACGGTGGCGAGGCCCGCGCGGTTGAGCGCCGCGTGGAGCGCGCACACGTCGGAGAAGCCCACCAGCACCTTGGGGCGCTCGAGCAGCGGCGCCGGGTCCACGTCGGGCAGCAGCCGGCTCGCGCCGAACCCGCCGCGCGCGCAGAAGATGGCGCGCGCGTCCGGGTCCGCCACCGCCTCGCGCCACTCCTCCAGCCGCCGCGCGTCGTCGCCGGCGAGGTAGCGCGCCCGCGCGCCCAGGTCGGCGCGCATGCGCGGCTCGAGCCCGAGCCGGTCGCGCAGCACGGCCAGGCCGCGGGCGAGCTGCTCCGGCTCGAAGGGGCTCGACGGCGCGATCACGCGGACGGGGTCGCCGCGGCGCAGCAGCGGGGGGAGGCGCACGGCGCGGAGGATAACCGCGCGGCCGGTGGGGGTCGAGGCGGCGTCCCCGCCAAGGCGGGAGGCGCTCGCCCCGCGGCGGCGCCACGTCACCCTCCGTGCGGGCGGGCGGCCCGGGGCGAGGCGTGGGACCCACCGGGGGACACGCTGCCGGCGGGCCCTGGACGCATGATTCTTCGCTTGTCCGCCGCCGCCGGCCGGCCGTGGCTGCGACGAAAACCCGCGGGGCTCGCCTGTCCGTCTGCTAATGTCGATGGTCCGACTCGATCTCCGATGCCCCCACGCCGCGCCGGCCGCCCCCAGCCGGCGCGCGACGTCCGGCCCGATCCGGCGAAAAGGAGCCCGTGATGAGCTCGAAGAAGACGCAGCTGGAAGGTGAGGTCTTCTACCCCTCCGCCGAGGTGGTCTCGCAGGCGCGCGTGCCGGACTGGGCCGCGCTGGCGAAGCGCGCCGACGAGGACCTCGAGGGCTTCTGGGCCGCGGAGGCCGAGGAGCTCGAGTGGTACCGCAAGTGGGACAAGGTCCTCGACGCCTCCGAGAAGCCGTTCTACCGCTGGTTCAAGGGCGCGCAGACCAACATCGTCCACAACTGCCTGGATCGCCACCAGCGCACCTGGCGCAAGAACAAGCTCTCGCTGGTGTGGGTGGGCGAGAAGGGCGAGGTCCGCACCTACTCGTACTTCGCGCTCAACCGCGACGTCTCCAAGTTCGCCAACGTCCTGAAGGCCATGGGCGTGAAGAAGGGCGACCGCGTCACCATCTACATGCCCCGCATCCCCGAGATCGTGATCGCCATGCTGGCGGCCGCGAAGATCGGCGCCATCCACTCGGTGGTGTACGGCGGGTTCTCGGTGGACGCGCTGCAGGGCCGCATCGAGGACTCCGAGTCGAAGGTCGTGATCACCGCCGACGGCGGGTTCATGAACGGGAAGATCGTCGAGCTGAAGAAGACGGTGGACGACGCCGTCCGCCGCTGCCCGACGGTGGAGACGGTCATCGTGGTGCAGCGCACCGCGCACGAGGTCCGCATGGAGGCGGGCCGCGACTACTGGTACCACGAGCTGATGAAGCTCCCCCTCGCCGCGGGCGTCTGCCCGACCGAGGTGATGGACGCCACCGACCCGCTCTACATCCTCTACACCTCCGGCACCACCGGGAAGCCGAAGGGGCTCATCCACGGGCACGGCGGCTACCAGGTCGGCATCTACTCCACGCTCAAGTACGTCTTCGACATCAAGGACGAGGACCGCTACTGGTGCGCGGCGGATCCGGGCTGGGTCACCGGCCACAGCTACATCGTGTACGGGCCGCTGCTCATGGGCGCGACCACGTTCATGTACGAGGGCGCGCCGACCTACCCGTACCCGAACCGCTGGTGGTCGCTGGTGGAGAAGTACGGCATCACCATCCTCTACACCGCGCCCACCGCCATCCGCGGGCTGATGCGCTTCGGCGAGTCGTGGCCGAACCGCCACGACCTCTCCACGCTCCGGCTGCTCGGCTCGGTGGGCGAGCCCATCAACCCCGAGGCGTGGAAGTGGTACCACCGCGTCATCGGCAAGGGCCGCTGCCCGGTGATGGACACGTGGTGGCAGACCGAGACCGGCATGTTCATGATCACGCCGGTCCCGACGCTCCCGCTGAAGCCGGGCTCGGCGGCGAAGCCGTTCTTCGGCCAGCAGGTCTCGATCCTCGACGACACCGGCAAGCCGGTCCCCGACGGCGAGGAGGGGTTCCTGGTGCTGGAGCGGCCCTGGCCGGCGATGGCCATGACCGTCTACAAGGACGCCGAGCGGTTCGTGAAGACCTACTGGGAGAAGTACCCGGGCCGCTACATGGCGGGCGACGCCGCCAAGCGCGACGCGGACGGCTACTACTGGGTCATCGGCCGCACCGACGACGTCATCAAGGTGTCCGGCTACCGGCTCGGCACCGCCGAGATCGAGAGCGCGCTCGTCGCGCACCCGGCCATCGCCGAGGCGGCGGTCATCGGGCTGCCGCACGAGGTGAAGGGGCAGGCCATCCACTGCTACTGCCTGCTGCGCCAGGGCTTCAAGCCCAGCCCCGAGCTGGAGGACGAGGTGAAGCAGCACGTGGCGCAGCACCTCGGGCCCATCGTGCGGCCGGAGAAGGTGACGTTCGTGGACTCGCTGCCCAAGACGCGCTCCGGCAAGATCATGCGGCGCGTGCTCAAGGCGCGCGCCCAGGGCCTCCCCGAGGGCGACGTCTCCACGCTGGAGGAGTGATCGCCCTCCCCCACGTCCGCCCCGTCCGCTCCCGGCGCGAAAAGGGAACGGGCGGGGCGCCGCGCTTTCGGCGATACTCGCCGCCCGATGCAGACCGACCTGCCCCTCTGGAGGCGACCGCGCACGCGCCTCTACGCGCTCACCGCGCTGCTGTGGGTGATGATGCTGGGGGTGGTGGCGCTGGCCTGGCCGGTGCTGCTGCCCTTCACGCTGGCCGGGCTCGCCGCCTACGTCATCGACCCGGTCATCGCCGGGATCGCGCGCCAGCGGGTGGCCGGGCGGGCGGTGCCGCGCGTCGTCGCGGTGCTGGTCGTCTACGCCGTGCTCGGCACGCTCGTCTGGATCGCCGCGGTCTCCATCCTGCCCGCGGTGTACCGTGAGGCGATCCGCGCGCTGCTCGAGCTGAGGGACTTCCTCGCCTCGATCACGCCGGAGCGGGTGCAGGAGTGGACGCGCGCCATCGACGCGTTCCTGCAGCGCTACGGGATCCCGCTCGACGTCACGCCCTCGGCCGGCGGGCTCGACACCCCCGGCGGCCGGTTCTCGGTGGACCTCGCCGCGGGGATGGCGAGCGCGCTGCACGACCTCACGCTGGCGCTGCGCGGCCGGGTCAGCGACGTGGTGGCGTTCTCGCGCGCCATCCTGGCCGGCACCATCCAGACGCTGTTCTTCGTGGTGCTGCTGTTCATGCTGACCGCGTTCATCTCGATGGACGCGCCCCGCATCCTGCGCTGGTTCGAGACGGTGGTCCCCTCGCACTGGCGCGCCGACCTGCGCCGGCTGCGCGCCGGGATCGACGCGGGGCTCTCCGGCGTGGTGCGCGGCCAGCTCACCATCATGGTGGTGAACGGCGTCCTCACGCTGATCGGCCTGCTGGTGCTGAAGGTGCCGTTCGCGTTCGCGCTCGGCTTCCTCGCCTTCGTCCTCTACGTCGTGCCCATCTTCGGCACGATCCTCTCCTCCGTCCCCATCGTGCTCCTGGCGCTCACCGGTGGCGGGCTCACCAAGGCCCTGCTGGCGCTGGGCTGGATCACGGTGGTCCACGCGCTCGAGGCGTACGTCCTCAACCCGAAGATCATGGGCGACGCCGCCCGGATCCACCCGGTGCTCATCGTGCTGGCGCTGGTGGTGGGCGAGCGCAGCTTCGGGATCGTGGGCGCGCTGCTGGCGGTGCCGGTGGCGAGCGTGGTGGTCGCGGTCTTCCGCTTCCTGCACCGGAAGCAGGTCGAGCTGGACGAGCGCGCCGCCGTCCCGATCGGCCAGAGCCTCTCCGCAGCGCCGGGACCGGCCCCGTCAACGCCGGACCAGAAAGGGAGCCCCACATGAAGCCGTTCCGCATCGCCCTCGTCGCCGCCCTGGCGCTGGCCGCCTCGGCGCGCGCCGAGGACAAGAAGCCCGCCGCGCCCGCCGCCAAGCCGGCCGCCCCCGCCGCCAAGGCGCCCGCCGACACCGACCGCGCGCTGTACTCGGTCGGCCTGGCGGTGGCCAAGAGCCTGGACGTGTTCGCGCTGCAGCCGGGCGAGCTCGAGAAGGTGCTCCAGGGCATCCGCGACGGCGCCGCCGGCAAGCCGAAGTTCCAGCTCGACGAGAAGTCGCAGCAGCAGGTGAACGAGCTGGCGCGCTCGCGCATGGCCGTCACCGCCGAGCGCGAGAAGACCAAGGGCGCCGGCTACCTCGACAAGATGGCGAAGGAGAAGGGCGCCATCAAGACCGCGTCCGGCGCGGTCGTGATCCCGGAGAAGCAGGGCACCGGCGCCACCCCGACCGCCACCGACAAGGTGAAGGTGCACTACGAGGGCAAGCTGGTGGACGGGACGGTGTTCGACTCCTCGCGCAAGCGCAACGAGCCGGCCGAGTTCCCGCTGAACGGCGTCATCAAGTGCTGGACCGAGGCGCTGCAGAAGATGAAGGTCGGCGGCAAGGCCAAGGTCGTCTGCCCCGCCGCGATCGCGTACGGCGAGCAGGGCCGCCCGCCCGTCATCCCGGGCAACGCGGTCCTCACCTTCGACGTCGAGCTGCTCGACATCGTGAAGTAGCGTCCTCGCGGCGCGCCGCCCGTCCCCGCGCGGGCGGGCGGCGGCCGCGCAGGCGGGCTTGCGGCCGGGGCCGCCGGCGCATAGAGAGCGCGGCATGACCGACGACCTCGTCCTGTACGGCAACAAGGGCTGGACCAGCCCCTACGTCTTCTCCGCCTTCGTCACGCTGAAGGAGAAGGGGCTCCCGTTCCGCGTGGAGGCGCTCGACCTCGAGGCGGGGCAGCACCGCCGGCCCGAGTACGCCGAGCCCTCCTGCACCGGGCGCGTCCCGGCGCTGCGCCACGGCGACTTCTGGGTGGCGGAGTCCTCCGCCATCGACGAGTACCTGGAGGACGTGTTCCCCCCGCCCGCCCACGCGCGGCTCTACCCCGCCGACCCGCGGCAGCGCGCCCGCGTCCGCATGGTGCAGGCGTTCGCGCGCAGCGACGTGCTCGAGGTGCGGGTGGAGCGCTCCACCGCGACGCTGTTCGAGGGCGCGGCGGCGAAGCCGTTCACGCCCGCCGGCCGCGCCGCGGCCGAGCGGCTCGTGGCCGTGGCGGGCCGCTTCCTCCCGCCCGGCGCGGAGCACGTGGCCGGCGAGTTCACCATCGCGGACGCGGACCTCGCGCTGCTGCTGCAGCGGCTCGTCCACAACGGCGACCCCTGCCCGGAGCGGCTCGCCGTCTACGCGCAGCGGGTGTTCCGGCGCCCGTCCGTGCGCGAGTGGCTGAAGCAGACCGCCTGGCGCGACCGGTAGCGGGCCCCGGCCCCGGCTTCGCCCTCCCCGCCGCCCGCCCGCCGTGGCACCATGGACGGCGGGAGGGCCTCCATGTCCGACGATCCCCGCGCCACCGCCAGCCTGCTCGCCCGCTTCCGCACCGCCCTGCTCGCCACGCGCGGCGAGGACGGGCACCTGCGCTGCCGACCCATGGCCATGCGCCACGAGGTGCGCGGCGAGGAGATCTGGTTCGCGACCGCGCCGGACTCGACCAAGTGCCGCGACCTGGAGCACGACCCGCGCTGCGCGCTCATCTTCTTCGACGCGCAGGACGGCACCACGGTCACGGTGTCGGGCGCCGGCGAGGTGATCCGCGACCGCAAGCTCATGACCGAGCTGTGGGACCCGTCCTGGAGCCGCTGGTTCCCGGCCGGGCCGGACCCTCGCGAGGTGGCGCTGCTGCGCGTGATCCCGGAGCACGTCGAGCGGCACGACGGGACGACCGGGCGCCTGCAGGTGCTGTTCACCGCGCCGGCGCGCAAGCGCGCGCCCGCCCGCGGCAAGTAGCGGCTACGCCTCGACGGCGCGCTTCAGCCCGGAGGCGAGGTCGTTGAGCGCCTTGGCCTCGGTCGCCACCGCGTGCGTGGTGCTCATGGTCTCCTGGGTGGCCAGGTAGATCTCGTTCATCGCCTTCAGCACCTGGTCGATCCCGTGGTCCTGCTGCTGGGCCACCGCCGCGATCTCCTGCGCGGCCTGCGACGAGTCGCGCAGCGCCGAGGCGAGGCGCCGGATCGTGTCGCCGGTGCCGCTCGCCACCTGCGCGCCCTGCTCGGCGCGCCGGATCCCGACCTCGGCGGCGGTCATGGCGGCCAGCATCGCCTTGTGGACCTCGGCCAGGATGGCGCGCACCTGGCCGGAGGCGCGCTTCGCGTCGTCGGCGTGCTGCCGCATCTCGGCGGCGACCTCCCGGAACCCGTCCGCCCCGGCGCCGGCCCGCTGCGCCACCTGCCCGGCCTGGTCCGCGAGCCGCTGGGAGCGCTCGGCCACGAACCCGACCACCGAGGAGATCTCGAACACGTCGCGCATCCGCCCGTTCAGCGCCTCGATCCGCTGCGAGAGCCCGCGCACCTCGTCCGCCAGCTTCGCCAGCTCGCCGATGCCCGCCTCGACCGCCTGCAGCCCGTCGGAGGAGGCGCGCTCGCCCTGGCGCGCGAGGCCGATGACCGTCTCGGCGGTCAGCGCCGCGCGCGTCGCGGTCTGGCCGAGCTGGCCCATGGTGGCGGTGGTCTCGCGGACCGAGGCGGCGGTCTCGGCGGTCATGGACGAGAAGGACGAGACCGTCGAGAGCAGGGACTGCGCGGCGGTGAACAGCTCCGACGCGGTCTTCAGGAAGCCGTCGCGGCGCACCGACTCGATCGCGACGAGCTGGTCCTGGCGCTGCCCGGCGAAGCTCGCGAGCACGCCCAGGAAGAAGGGCGCGGTGAAGATGATCCAGAGCAGCGGGGTGCCGCCGATGGCGCGGACCATGCCCGCCGCGCTCAGGCCGTACTCGGGCCGGCTGGCCGCCTCCACCACGGTGCCGGCGACGGGGAACAGGACGCCGAACAGCGCGCCCCACAGGGCATACGTGGTGGCGTGGCTACGGGTGCGCATCGGCGGAATCCCTCCCGGATTCGCGCGATTGTGCACCAGGCGGGGGGAGCCCGCCAGATCGCCGCGCCCAGGCTAGGCGCGGGTGGCGGCCCGCAGCGACGCGGCCAGCCCCTCCAGCTCGCGCGCCTCGCGCGCCACGTGCTGCGTCGAGGTGACCGTCTCCTCGGTCGCGAGCGCGATCTGGTTCATGGCCTTCAGCGCCAGCTCGATGCCCCCCTCCTGCTGCTGGGCCACCCGCGCGATCTCCCGGGCGGCGCGCGCCGACTCGCGCAGCGTGGCGGAGAGCCCCCGCACCTCCTCGGCGAGCGCGGGCAGCCCGGCGTCCGGCGCCTCCGCCTGCCGCAGCCCCTCCTCGCCGGCGCGCTCGGCGCGCAGCGCCAGGCCGATGACGCCGTCGGCGGTGAGCGACGCCGCGGCCGCGGTCTGCGAGAGCTGGTTGATGGCGGTGGTGGTGGCGCGGACCGAGGCGGCCGTCTCGGTGGTGGTGCGCGTGATGTCGCGGACGTCGGCCAGCAGCGCCTGCGCAGCGTGGGCCAGCTCCGAGGCGGTCCGCTCGAAGCTCTCGCGGCGCGCCTGCTCCAGCCGCACGATCTCCTGGCTCTGCCGCACCAGCGCGTCGCTCTGCCGGACCAGCTCCTCGTGCTGGCGGACGATCACCCGCCCGAGCCCGCCCAGCACGAACGGGGTCGTGTCCATGATCCACAGGAGCGGCTGGCCGAGGTGCGCGTGCAACAGCGCCCCCGGCGCCAGGCTCCCCAGGTGCGTCGCGGCCTCGATCACCGTGCCGACCAGGGGCAGGCCCACGCCCGCGAGCGCACCGTACCAGTCGTACCGGAACTTCCTCGCCATCCGCTCCACCTCACCACCTCGCCGCCGCGGGACGCCGGGATTCTGCCCCCGCCGCGGCCCGGCCGCCACCCCGGCGCTGCGGACGCGCCGCGGCGGGGTGCGGCGGCCGATCCCGGGCGCGGCACCGCGCAGCGGGTGGTAGGCTCCGCTCCTCGCGAACCGTTCCGGAGGAGCACCGAACGTGAACCTGCCCGCCGTCCCCGCCGCGCTCGCGGCCGCCGCCGCCCCGCCCGCCGGGGCGCCCTTCCCGCCGCCGCTGGACAGCTACGTCGGCGAGGAGGGGCTGTCGCTCTGGGGGGTGCTCCTCCACCGCGTGCAGGCCGAGCCGCTCAACGCGGTCGCCACGGCGCTGTTCCTGCTCGCCATCCTCCACACCTTCCTCGCGCCGCGGTTCCTCGCAGCCTCGCACCGCCTGCGCGAGCGGGTGGAGGCGGACCGCGGCCCCGGCGCGCACAGCGGCAAGGTGGAGGTGCTGCACTTCCTGGGCGAGGTCGAGGCGGTGTTCGGCATCTGGGTGCTGCCGCTCATGATCGCCATCACCGTCGCGAAGGGCTCGAAGACCGCCGAGGCGTTCCTGGGCCACGTGAACTTCACCGAGCCGCTGTTCGTGGTGGTGGTGATGGCCCTCGCCTCCACCCGGCCGGTGCTGTCCTTCGCCGAGGCGGTGATGGGGCGCGTCGCGCAGCTGGGGGGCGGGACGCCGTTCGCGTGGTGGCTCTCGACGCTCACGCTCGGGCCGCTGCTCGGCTCGCTCATCACCGAGCCCGCGGCCATGATCATCTGCGCGCTCCTGCTCGGCCGGCGCGTGCTCGACCTGGATCCCACCCGCCGGCTCCGCTACGCCACGCTGGGCCTGCTGTTCGTGAACGTCTCGGTGGGCGGGACGCTGACGCACTTCGCCGCGCCGCCGGTGCTGATGGTGGCGGCCCGGTTCGGCTGGGACACGCCGCACATGCTGGCGAACTTCGGCTGGAAGGCGGCCGTCGCCATCGCCGTGTCGAACCTGCTCTACGCGGTGATCTTCCGGAAGGACCTGGCGGCGCTGGCCGCGCGCGCCGAGGCGGACGCGGCGGCGCGCGACGCGGGCGCGCGGCCGGACGAGCCGGCGTCCCGGTCGCCCGCCTGGATCGTGGTGGTGCACCTCGTCCTGCTCGCGCTGGTGGTGAAGGCGGCGCACACGCCGCCGCTGTTCGTGGGGCTGTTCCTGTTCTTCATGGCGTTCCACACCGCCACCGCCCCCCACCAGCAGCCGCTCGACCTGCGCGCGCCCATCCTGGTCGGCTTCTTCCTGGCGGGCCTGGTGGTGCACGGCGCGCTCCAGCAGTGGTGGATCGCGCCGGTGCTGGGGCGCCTCGACCCGCTCTCGCTCATGTTCGGCGCGGCCGGCCTGACCGCGTTCAACGACAACGCCGCCATCACCTACCTGGCCTCGCTGGTGCCGACGTTCGACGCGACGGCGCGCTACGCGGTGGTGGCGGGCGCGGTGGCGGGCGGCGGCCTCACCGTCATCGCGAACGCGCCCAACCCCGCCGGCCAGGCCGCGCTGGCGCGCTACTTCCCGGACGGCGTGAAGCCCGCCTCGCTCGCCGCCGCGGCGCTCGCGCCCACCGCGGTCGTGCTGGCGTGCTTCCTGTGGCTGTAGCGGCGAGCGAAGCGGGCCCGCCGCGAGCTGTCGTTCAGAAGGCGACCTCGACGGTCGCGCCGAGGGCGGTGTCGGTGCGGACCTTGCCGGGCGCCGGCGCCGAGTCGTAGGCCACCTGGTAGGACAGGCCGAAGCTCACCGCCTTCACCAGGCGGCTGGCGAGCTTCGTCAGCGACCGCACCTGCCAGCGCTCGCCGTCGGTGACGTTCGCGAGCACCTCGGCCTCCTGCACCAGCTTGACGTGCTCGGAGAAGCCGTAGCGGAACGCGAGGCCCGCGCGCGGCGCCACCGCCTCGACGTCGGGCAGGTCGCCCTCGGGCGCGTCCGCGGTCCCGTAGTACTGCCAGCGCGCGTCGTAGGTGTAGCGCACGCCCAGGTCGGTGCGCAGGAGCAGCTCGCCCCCGGCGTCCTGCTTCCGGTCCAGCCACAGCCAGCCGGCGCCGCCCTCGCCGTAGGCCCGGTACTCCAGGCTGGCCACGTGGTCGGTCTCGGCGCCGCCCAGGGCGAACACCGTGACGTGCTCGGCGAGCTTGCGGTCGGCCCGGAGCTGCCCGGCGGCGCCGAGCGCCACGGTCTGGGCCGGCTCGTCCCGGCTGGCCGGGCGCGTCCGCCCGTACACGCCGGTGGCCTTCCCGGCCAGGATCCACCCGCCCGCCTCGCGCTGCGCGCTGGCGGCGCCGTTCATGGTGGTGGTCTCGGCGTTGCCGGTGAGGACGATCACCCCCGCGCCCACCACGCCCGACCACTGCGGCCCCGGCTTCGCCGGCGCGTCCGCGGCCGCGGCCAGCGCCGGCGCGAGCAGCGCCACCCACGGTGTCAGCTTCATCCGGTTCCTCCTCATCCCTCCCTGATACCCGGCCGGCGGCGGGTCGGGCAACCGGTCGCGGCGCCGCAGCGAGCGGCCTCCGCGCGGCTGGCGCCGCGGGCGCGCACGCGGTACGAAGGCCCACGCATGTCCACGCCCAGCCCCGCGCCCGCCCCGGGCCCCGAGCCCCTGCGCGCCCCGCTCGCCGCGCTGCTCCCGCCCGCCGGCGCGCCGCCGCTCCCTGCCGACGCGGTGCTCGACCGCTTCGTCTCGTGGGTCGCCTCGACCGGGCTCTCGCTCTACCCGCACCAGGAGGAGGCGATCCTCGCGCTCCTGGACGGCAACCACCTCGTGCTCTCGACGCCGACCGGCTCGGGCAAGTCGCTGGTCGCGACCTTCCTCCACTTCCAGGCGATGGCCGCCGGGCAGCGGTCCTTCTACACCTGCCCGATCAAGGCGCTCGTCAACGAGAAGTTCTTCGACCTCTGCCGCCTGTTCGGCCCCGAGAACGTGGGGATGATGACCGGCGACGGCGCGGTGAACCGCGACGCGCCCATCGTCTGCTGCACCGCCGAGATCCTGATGAACCTGGCGGTGCGCGAGGCCGAGCCGCCCGTGGACGCGGTGGTGATGGACGAGTTCCACTACTACGGCGACCGGGAGCGCGGGGTGGCGTGGCAGGTGCCGCTCCTCGTGCTCGAGAAGGCCCGCTTCCTGCTCATGTCCGCCACGCTCGGCGACACGCGGGCCATCGAGGCCTCGCTGCGCGAGGTGACCGGGCGGGAGGTGGCGGCGGTCCGGAACGCGGCGCGGCCGGTGCCGCTCGAGCACGAGTGGCGCGAGACGCCGCTCCACGAGACCATCGAGGAGCTGGTCACGTCGAGCCGGGCGCCCATCTACCTCGTGAACTTCACCCAGCGCGCCGCCGCCGAGCAGGCGCAGAACCTCATGAGCGCGAACTTCTCCTCGAAGGAGGAGAAGGCGCGCATCGCCGAGGCGCTGGCCGGGGCCCGCTTCGACTCGCCCTACGGCAAGGAGCTGCAGCGCTTCCTGCGCCACGGGATCGGGCTGCACCACGCCGGCCTGCTGCCCCGCTACCGGCTGCTGGTCGAGAAGCTCGCGCAGGGCGGCCTGCTGAAGGTGGTCTCCGGCACCGACACGCTGGGCATGGGCGTCAACATCCCCATACGCACCGTGCTCTTCACGCAGCTCTGCAAGTTCGACGGGACGAAGACCGCCATCCTCACCTCGCGCGACTTCCACCAGATCTCCGGGCGCGCCGGCCGGAAGGGCTTCGACGATCGCGGGTACGTGGTGGCGCAGGCGCCCGAGCACGTGGTCGAGAACAAGAAGCTCGCCGAGAAGGCCGCCGCCGGGAAGAAGGTCGTCAAGAAGCAGCCGCCCACCAAGGGCTACGTGCACTTCGACCGGAACACCTTCCAGCGGCTCCAGGAGAAGGAGCCGGAGCCGATGGAGAGCCGCTTCGAGCCGACCTTCGGGCTGCTCGTGAACCTGCTGCAGAGCGAGACCACGCGGGTGGGCGGCGGCTACGGCAGGCTGGTCGAGATCATCGCCCGCTCCCACGGGAACGACTACGTGCGCGCGCGCCACCGGCGCGTGGCCGCCCAGCGCCTCCGCACGCTCCGGGCCGCGGGGCTGGTCGAGGTGCGCCGGATCGAGGGCTACCGCGGCGCGTACCTGCGGCCCGCGCCCGGGCTGCAGCGCGACTTCTCGCTGTTCCACACGCTCGCGCTGTACCTGCTCGACACGCTCCCGGCCATCCCGCGCGAGCGCGAGACCTACGCGCTCGACGTCCTCTCCATGGTGGAGTCGATCCTGGAGGACCCGGACGTCATCCTGTGGAAGCAGCTCGACCGCGCCCGCGGCGAGGCCGTCGCCGAGATGAAGGCGCGCGGCATGGAGTACGACGAGCGCATGGCCGAGCTGGAGAAGGTCGAGTACCCGAAGCCCAACCGCGACTTCGTGTACGCCACCTTCAACGAGTTCGCCGCGAAGCACCCCTGGGTCGGCGCCGAGAACATCCGCCCGAAGTCGGTGGCCCGCGAGATGGTCGAGCGGTTCATGACGTTCGCGGACTACGTGCGCGAGTACGAGCTGCAGCGCTCGGAGGGGGTGGTGCTGCGCTACCTCTCGGAGACGTACAAGACGCTGGTCCAGACCGTGCCCGAGACCTACCGCGACGACGCGCTCCTCGACGTGATCGCGTTCCTGCGCGCGACCGTGCGCGGCGTGGACTCCTCGCTCATCGACGAGTGGGAGCGCATGCGCGATCCGTCCTACCAGGCGGCGGCGGTGGACGCCCGCGCGGCGGTGGCCGCGACGCTGGGCCCGCCGCCGGTCTGGGCCGACCCGCGCGCGTTCGCGGCGCGCATCCGCAACGAGCTGCACGCGCTGCTCGTGGCGCTCGCGCGGAAGGACCACGCCGCGGCGGTGGCGGCGCTCGCGCCCGGCGCGGAGTGGACCCCGGCCGCGCTCGAGGCGGCCATGGCGCCCTACTGGGAGGCGCACCCGCGCATCGACGTGACGCCCGCCGCGCGGCGGCCGCACAACACGTTCGTGAAGGAGCTGGGCCCGCGGCGCTGGGAGGCGGTGCAGCGGATCGTGGACGAGGCCGGCGAGGTGGACTGGGCCATCACCTGCGAGCTCGACCTCACCGAGCCGCCCCGCGATCCCGACCAGCCGCTGCTCACGCTCGTCCGCGTCGGGACCTGAGAGCACGTGAACCAATCCCCTCCCGTCGCCGCGGCGGCCGATCCGCGTCGCATCGCGTCGTTGCTCCTCCCTCACATGCCTCGGGGCATGCTCGGTCGTCGCGCCTCGCGCTGCTCGCGTCTCGACCGCCCGGCTCGGTCCGGGGATTGATTCACGCGCTCTGAGCCGTCCGGCGCTACGGCCGGAACGCCGCCGGGTCGATCCGCGCCGGGAGCTCCACCTTCTCCAGCACGGTCTCGCCGGTGGTCTGGCCGTTCGCCCAGTTGCCCTCGTGGAAGGCCACCAGCACGCCGTCCACGGTCCGGAAGTCCGAGTAGGTGGTGACGAACTCGACCGGCCCGCCGCCGCGCGAGGCGCCGCGCGAGCGCAGGATCCGGCCGGTGGCCGGGTCGATGCCCGCCTCCACCACCACGCCCGGCGCGACCTCCAGCGCCAGGACCCGCAGCGTCGCCCCGTCCGCCTCCCACGCGCCGCGATCCTCGAGCTTGTTCTCCCAGGCGGCGAGCAGCGCCGGCAGGTCGAGCCGCGAGGCCTGCAGGATCATCGACATCAGGAACGGGCCGCCCACCTCCTCGCCGAAGCGCCAGCCGCGGCCGCCGTCCAGCACCCGGACCTCCACCGGCGCGCCGGGGAACGCGATCTCCACCCGCAGCTTGCCCGACCGCTGGTAGACGCGGGTGATGCGCCCGGGCTGCCCCGGGTGCAGCAGCGAGGTGACGGTCCCCTCCTCCCGGACGCGGGCGAGCCGCACCACCGCCTTCTTGCCGCCGTAGGCCGCCACGCAGCGCTCCACCAGCGCGTGGACCTCGGTCCGGGCCTCGGCGCCCGGCTGGGCGCCAACCGGGGCGGCGGGCGCGCCGGCGGCGGGCAGGGAGGGGGCGGCGGCGAGGACGAGCGCGGCGAGCGCGAGCGCAGCGGTGGGCACGGGGACCTCCGGATCGGGCGATGGGGCGGCGGCCAGTGTCGTGGCTGGGCGGGCGGAAGGCAACCGCGGCGTGCCCGCGCGGCGGCCCGGGGCCACCGTGATCCGGCGTGACCGAGCTCCTCGGCTGGCTCAGCTCCGCGGTGCTGCTCGCCACGCTCGCCCGCCAGGTGCACAAGCAGTGGCGGGAGGGCACCGGCGCGGGCGTGTCGCGCTGGCTCTTCGCCGGGCAGACCACCGCGTCGGCCGGGTTCACGCTCTACAGCCTGCTCGTGGGCAACTGGGTGTTCGTGGTGACGAACGCGCTCATCCTGGCGAGCGCGATCGCCGGGGTGGCCATCACGGTGCGGCAGCGGCGGGCCCGTCCGCAGGGTACGTGACGCGCCGCCCCTCCACCCGCGCGAACGGGGTGAGCCGGTGCGGGCGCGTCCGCCCGGGGCCGGTGACGTGCTCCACCCCCACGCCGCGCGCCAGGAGCGCGTCCGCCACCAGCGAGCGGTGGCAGCGCCAGGGGACCGCCTCGGCGCAGACCAGCGCCACCGGCCCGCGGCGCGCCAGCTCGCGCAGCTCGAGCAGCCCCTCCTCGAACTCCGGCGTGGCCATGTGGTCCGCGTAGCCGCGGAAGCTCGCGTTGCGCCAGGCGCCGTTCGGCGAGTCGCGCCGCGCGTGGCGCAGCCCGCCGAGCCGCGGGAGGTGCGCGTAGCCGATCCCGGCCCTCGCGAGCGCGGCGCGCAGCGCCGACCCCTCGTACTGCGGGTTCGCGCGCGAGCGGGGGATGGTGCGGATGTCGGCCACGGTGACGGCGCCGACCGAGCGCAGCAGGTCGATGAACGCGTCGATGGGCCGGGTGGAGTGCCCGAGCGCGAGCACGCGCACCCCGCCCCAGCCCGGCGCCGCCCTGCGGCGCGGCGCGTCCGCCGACTCGGCCGATCCCCGCGTGGCCACGGACGGTTGCATGCCGCCGCGGCCGCGCCGGCGCACGGCTCCGGGGCCCGCTGCCCGGCCGGAACCCTTCCGCCCGGTCCCGGCTCCCACCCCACCATGAGTGCCTCCACCGAGACGACTCCCACGATCGAGGTGACCGACGCGGCGCGCACCGCGCTGCTCGAGCACCTCTCCCGCGACCCCAGCAGCCGCTACGTCCGCATCCACGTCGGCCATGGTTGAGGTGGCATCAGCTACCAACTGACTCTGGACGAGTCGGCCGACCCCGAGCGCGACGCGCTCATCGAGCAGGACGGGATCACGTTCCTCGCGGAGCACCGGCAGAAGCACCTCATCCCGGGCCTCCGCATCGAGGTGCAGAAGGTGTTCGGGCGCGAGGGCCTGGTCGCCTGGAACACGGCCTGGGAAGGCGGCGCCTGCTGAGCGGCCCCGCGCACCCGCGCTTGATGCCTCCCAGCCGTTGCGGTTGACAAGGACCGGCCCGAAGGCCGATACCCGTCCTCCGACCATGCAACCGAAGCCTCGGGAAGGCCCGCGCTGGGCGCGCGGGCAGAAGTTCACGCTGTCGCCCGCCGGGCGCGACGCCGAGGAGGCGTACCGCGCCGCGGTGCTGGGCGCGCGCGGCGCCGGGCGCGCGGTGCTGGACGCGGCGCTGGCGGGCTGGGCCTCCCCGCGCGCGGTGGAGCCGGGCGACGGCGTGCTGCTCGGCGAGCTGAAGGGCAAGCCCCGCGGCCTCTCCGAGCTGGGCCATGCGCTCGAGGACGCCGGGATCCCGGGCGCCGAGGTGCGGGCCGCGCTCGACCGGCTGGTCCGCGCCGGCCTCGCCGAGCTGGTCCCGCTCGCCTCGCAGCTTGAGGCGCAGCGCGCGCCGCCGGTCACCGGCCGCTGGTAGTCACTCCCAGCCGCGCCGCGACGCCTTCCGCTCCCCGCGCCGCTTCTTCTCGGTGAGGCGCCGCTCCTTGGCGCCGCGCGTCGGCTTGGTGGGCCGCCGCGGCTTGGGCCGGTGCGCCAGCGGCTGGAGCCGCGCGCGCAGCCGCTCGAGCGCGGCGCCGCGGTTCTGCAGCTGGCTGCGCCGCTCGGTGGCGGTCACGGTGAGCTCGGTCGGCCGGTGCACCAGCCGCACGCCGCTCTCGGTCTTGTTGCGGTGCTGGCCGCCGGGCCCGCCGCCCACGAAGAAGCTCTCGTCGCACTCGGCGAGCAGCGCCTCGTCGGAGAGCGCGAGCGCCCGGCGGGCCTCCGCCCGCAGCGCCTCGGACACCGTCATGCTCCGCTCCTCGGGTTGGGCCGGTCGGCCACGATGCGCCCGTCCACCAGCTCGACGATGCGGTCGCAGCGGTCGGCGAGCCGGGGGTCGTGCGTCACGATCAGGAAGGTGATGCCGGCCCGGCGGTTGAACTCGCGCAGCAGCGCGAACACCTCGTCCGCGGCGTGGGTGTCGAGGTTGCCGGTGGGCTCGTCGGCCAGCACCAGCCGCGGGGCCATCGCGAGGGCGCGGGCGATGGCGACCCGCTGCTGCTGGCCGCCGGAGAGCTGGGTGACGCGGCGGTGCAGCACGGCGCCCAGGCCCACCTGCCGGAGCAGGTGCTCCCCGCACTCGGCCATGTCCGGGGCCGGCCGGCCCCGCGCCGCCATCATCGGGATCATGACGTTCTCGAGGGCGGTGAACGCGGGCAGCAGGTGGTGGAACTGGAACACGAACCCGATGGTGCGCCCGCGCGTGCGCGCCATGGCGTCGTCGTCGAGCGCGGCGGTGTCGAGGCCCGCCACCCGCACCCGGCCCGCGGTGGGCCGGTCGAGCAGCCCGATGAGGTTGAGCAGCGTGGACTTCCCGGAGCCGGACGGGCCCATGAGCGCGGTGAACTCCCCCGCGCCCACCTCGAGGTCCACGCCGTGCAGCACCGGCGTGACCACCGGGCCGGCCACGTAGTCCTTGCGGACGCCGGAGAGCTCCACCGTGGGCGTGGCCACCGGCTCAGCCATAGCGGATCACCACCGCCGGATCGAGCTTCGCGGCGCGCCGCGCTGGGTAGGCCGCGGCCACCAGCCCGGTGCCCACCGCCACCGCCGACGCCAGCAGGAACAGCCCCGGGGTCAGCTCCACCGGGAAGAGCGCCTCGCCGTACGGGTTGCGCACCAGCGTCGCGAACGCGAGCGACATGGCGGTGCCGAGCAGGGAGCCGAGGATCGAGCCCGCGCCGCCGACCAGCGCGCCCTCGATGAGGAAGATGCGGAGCACGGTGCCGGTGGTGGTCCCGGTGGCCTTCAGGATCCCGATCTCGCGCGACCGCTGGATCACCGAGATGCCCAGCACGCTCGCGATCCCGAGCGCCACCGCCAGCACCACGAACGACTGGATGAGCAGCGACGAGGCGCTCTGCGAGCGCAGCGCGGTGAGGAGCTGCTGGTTGAGCTGCATCCAGCTCTCGGCCAGCAGGCCGGTCCGCGCGGCCAGCGAGCGCGCGACGCGCTCGGCGGCGAACGGCTCCCGCACCTTCAGCTCGACGCCGGTGATCCCGCCCTGCAGGTCGAGCAGCGTCTGCGCCGCCCGGAGCGAGACCAGCACCCAGCGCTGGTTCACGTCCCGGCTGCCCAGGTCGAAGACGCCCGCCACCGTGAACAGGTCGGAGCGCGACTCGGCGCTGGTGATCCGGAGCTTGTCGCCCACCGCGAGCCCCAGCTCGTCGGCGAGCACCGCCCCGATCACCACCTCCTCGCCGCCGACCCGGAACGCGCCCGCCTTCATGCGCCGCGACATCGGGATCACCCGGTCGAAGCTCCCGGGCTCGACCCCGCGCAGCGCCACGGCGCGCGACACCCCTGCCCGGCTCGCGAAGGCCGAGCCCGCCGCGGTGGGCGTGGCCGACACCACGCCCGGCGCGCCGCGGACCAGCGCGAGCACCTCCGGCCACTGCTCCACCGACCGATCGCGCTCCGGGATCTTCTCCACCACCGCGGCGAGCGCCTCGCCCGGCCCGGGCGGCAGCACCGTCGGGACGCGCTCGGGCCGGCGCAGCACCACGTGCGCCTGCGACCCGAGCGTCTGCTCGACCAGCGTCTCCTGGAGGCCGCCGATGAGCGCCGTCAGGAAGACGATCACCCCGACGCCCACCGTGGCGCCGCCCAGCACCAGCGCGGTCTGGGCGCGGCCCTCGCGCAGGAAGCGCAGCGCGACGAACAGCTCAAAGGGCACGGCCCAGCTCCGGCCCGGGCAGGCGGCGCACCCGCACCCGGCTCCCCTCGGCCACCGCGGCGGACGGCGCCAGCACCTCGTCGCCGGCGGCGAGCCCCTCGGCGATCTCCACCAGCCCGTCGCCCCGCAGCCCGAGGCGCACCGCGCGCCGCTCCGCCCGGCCGCCGCGGACCGCCAGCACCCACGGCGAGCCGCCGGCGTCGCGGACGGCGTCGGCGGGGAGGACGAGCGCCTCGGCCTTGCGGCCCACCTCCACGTTCACCGAGACGGTCATGTCCGGGCGCAGGAACGGCGGCGGCGCGGGGACGGCGAGGCGCACCTCGACCGTGCCGCGGGCGGGATCCACCGAGGGCGCGAGGAAGGACACCGTCGCCTCGAAGGGCGCGTCCGGGAACGCGTCCGCCACCGCGCGGGCCGGCTGGCCGGCGCGCAGCAGCGCCAGGTTCTTCTCGTCCGGCTCGACCGAGAGCCGCGTCTCGCCGGTGCGCGCCAGCACGAGCAGGCGCGCGCCGGCGGTCACGGTGTCGCCGGGCTCGACGTCGCGCAGGATCACCGTCGCCGCGGCCGGCGCGCGGAGCTGCCGGTCCTCCAGGCGCGCGCGGGCGACCTCCTCGGCGCCGCGGGCCGCCGCGAGCGCGGCCTCGGCCAGGCGCTGGTCCGGGCCGGCGCCGGCCGCCGCCGTGGCCTGCGCGAGCGCGCTCTCCCGCGCGCTCCGGGCCAGCGCGAGCGCCTGCTCCGCGTCGTCCAGCTGGGCGACGCTGGCGCTCCCCGCGTCGGCCAGGCTCCGCGCCCGCTCCCGCGCGCGCTCCGCCAGCTCGACGCGCAGCTCGGCCTGGCGCAGCGCCTCGCTCGCCCCGCGCGCCGCCGGGCCGCGCGACTGCTCCAGCCGCGCCGCCGCCTGGAGCACCTGCGCGCGCGCCTGCGCCAGCGCGGCGCGGGCCTCCGCGTCGTCGAGCTGCACCAGCAGGTCGCCGGCGCGGACGGCGTCGCCCTCGTCCACCCGGACCGCGGCCACCTTGCCGGTCGCGACCGCGCCCACCTGGATGCGCGCCGGGGCCATCACCCGCCCGCTCGCCACCACCCGCTGCACCAGCGGCCGCCGCTCCACCGCGTAGCCGGGCGCCGCCGTCCCGCGCGCCGCGCGCACCGCGGCCACCGCCGCGAGCGCCAGCGCGACGCCCGCGGCGACGCGGCCGGTCCGGGACCGGAGCAGGCGCGCGACGGGGCGGCGCGGGGCGTCCATGTCCCCATTGGTACACCGGCGTCGTGCGCGCGCCCAGCGCCGCGGTGCCGCTGCCACCCGCCGCGACATCGCCGCACGGTCGGCGGGGCGACGCCCCGAGACGGGCGACCTCCGCGTGTGGCCGGCCGGCCGTCCGCCGGGTCGAACCGCCACACCGACCATGGCGCTCTCGCACCCGCACAAGCTCGGCCTCACCGTCCTCGCGCTCGTCCTCGGCACCGCCGGGCTCATGGCGTACAAGGTCCGCGCGCTCGGCTACCGCCTCGCCGACATCCTGCCGGTGCGCCAGTACGAGGTCACCTACGCGCTCGACCTCGACGGCCACGGCGGCGACGTCCGCGTCCGCAGCTTCCTGCCCTCGAGCGACGCGCACCAGACCATCTCCGAGGAGCGCGACCAGACCTCCGGCCTGCACCTCTCGCAGTCGATGGAGGGGCCGAACCGGGTGGCCACCTGGAGCGGCGCCGACGTGCCCAACGGCGCGCGCATCCGGCACGCGTTCAAGGTGCTCCCCCGGCGCGTGTCGTACGACCTGCCCGCCGGGCTGGAGGTGCCCTCCGCCTACCCGCCCTCGGCGGCCGCCTGGCTCCGGCCGGAGAAGGAGATCCAGGTGGACGCGCCGGAGATCCGCGCCACCCTGCAGCGCATCGGCGGGGACCAGGGCGGCGTGGTGGAGCGGCTCCGGCGCATCCACGCGCTGGCGGCGTCGCTGCAGCCCCGGCCGTTCAAGGGGACCACCGACGCGCTCACCGCGCTGCGCCTGGGCGAGTCGAGCTGCAACGGCAAGAGCCGGCTGTTCGTGGCGCTGGCGCGGGCGGCCGGGATCCCGGCGCGGCTGGTGGGCGGCCTCATCCTCGAGCCCGGCGCGAAGCGGACCTCGCACCAGTGGGTGGAGGCCTGGGTGGCCGGGCACTGGGTCCCGTTCTGCCCCACGAACGGCCACTTCGCCGAGCTGCCCGAGCGCTACCTCACGCTCTACGTGGGCGACGAGGCGCTGTTCCGCCACACCGCCGACGTGAACTTCGACTACCGCTTCGAGACGCACGGCGCGCTGGTGCCGTCGCCGCAGGCCAAGGCGACGTTCACGCTGTTCGACGTCTGGGGGCTGTTCGACCGCCTGCGGCTCCCGTTCGCGCTGCTCCGCACCGTGCTGATGCTGCCGGTGGGCGCGCTCCTGGTGGTGCTGTTCCGGAACGTGGTGGGCATGCCCACGTTCGGCACCTTCCTGCCCGCGCTGCTCGCCGCCTCGGCGGGCGAGACCGGCGCCGGGTACGGCGTGCTGGCGGTGCTGCTGGTGGTGGCGGCGGTCGCCGCCGTGCGCTGGGGGCTCACCCGGCTCGAGCTGCTGCACTCCCCCACGCTCGCGATCCTGCTCGCCGCGGTGGTGCTGACGCTGCTCACCACCTCCATGGTCGCCGAGCGCGCCGGGATCGCGGCGCTCACCCGCGTCACCATGTTCCCGATCGCCGTGCTCGCCATCTGCGCCGAGCGCTTCTACCTGTCGCTCACCGAGCACGGCGCGCGCGCGGCCGGGAAGGAGCTGGCCGGCACGCTGGCGGTGATGCTGGCGTGCCACGCGGTGATGAGCTCGCTGGCGCTGCAGGTGCTCGTGATCGGCTTCCCGGAGGTGCTGCTGCTGGTGGTGGCGGCGAACGTGTACCTGGGGCGCTGGGTGGGCATGCGGCTCAGCGAGTACCGCCGCTTCCGCGGGCTGCTCGGGGGCGAGGCGTGAGCGCCCTCTCGCGGGCGGCGGCGCGGCTCCGGGGCGCGCTCGTCCGGCGCGCCGAGGTCTACGGGATCAACCGGCGCAACCTGGCGCTCGTCTACCCGAACAACGACCGGCGCCACTACCCGCTCGCCGACGACAAGCTGCTCGCGAAGGAACGGTTCCAGGCCGCCGGCGTGCCGGCGCCGGAGACGCTGGCGGTGTGCGAGGGGCTGTACGCCGTGCCCGGCGTGGTGGAGGCGCTGCGCGGACGCTCGCAGTTCGTGGTGAAGCCTGCGAACGGCGCGGGCGGCGGCGGCATCCTGGTGGTCGGCGGCTGGGACGCGGAGGCCGGCTGCTGGCGCAAGGCGGGCGGCGAGCCGCTCTCGCCGCGCACGCTCGGGCGCCACCTCGCCGACGTGGTGTTCGGCGTCCACTCCAACCAGCTCGAGGACCGCGCGTTCGTGGAGCGGCGCGTGGAGCCGCACCCGCTGTTCGCCGGGCTGTGGGGCGACGGCCTGTGCGACCTGCGCGTCGTCACGCTCCGGACGTCGCCGGTCATGGCGATGATCCGCGTCCCGACCGCCGAGTCGGGCGGGCGCGCCAACCTGCACCAGGGCGGGCTCGGGATCGCGGTGGACCTCGCCACCGGCCGGACCTTCCGCGCGCTGCACCGCGGCCGCCCGGTGGAGCGCCACCCCGAGTCCGGCGCGCCGCTGCTCGGGCTCGAGCTCCCCGCCTGGCCGGCGGTGCTGGACGTGGCGCGCCGCGCCGCCGCGGCGGTGCCGCTCGGCTACCTGGGGGTGGACGTGGTGGTGGACCGCGAGGTGCGCCCGCTGGTGCTGGAGATCAACGCCCGGCCCGGGCTGGAGATCCAGAACGTGAACGGCCGGGGGCTCGGGCCCGCGCTGGCGGCCGCGACGGAAGGGAGGGCCGCGTGAGCCCCGGCGATCGCGTCGCCCTGGACCGGCTCTGGCCGATGCTGCTCGGGCTCGCGGCCCTGGTGGCGGGCGCGCTCGCGCTGGAGGCCTGGGCCGGCCGGCGCGGGAACGA
This sequence comes from Anaeromyxobacter sp. PSR-1, assembly GCF_000964525.1. GTDB lineage: Bacteria > Myxococcota > Myxococcia > Myxococcales > Anaeromyxobacteraceae > Anaeromyxobacter. Next base: position 23,668 of record NZ_BAZG01000053.1, read on the forward strand.
GCCGCTCCGCATCGCGGTGACCGACGAGGCGCTGCCCGCCGGCGAGGACGAGGAGCCGTCGGGCGACGCGCCCGACGGGCCCGAGGCGCCGCCCGTCTCCGACGCGCACGCGCGCGCCCGCACCGCCGCGCGCCGGGCGCTCTACGCGGACGCCATCCCGCTCTACGAGCAGGCGCTGCGCGACCACCCCGACGCCCCGGCGCTGGAGGCGGAGCTGGGCGCGTGGCTCCTCGCCGCCGGCCAGCCCGAGCGCGCGCTGCCGCACCTCGCCCGCGCCGACCAGCTCCGTCCCGAGGCGGCCACCGCGCTGCGCCTCGGGCTGGCCCGGGCCCGCCTCGGGGACCGGGAGGGCGCCGAGCGGGACCTCCGGCGCGCGCTGGCCCAGCGGCCCTCGTCGGGCGCGGTCCGGATCGCGCTCGGGACGCTGCTGCGCCGGCGCGGCGCGGTGGCCGAGGCGGTGGCGCTGCTCGAGC
>NZ_BAZG01000052.1 GCF_000964525.1 Anaeromyxobacter sp. PSR-1
CCCCTCGCCGCTCTCGGTGACGAACCCCTCGGCGCGCCCGCCGCCGAGCGCCGCCGCCGCGCGCTCGAGGTCGCGGAGCAGCGGCACGGCGCGGAGCGGCTCGGGCCGGACCTCGGCGCCGCCGCCGCGGGCGCGGCGCGCGGCGAACAGCGAGAGCTTCCCGCGCGGCAGGGCGACCTCGTGCGCGCCCGGCGCGGCGGCGGGCGCGAGCGAGACGACCGGCCCGAGGTAGCAGCCGAGGTGCGGGTTGTGCGCGAGCCCGGCGGCGAGCTCGCGCGCGTCCTGCGCCGAGGGCTGGTCCAGGGCGCCGGGGTGCGAGTGCACCAGCCCCTTCAGCTCCAGCCCCTCGCCGCGCTCCAGGGCGGCGACGCGCTCGCCCAGCGCCGGCGACGGCGCCCACTGGCACGCGCTGGCGCGCGCCCCGGGGTCCGGCGCGAAGTGGGTGAGGAGCGGCCGCCCCGGGGGGCCGAGCAGCGCGCCCCCGCGCTCCGGCGGATGGCCGCCGAGCTCCGCGTCGAGGGCGCGGAGGACCCAGTCGGCCACGCACCACACGCGCGGCCCCGCGGCTAGGCGAACACCGCCGGGTGCACCTTCGACAGCATGCGCTGCTCGGCGTCGCCCTGCTCCACGCCGATGACCACGCGGCCGTCCGGCGTCACCCACACCCGGCCGCGCGCCTCCGGCGCCCGGGGGGCCGCGTCGCGCCGCTCGTCGCGCATCGCCTCGCGAAGTCGTTCGAGTACCGTCTGCGACATGGCTGCCTCCTCCGGTGCCCCCGCGTGCGCGGGAGGCTAGAACGGGAACCGCCCCTCGCGCGCGAACACGCTGAAGCCGTTGCACCACAGGACGCTGCGCGCGTACGCGTCCTCCAGCGAGGGCATCCCGCCGCCGGGGTCGCTCGAGAGGCACAGGCGCCCGTCGGGGAAGACGTGGCAGGCGTGGGGATCGAAGCGCCCCAGGACCTGCGGCTCGACGAGCTTCACCTGGTAGCCGCCCCCGTCGAACCAGAGGAACAGCTGGTACGGGTCCCCCAGCTCGCTGACGATCGGGAAGAGCCAGCCGCCCACGCCCTCCACCGTGAGGTAGCGGGTGCTCGAGGGGAGGCTCCCCTCCGCCCGCGCGCGATCGCGGAGCACCCGGCCGAAGCCGTCGACGAAGCAGGCGAGGCCCATCGCCAAAGACTTCGCCTCGCCGGGCGCGGCGGGCACCGCCCCGGGGGGAGCGGCGGCCCGGCGAGCGGGCGTCAGGCGGTGCGCTGCTCCATGGCGCTGCGGCCCACCCAGTCGCAGGCGAACTGGTAGGCGATGCGGCCGCTGCGGTCGCCCTTGCGCTGCGACCAGAGCACCGCCGCGGTCTCCGCCTCGCGCGTCCAGGGCACCTTCACGCCGATGCGCTCGCACAGCTTCCCCACCCAGCGCCGCGCCACGTCCACGTAGAGGTCCTGGCTGAAGGTGTGGAACCCGACCCACAGGCCGAAGCGGCCGGACAGCGAGATCTTCTCCTCCACCGCCTCGCCGTGGTGGATCTCGCCCTCGACCATCATGGCGCCGCGGTTGTCGCTCTCGTACTCCGGCACGAGGTGCCGGCGGTTCGAGGTGACGTAGATGAGGACGTTCTCGGGCAGCGCGTACACCGAGCCGTCGAGCGCGCTCTTCAGCACCTTGTAGCTCGCGTCGCCGGACTCGAAGGACAGGTCGTCGGAGAACAGCACGAACCGGTACGGCTGGCCCTTCACCGCGTCCACGATGGCGGGCAGGCTGACCAGGTCGTCCTTGTCCACCTGGATGATGCGCAGGCCCCGGTCCGCGTAGGCGTGCAGGAGCGCGCGCACCAGCGACGACTTGCCGGTGCCGCGCACGCCCCACAGCAGCGCGTTGTTGGCGGGGAGCCCGGCCAGGAACTGCCGGGTGTTGTCCTCGAGCGCCTTCTTCTGCGGCTCGATGCCGAGCAGGTCGTCGAGGTGGATGCCCTCGACGCCGGGGACCGGCTCCATGGTCCCGGCGAAGGTGCTGCGGTGCCAGTTGGCGGCGTGGCAGGCGGCCCAGTCGATGGGCACCGCGGGCCGGGGGAGCAGCGGCTCCACCGCCGCCAGCACCCGCTTCAGCCGCTCGATCAGCTCGGGGTCGAGGCTCATGCGCCCTCCGGCGCCGGAAAAGGCAGCGGGGCAGGGACGCGCGCGCCCCTGCCCCGCCTCATGCCGTCATGCGGTCCGCGTCGGCTACTCCGCCTTGGCGGACTTCTTCAGCGCGCCGACCTTGTCCAGCACCAGCGCCTTGCGGAACTCGCGGTTCAGGCGGGCGATGAACTTCACGTCGATGCCCTTCGGGCAGGCGGCCTCGCACTCGTAGTGGTTCGAGCAGTTGCCGAACCCGTTCTCGGCCATCGCCTGGACCATGGCGGCGACGCGCTCCGGCGCCTCCACCTGGCCCTGCGGCAGCTCGGCGAGCTGGGACACCTTGGCGCCGGCGAACAGCATCGCCGCGCCGTTCGGGCAGGCCGCCACGCAGGCGCCGCAGCCGATGCACTCGGCCGCGTCCATGGCGTAGTCGGCGGCGCGCTTCGGGATGGGCGTCGAGTTGCCGTCGGGGACGCCGCCGGTGTGGGCCGACGTCCAGCCGGCCGCCTGGATGAGGCGGTCGAGGGCGCCGCGGTCCACCATCAGGTCCTTGATGATGGGGAACGCGCGGGCGCGCCACGGCTCGAGGTAGATCGCGTCGCCGTCCTTGAACTTCCGCATGTGCAGCTGGCAGAGCGTGGTCCGCTTGTAGCCGCCGTGCGGGACGCCGTTGACCACGGCCGAGCAGGCGCCGCAGATGCCCTCGCGGCAGTCGTGGTCGAAGACGATCGGCTCCTTGCCCTGCTTGATCAGGTCCTCGTTCACCACGTCCAGCATCTCCAGGAAGGAGTGATGCGGCGTGATGCCCTTGGCGTCGTAGGTCTCGAAGCGTCCAGGCTCGTTGGGCCCGGCCTGCCGCCAGACGATGAGCTTCAGGTTCATCGTCCCGTGCTCGGAAGCGTGCGCGCTCATTACTTGTAGCTCCTCACCGCGAGGTGGACGTTCTCGAACTTGAGCGGCTCCTTGTGGAGCTCGGGCTCCTTGCCGACTCCCTTGAACTCCCAGGCGGCGCTGTAGCAGAAGTTCGCGTCGTCGCGCTTCGCCTCGCCGTCCGGGTACTGGTGCTCGACGCGGAAGTGTCCGCCGCAGGACTCCTCGCGGTGCAGGGCGTCGCGGGCGAGCAGCTCGGCGAACTCGAGGAAGTCGGCGGTGCGGCCGGCGTTCTCGAGCTGCTGGTTGAGCTCCTCACCCTTGCCGGAGACCTTCACGTTCTCCCAGAACTCCTTGCGGATGGCCGGGATCTTCTGGAGCGCCTTGGTGAGCGACTCCTTGCTCCGGGCCATGCCGACGTCCTCCCACATCGTCGTGCCGAGCTCGCGGATGAACTCGGTGACGGTCTTCTTCCCGTTGATGCCGAGCAGCTTCTTGGAGGCGCCCTGCACCTCCTCCACCGACTTCTTGAACTCGGGGTGGTCGGCCTTGACCTTGCCGGGCTTGGTGGTCGCGAGGTAGCCGGCGATCGTGTTCGGGATGACGAAGTAGCCGTCCGCCAGGCCCTGCATCAGCGCGCTGGCGCCCAGGCGGTTCGCGCCGTGGACCGAGAAGTTCGCCTCGCCGAGCACGAACAGGCCGGGGACGTTGCTCATCAGGTTGTAGTCCACCCAGAGGCCGCCCATCGAGTAGTGCGGGGCCGGGTAGATGCGCATCGGCTGCTTGTACGCGTTCTCGTCGGTGATCCGCTCGTACATCTCGAACAGGTTGCCGTAGCGCTCGCGGACCACGTTCTCGCCGAGCCGCTTGATGGAGGCGGCGAAGTCGAGGTAGACGCCGCGGCCGCCGGGGCCGACGCCGCGGCCCTCGTCGCACTGCTCCTTGGCGGCGCGGGACGCGATGTCGCGGGGGGCGAGGTTGCCGAACGTCGGGTACTTCCGCTCGAGGTAGTAGTCGCGATCCTCCTCGGGGATCTCGTTCGGCGGCTTGTTGCAGTCCTCCTTCTTCTTCGGCACCCAGATCCGGCCGTCGTTGCGGAGCGACTCGGACATGAGCGTCAGCTTCGACTGGTAGTCGCCCGCCTGCGGGATGCACGTCGGGTGGATCTGCGTGAAGCAGGGGTTCGCGAGGTAGGCGCCCTTCTTGTGCGCCTTCCAGATCGCGGTGACGCTGCAGCCCATCGCGTTGGTGGAGAGGTAGAACACGTTCACGTAGCCGCCGGTCGCGAGCACCACCGCGTCGCCGACGTGCGTGCGGATCTCCCCGGTGACCAGGTCGCGGACGGTGATGCCCTTCGCCTCGCCGTCCACCACCACCAGGTCCAGCATCTCGGTGCGGGGGAACAGCTTCACCGTGCCGGCCTTGATCTGCCGGGACAGCGCCGAGTACGCGCCGAGCAGCAGCTGCTGGCCGGTCTGGCCGCGGGCGTAGAAGGTGCGGGACACCTGCGCGCCGCCGAAGGAGCGGTTGTCGAGGTAGCCGGCGTAGTCGCGCGCGAACGGCACGCCCTGCGCGACGCACTGGTCGATGATGTTGTTGCTGACCTGCGCGAGGCGCCACACGTCGGCCTCGCGGGCGCGGAAGTCGCCGCCCTTGATGGTGTCGTAGAACAGGCGGTAGATGCTGTCGCCGTCGTTCGGGTAGTTCTTCGCGGCGTTGATGCCGCCCTGCGCCGCGATGGAGTGCGCGCGCCGCGGAGAGTCCTGGTAGCAGAACGTCTCCACGTTGTAGCCGAGCTCACCGAGCGTCGCGGCCGCCGAGGCGCCGGCGAGGCCGGTCCCGACCACCAGGATCTTGAACTTCCGCTTGTTCGCGGGGTTCACCAGCTTCAGCTCGAAGCGGTACTTGTCCCACGACTCTTCGATGCGGCCGGTAGGTGCCTTTCCGTCGAGGATCACGGTGTCTCCCTTAGTTCCCGGCGATGCCGGCGAGGATGAGCAGCGGAATGGCCCCGAAGCCGACGAGCAGGATCCCGGCGAGCGTCTTGCCGAGCACGCCCCACCGCGGCAGCAGCGTCTCGTTGCTCCAGCCGAGGGTCTGCAGCGTGCTCTGGATGCCGTGCTTCAGGTGGAGGAACAGCGCGATCATCCCGACCACGTAGATCGCGGCGATGGGCACGATCCGGAACTGCTGGACGACCATGCCGAACACGTCGAAGCGGCCGAGCGAGTCCTGGCCGCGCACCAGGCCCGGGGTCACGCGCAGCGTGAACTGGAGCAGGTGGTAGACGATGAACGCGCCGAGGATGAGGCCCGTCCAGATCATCGTCTTGCCGGAGAACGTGGCCTTCAGGCTGCGCTGGACCGCGTAGCGCGTCGGGTTCGCGGCGCTGTTCTCGAGCGTGATCTGCACCGCGAGGACCGCGTGCAGCACCACCGAGAGGCCGACGACGATCCGGGTGCCCCACACCAGCGGCGCCAGCTGGTGGAGCTTCTCCGCGTACGCGTTGATGCCGTCCGGCCCGTTGAAGATCGAGAGGTTTCCGAGCAGGTGACCGACGACGAACAGGACCATGATCAGGCCGGTGACGGCCATCACGATCTTCCTGCCAATCGAGTCCGAGAACAGTCGCATTGAGCCGTATCCCTTCTTCGTGGATGAGCTTCCGCCGCCGAGACGGTGTCGCCTCGCGCCCTGAACAGGAGTGCGCGGAATGGCACCATAGCTGCGACCCCTTGGGGCACGTCAAGGACGGGAGAAGTCGGTTTTGTCGCAAGGTTGGGCGATCCCTTGCCCGGCGATCCCGGCAGGGTCCTAGAGCCCCAGCGCTCGGATCGGGCAGGCGCCCGTCATGGGTCCCGGATCGGGTGCCCGGCCTCGAGCGCCGCCCAGGCCTGCTCGCGCCAGCCCTGGCCGTGATCCACGAGGTCGGCGCGCGTGGTCGCGTACCGCCGGTGCGGCTCCACCGGGCGGTTCTCCAGCGCCAGCGCGGCGAAGAACCGGTCGGCGGAGGCGTCGTCGCCGGCGCCGTCCGGCGGCTGGACGCCCATGGCGGCGTTCGGGATGGACACCGAGAGCCGCCCGCGGGAGTCGGTCCAGCGCGCCGCGAGCCCCTTCGCCTCCTGCTGGCTCCCGCCGGCGCCCTCGGTCGGGCCGCCCACCAGGACCGCGCGCCCGCCGCTCCGGAGCAGCCCGGCGAGCCGCTCGCACGCGCTCATGCACGAGGGCGAGGTGAGCGCCACCACGCGGCCGCGGAACCCGCCCTCGGCCGGGTCGGGGCGGAGCGGCGGCTCCAGCAGCGCGGGGGTGAAGTCGTCGCCGGCCTTCCGCGCCCCGCGGATCGACTCGAGCACCCGCTCCGGCTCGGAGCGCGACCGGACGCCCACCGCGGGCGCGCCGCCCAGCATCGGCGCGCGCTCGCGGTACACGCCCTCGTTGAACTCGGTGGCGCGCAGCACCAGGGCGCCCCCGGGCGACGACGCCCCCGCCGGCAGGAGCATCCGCGCCAGCGCGGTCGAGTGCGAGAGGTACCCGCCGCCGTTCTGGCGCAGGTCGAGCACCAGGTCGGCGCCGCGGGCGTCGCAGCCGCGCAGGAACTCGCCGAGGACGTCGGTGAACGGGCGCCGCTCGCCGCCGGCCGAGAGCGCCTCCGTGTGCAGCGAGAGCAGCTGCGCGTAGCACACCCGCCGCCCCCCGGGCCCCGCCACCTCGCCCAGGCGCGCCGCCGGCCCGCCGCCGTCGCCGGTGTACGTCCGGAGCGCGGCCGCCTCGTCCGGCGGGAAGATCGAGTCGGTCCGGCGCACCCCGCCGGCCAGGTCGCCGCCGTCCACCAGCGCGGCCGCGGCCTCGCCCAGGTCGGCGGTCCGGATCCCGGTGCGGGCCAGGAGCGCGCGGCCCAGCGCGCCGCGTCCAGCGCCCGGCGAGGCCCACCACGGCAGGCGCACGGTGCGGCGGGCGCCGCGGGCGATCACCGTCAGCTCGGCGGTGGCGCGGGCCGGGTGCAGGAAGTCGCGGCGGGTGAGCGCGTCCACGGCGCGCTCGGCGCGGGCCGCGGCCGAGCTGCCCGGGAGGTGGGCGGCGAGCTCGTCCATCGCCGCGCGCACCGGCCGGCCGTCGATCGCGACCACGCGGGTGCCGGGCGCGAGCAGCGCCGCCGGATCCTGGAGGCCGGCGCGCGCCAGCGCCTGGCCCAGCGCCGGCGAGCGGCTCGCCACGTAGACCCGGCCGTCGGCGGCGAGGCGCAGGCCGACGCCGAGCGCGACCTGCGGCGCGCCGGACGGCACCCGCAGCAGCAGGTGCCCGTCCTCGAAGGCGGCCACGCAGCGGCGCATCCGGTCGTAGAAGCGGAGCGGATCGCGCTCGGCCGCGACGGCGCGCTCGCCCTCGACGCACGCCTCGAGGTGGGCGCGCGCGTCGAACCCGGGGTGGCCGGCGGCGGCGAGCGTGAAGGGCTTGGTGGTGAGGAACACGTACCGCGCCTCGATGGCCTGCCGGAGCTCGCAGGCGATGCGGACGCGCTCGGCCGCGGGGCAGAGCGGCCCGTCCCGTCGCACGCCGCGGACGCCGGCCCGGGCGCGGCGTCGCAGGCCGACGGTCCGGGCGCCGGCGCCGGCCCGGAGGCGTTCGCCGCCGGCAGCGGGGAGGCCAGCGCGAGGAGCGCGGCGAGCGGGAGGAGCAGGGCGGGACGCATCGGTGCGGAGGGCCGGGGCGAGGGCCCCGCGCGCTCCCCTCGAACGTCCCGCACGGCGCGAGACATTCCGAAGGGTGCGCCTCCCGCGGGCCTCGGTGTCGCGCGATGTGCGCGCTGCCCTCACCCCGGCGCACGCCGCCGTCCGGCGCGGCAGATGGGGTCGCGGATGTCAAGGTCGCGCCGAATTTGCGGAAACTGCCGGCGTGCGTACCATGGGGCCCACTGTGGGAGGACGCAGGAATGGCCGCAACGGACAAGCAGAAGCAGTCGCTCTACTTCCCGGAGGAGACGCTCCGCGAGATCATGAGCGAGGCGGTGCGCCTCGATCGGTCGCTCTCGTGGACCGTGCAGCAGGCGTGGCGCCTCGCGCGGAACGAGCTCAAGCGGTTCCCTTCGGTGAACGCGCACGGTGAGATCGCGCGCGCGCCGGCCCCGGCGCATGCCCCCCGCGAGCGCAGCGCGCCGCTCCCGGCGTCGATGGAGCGGCGCGAGCCCTCCGAGCAGGTGCGGGAGTTCCTGAAGGGCAAGTTCGACCGCGAGCTCGCGGGCTGAACGTGCTCGACGCGCGGGGCGGGCGCGCGCGGATCGCGCGCGGCCCCCGCCCCGCACGATCCGGCTACGGACACCCGGCCGGCTTCGCGAACGACTCCGTCACGGTCACCGCGCCCGACGCGTCCACGACGCCCTGGGCGCCGACGCCCACGCCGTACGCCGCGAACGCGTCCCACACCAGGCACGCGTGCGCCGCCGCGTCCGGGCTCCCGGCCGTGGTGACGGCCTGGAGGATGCCGTCGCGCATGTCCTCGAACGCGGGCGTGGACGGCGTGTAGTTCATGCCGTCCACGAGGTAGTCGAGCAGCAGCGACTTGCCGAGCCCGGCCGTCTGGAACGCCTGGAACAGGCGCCAGCCGATGGCCCCGTACACCTCGCCGTCGAGGTGGACCTCCGTGCCGGCCACGTCGCCGTAGGTCCGCGGGTAGCCGGTGTACGGCGCGGTCCGGATGCCGAGCGGGTTGCTCGCGGCGTACTCGCCCACCCGGTCGTCCTCGTTCATGACCACCGCGAGCACGTCGCTCATGCCCTCCCCGACCGCGCCGGCGAGCGGACCGCTCATGCCGCCGATCATGCGCCAGGTGAGACCGTGCCCGTACTCGTGGAACACGACGTCGGAGTCGAGGTCGCCGTCCACCATCAGCGGGGCGGGATCCTTCCGCCGGGCGGTGGCGTTCACCCCGGTCGCGCCCTTCAGCGTCGCGCCGGCGTTCTGCGAGATCATCACCGCCGGGATGCGGATCTTCCGCTCGGTGCCGCCCATGGTGAAGATCGCGTCGCCGCCCTGGTTGTTCGCGACGATCACCGCCACCGCGCCGGCCGACTGCGCGTTCAGCACCTTGACGGTGAAGTTGCAGCTCCCGCGATCCACCAGCGCGATGCGCCCGGAGACCGCGTTCTGGATGGCCTCGCAGGCGTCGGTGGCCGTGCCGGTGCCGTCGTCCACGAGCACCACGTCGGCGGTGACGCCGGCCGTGGTGAGCGAGGGGCCGAACTCCGCACCGGCGGCGTCGTAGCTCCCGGCGATCCCGGCGGGCGCGTTCACCACCACCTCGAGCGGCGGCACCGGGCCGTTCCACAGGTACATCTGCATGCGCGGCGAGCGGCCGTCGGTGGGCGTCGCGAAGTTCGCGTTGTCGGTGCCGCCGCCGTCCTGCGCCTCCGCGTTCACCGAGTCGCGCTCCTTGCCGCCGCGGCCGAAGTTGGAGTCCTGGAAGTTGCCGGCCGCCTCGTCGAAGCCGTGGACGTACAGGACGTCGTGGATGACGTTGTTCAGGTAGAACAGGTTCTGGACCGCCACCGCGCGGTTCCCCGCGGTGGACGGCTGCGCGCCGAGGTCGGCCGCGGTGAGGAAGTTCCCGTCGGTGACCGAGGTGCCGCCGCGGTCTGGCCGGTTGTTCGCGTCCGCATCCAGGTACGCGTTCACGTTGTTGCCGGCGATGTCGATGGTGGACTGCGTGCCGGCGTAGAGCCAGCCGATGGGCGACTCGAGGCCGCCGGGCGCCGGGCCGGACACCACCGCCTGCGGCGTCTTCGACGGATCCTCGACGAACACGGCGTAGCTGTCGTTCGCGGTGCGCAGCTCGACCGACCGGACCGCGCCGTCGCCGTCCACGAGCGTGTGGTGCAGCAGGTTCCCGCGCTCGCTCCAGGTCTCGACCAGGAACCCCGCGCGGAGCGCCCCGCCCGCCTCGGGCACGGCCACGCGCTCCACGGTGGGCGCGGCGTGGAACCTCGCGGGGTCGCGCGCGAACACGGTGAGGTCGCCGTCGCGGCCCGTCATCGCGGGCGCCGCGGCCGGCTGGTACCCGAGGCGCCGCAGCGCGGCCTCGAGCGCCTGCGCCTCGCCGACGCGCGCCGGCGCGACGCCGCCCCCGGCCACGGGGACGAGCCCGTCCACGAGGTGGATCAGCCGCCCGCTGGCGTCCACGGCCGCGCGCGCGTAGCCGCCCGCGACGCGCAGGCCTCCGGCGCGCTGCTCGAGGCGGAGGTGGGCGACGCCGCCCCGGCCGCGCGACTCCGCCGCGACCGCGAGCCCGTCCACGGTGGCGCGCGCCGCGCCGTGGGACCGCAGGAAGCCCGCCACCACCTGGGTCGCGGGCGCCCGCGACGGCGGCGTGAGCGCCCCGCCGGCCCCGGCGCGGTACACGCGCGCGCCGGGCGCGGCGTCGGCGCCGTCCGGCGCGGCCAGGAGGAGAGCGAGCGCGCAGCCGACGGCGGCGCGGACCAGGAGACTTGGACCGACTGCATCACGCATGGCGAACCCCCGCTGGATCGGGCCCGGGCACGGCCGCGTCGTGCGCGGCCGCGCCGCGGCCCGGGACCCTTGCCAATAGCCGTGCGAGGGCGGCGGGGGAATGGTCCCGGGATGGTCAGGGCCCGGGCAGGTCACGCCTTCCGCACCAGCACGTGGCGCGGCGCCCGCCGGTTCGCGGACGCCGGGTGCGCGCGGGCCCCTGCTGGCGCGGCGCGTCGAGCCCCGCGCGGCTACAGCCGGCAGCCGGCCAGGTCCGGGGTCCCGGCCAGCAGCGCGTCGAACCGGCGCACGAACTCGGGCGCGGTGGCCGCGGCCAGGAGCGCGGGCGCGCCGCGCACCGAGACCTCCACCACGCGCCGGGCGCTCGCGCCGTCGCCGCCGACCATCGCCGCGAAGGTGGAGAGCGACTCGCCGCCGCCGCGCGCGAGGTCCTTCTGCAGGTCCCGGAACCCGTTCAGCGCGAAGCGGTGCAGCTCGGCGCTGCGCCGGGCCGCGGGCGCGCCGGCGGCCTGGCCCGCCGGGACCATCTGCACGTGGTACTCGCGCGGCGAGAACTTCATGAGGGACCCGGTGAGCACGTCCACGCCGCCCGACACGATCGTGCTGCTCACGTCGAGGATCGCGACCGGGTTGAACGCGCGCTCCAGCGTGAACTCCTGGGTGGCGTGGCCGGGCGCCTCGAAGCGCGCCAGGAACTGCCGGCCGCCCATGAAGTTGCGCGACATGTCGAGCGTGAGCGGCAGCTCACCCCGGTACTGACCGTCGACGGTGAGCCGCACGCCGGGCACGTTCGCGTCGAACGTGAGCGTGTCGTGCGTGCCGGTGAAGATCGTGGCGCAGCCGCCCAGCAGCAGCGGCGCGAGGGCGAGCAGGGGCGCGAGGCGGAGCGTGCGGCGGGGCGTCGTCATGGTGGCGTTCTCCGGGAGCGCCCGCGGACCGATCGCGGGGCGCACGGACCGTGATTGTGCCCGCCCGCGCGGACACGGCAAGTCCCACGTGCGCGTGCGCGGCCCCGGGCGCGTCCTTAAGCTCTCCCGCGCCGCGCGGCGCCCCGCTGCGCCGTGGCCACCCCCGGAGCCCGCACCCATGCCCTCGCCACGCCGCACCGCCGCCCTCCCCTGCCTGCTGCCGCCGCTCGCCGCGCTCGCGCTCGCCTGCGCCGGCGCGCCGCCGCGTGCGCCCGCGACGGCGCTCCCCGCCGGCGCCGTGGACCCGGACGCGGCCGCGTTCGAGTACCCGCTCCCGGTCTCCACGTTCGAGCTCGACAGCCAGCGCCAGCGGCTGCGCATGGCGTACGTCGACGCGCCCGCCGCGAAGCCGAACGGCCGGACCGTCCTGCTCCTCCACGGCAAGAACTTCCACGCCGGCACCTGGGCCGAGACGATCGCCGCGCTGAACCGCGCCGGCTTCCGCGTGATCGCGCCCGACCAGATCGGCTTCGGCAAGTCCAGCAAGCCCGAGCGCTACCAGTTCTCCTTCGCGCAGCTCGCCGCGAACACCCGGGCGCTGCTCGCCTCGCTCGGCGTCGAGCGCACCGCGGTGGTCGGGCACTCGATGGGCGGGATGCTCGCGGTGCGCTACGCGCTCGAGTACCCGGAGGCCACCGAGCGCCTCCTGCTCGTGAACCCGATCGGCCTCGAGGACTACGCCGCCTTCCTGCCGCCGCGCACGGTGGACCAGTGGTACGCGCAGGAGCTGAAGCAGACGCCGGACTCGGTCCGGGACTACCAGCGGCAGGCGTACTACGACGGTGCGTGGAAGCCCGAGTACGAGGCGCACACGCGGCTGCTGGCCGGGTGGACGCTGCACCCGGGCTGGCCGCGGGTCGCGTGGGTGAGCGCGCTCACCTACGACATGATCGTCACGCAGCCGGTGGTGCACGAGCTCGAGCGCCTGAGGGTGCCGACGCGCCTGGTGATCGGGCTGCGCGACCGCACCGCCATCGGCCGGCCGCTCGCGCCCGCCGGCCTGCGCGAGGCGATGGGCGACTACACGCGCCTCGGGAAGGCGGCGCAGCGGCGCATCCCCGGCGCCGAGCTGGTGGAGCTGCCCGGCATCGGCCACGTGCCCCAGGTCGAGGCCTTCCCGGCGTTCGAGCGCGCGCTGCTCGACTTCCTCCGCTGAGCGCCGCGGGCCGGCAGGGGTGCGGCGCTCGCCCCGCGCGGTGCGCCCGCCCGCGCCGCGCCGGGGCACGGCCCCGACGAGGGAACGCGCCGGCCGGTCACGCGGCCCGGCGGCTCGGGTATGCTCGCCGTCCAGGCCGCGCCGCCGCACGCTCCGGCGGCGCGCCGCGCTCACCCGAGGCGACATGACGAATCTCGCGCGCTCCAGCGCATGTGCGGATCGGCTCCCGCACGCCCACCTCGCGGAGATCCTCTCGATCGTCCGCACGCGGTGCGGCCTCGACCTGACCGGCTACCGGCGCGGCACCGTGGAGCGGCGCGTGCGAACGGCGATGATCGCCGCCGGGGCGAGCTCGAGCGCGGCCTACCTGGACCGGCTCCGGGCCGATCGGCGGCTGGCCGGCGACCTGCTCGCGCGCCTGACCGTGAAGGTGAGCCGCTTCTACCGGGACGCCGCGGCCGTGGAGCGCCTGCGCGAGGCGCTGGCCGCGCGCCTGGCGGCGGCGCCGGGGCCGCTGGCCGTCTGGAGCGCGGGCTGCGCCCGCGGGGAGGAGCCCTACACGCTCGCCATGCTCCTCGACGACCTGGGCGCGCCCGCCGGGCCGGACGTGGTCGCGACCGACGTGGCGCCGGACGCGCTCGCCGCGGCGGAGGCCGCGACCTACCCCGCCGCGGCGCTCGCCGAGCTGCCGCGGGCGTACCGCGACCGCTACCTGACGCCGGTGCTCGGGGGCGGCGTCGCCGCCTTCCGCGTCCACCCGGCGATCCGGGCGCGGGTCCGGGCGCTCCGCCACGACCTCTCCGCGGCGCGCGCGCCCCCGGCCGGCGCCGCTTCGATCTCGTCGCGTGCCGCAACACGCTCATCTACTTCCAGCCGCCGCTGCAGCGGCGCGCGCTGGAGCTGCTGCTCGACGCGCTCGCGCCGGGCGGGCTGCTCTGGCTCGGCGCGGCGGAGTGGCCCGCGGCGCTCGCGGGCGGCCGGCTGGAGGTGCTCGACCGGCGCGCCCGCCTGTTCCGCGCGGCGGGAGGGGGCGCCGATGCGTAGGCCGGACCTGTCCATCGGCACCTGGGTGTCGCTCGGGTTCGCGATCGCGGGGGCGCTCCTGGCCGGCCTGGTGGCGCTGGCGGTCACGCTCCAGGGGCGGATCGCGGCCAGCGCCGACGCGCAGCTCGAGGTGATCGGCCCGCGCGCCGTGGCGGCGGCGTCGCTGGAGAGCGCGGTGCTGCACGTGAGCCTCACCGCGCGCGCGTACGCGCTCACGCCCGAGCCCGCGCGGATGGACGCGCTGCAGGCGGCGCTGCGCCGGCTGGAGGGGGCGGCCGCGCGCTTCGCGGCGGTGCCGAAGCAGGGCGAGGGGGCGGCCCTGGCCGACCGGATCCTGGCGGCCGTCCCGCCCTTCGAGAAGGCGGCGGTGGCGCTCGGCACGGTGGTCGCGACCGGCGGGGACGAGGCCGCGATCCGCGCGCGCGAGGCGACCCTGCCGCCCATGCGCGAGGAGCTGCTCGAGCTGCTCCGGGGCTTCGGCGCGATCCAGCAGCGGCACGACGCGGGCGCGAGCCACACCATCCTCGCCTACCAGCGCGACACCGTCCGCACGCTGGTGCTCGCCTTCGTCGCCGTGGCCCTGCTCCTGGCGGCGATCGCGTGGGTGGTCGTGACCGAGGTGCGCCGCCCGGCGAAGCGGCTGGTGGACGCGGCCCGGCGGCTGGCCGCGGGCGACTACTCCGCCGCGACGGACCTGGAGGCGCCGACCCCGGACACGGGACCGCGCAGCGAGCTGGCCGAGCTGGCGCGGGCGTTCGCGACGATGGCGGCGGAGCTGCGCGATCGCGAGGAGCGGGTCGCCGCGCAGAACGAGGAGCTGCAGGCCCAGAACGAGGAGCTCCAGGCCAAGGAGGAGGAGCTGTACGGCCAGAACGAGGAGCTCCAGGCGCAGCAGGAGGAGCTCCAGGCCCAGAACGAGGAGCTCCAGGCCCAGGGCGAGGCGCTCCGGGCCAGCGACGCGCGCCTCACCCAGCTCGTCGAGGCGCTCTCGCAGGCCGACCGCCGCAAGAACGAGTTCCTGGCGGTGCTGTCGCACGAGCTGCGCAACCCGCTCGCGCCGGTGCTCAACGCGCTCACCGTCCTCGATCGCGGCGACCCCGCCGGCGAGCAGGGCCGGAACGCGCGCCAGGTCATCGCGCGGCAGGTGGCGCACCTGGCGCGGCTGGTGGACGACCTGCTCGACGTGGCCCGCATCACGCAGGGGAAGATCCAGCTGCGGCGGACGCACCTGGAGCTGGGCACGGCGGTGCGCCAGGCCGCGGAGGACCTCGGCCCGCTGCTCGAGGCGCGCGGGCTCCGGCTGGCGCTGGAGGTCCCGGAGCGCGAGCTGTGGGTCCACGCCGACGCGGCGCGCATCGCGCAGGTGGTGGGCAACCTGGTGCAGAACGCGGCCAAGTTCACCGACGGCGGCGGGACGGTCACGGTCGCGGTGGACGCCACGCCGGAGGGGCGTGCCCGGGTCCGGGTGCGCGACGACGGCATCGGGATGCCGCCGGAGGTGCTGCAGCGGCTGTTCCAGCCGTTCGTGCAGGCGGAGGGGACGCTGGCGCGCACCCGGGGCGGCCTGGGGCTGGGGCTCGCGCTGGTGAAGGGGCTGGTCGAGCTGCACGGCGGCACCGTGGACGCGGCGAGCGCCGGGGCGGGCCGCGGGGCGACGTTCACGCTGGAGCTGCCGCTCGACGGCGTGCCGGTCCGGGTCGCCGAGGCCGCGGCGCCCCGCCCGGCCGCGCCCCGGCGGGTGCTCGTGGTCGAGGACAACCGCGACTCCGCCGAGACCCTGCGCGATCTCCTCGAGCTGGCCGGCCACCACGCCGACATCGCGCTCGACGCGCGGCAGGCGCTGGAGCGCTGCCGCACCGCGCGCCCGGACGCGATCGTGTGCGACCTGGGCCTGCCGGACATGGACGGGTACGAGCTGGCGCGCACGCTGCGCGCCGACCCGGAGCTGTCGTCGGTGCTGCTCGTCGCCCTCTCCGGCTACGCCCTGCCGGACGACCTGGCGCGCTCCGCGCAGGCCGGCTTCGACGCGCACCTCGCGAAGCCGGCGCGCTTCGAGGCCATCGAGGCCCTGCTGGCCGGGGTGCGCCGCCAGCGCGGCTGACCGCGGCGCGCGGGGCGGCTCACGCGCCCGGGTCGAACCGCTCGATGGCCCGGCGGAGCGCCTCGATCTCCACCGGCTTGGTGAGGTGCAGGTCGAAGCCTGCGGCCAGCGCGCGCTGGCGGTCGTCGGGCTGGCCGTAGCCGGTCAGCGCGATGAGGACCATGCCCCGGCCGCGCGCGGCGCGCAGGCGGCGCGCCACCTCGTAGCCGTCCAGCCCGGGCAGGCCGATGTCGATCACGACCACCTCGGGGTCGTACCTGAACGCCTCCTCGATCCCGCTCGGCCCGTCCCCCGCCAGGCTCACCTTGTGCCCGAGCATCTCGAGCGCGGACTGGGCCACCTCGCGGTTGTCCGGGCTGTCGTCGATGACCAGGACGCGCCGCGGGCGGACCTCGGGCGCGGCGGCGTCGCGGCGGGGGCCGGCGGGCCGATCCGCCGGCGCCGCGAGCGGCAGCCGGACCGTGAACGTGCTGCCCTTGCCCGCGCCCGCGCTGTCCGCCCGCACCTGGCCGCCGTGCATGGTCACCAGCGTCTTCACCAGCGTGAGCCCGAGCCCCAGGCCGCCGCGGGCGCGGTCGAGCCCGGAGTCCACCTGCACGAACGTGTCGAACACGCGCTCCAGGTCGGCCTCGGCCAGGCCGATGCCGTCGTCGCGGACGCGCAGCACCGCGTCGCCGCCCGACGTCTCCAGCGAGACCACCACGTGCCCGCCGGGCCGGTTGTACTTGACGGCGTTCCCGACCAGGTTCGCGATCACCTGCTCGAGCCGGACCGGATCGCCCAGCACCGGCACCTCGCCCGGCGCGATCTCCGCGCGCAGCGAGACCCCCGCGGCCGCGGCCGGCGGCTGCATCGCCTCCACGGCGCGCCCGGTCAGCACGGCCAGCTCCACCGGGTGGCGGTGGAGCGCGATCTTCCCCGAGGTGACGCGCGACACGTCGAGCAGGTCGTCCACCAGGCGCGAGAGCTGCCGCGACTGCCGGCGGACCACGTCGAGCTGCCGCGGCTCGGCCGTGCCGCGCCGGTCGATGACGTCGAGCGCGAGGACGATCGCGCCGAGCGGGTTGCGGAGCTCGTGCCCGAGCATCGCCAGGAACTGGTCGCGCGCCTCCACCTCCCGCTCGCGCGCGGCGAGCACCTCGCGCGCCGCGTACTGGCGCTGGCGCGCGCGGATGGCGGAGCGCACCACGCTGACGAGGGTGGCGCGGCGCAGCGGCCGATCCAGCAGCAGCAGGTTCCCGAGCCACGACAGCTGGCGCAGCGTGCGGGCGTGATCCAGGCGCGACGGGTTGCCGGTGACGACGAACACCGGCAGGTCGGACCAGGGCGGCTGGTGCGCGATCCACTCGCCGATGCCGTCCCGGGCGGCGTCGGCCAGCGCCTCCTGCGCGATGACCAGCACCGCCGCGCCCGCGCGCAGCTCCACCACCACCTCCCCGATGTCGCGGCACACCGCCGCCGAGAGGCCGGCGCCCCGCAGCACCGCCGAGGCGACCTCCGCGTCGCGCCCGATGGGCGCCAGCACCAGGACGCGCTCGGAGCGGTGCGGTCGGATCATGGCGACGGGATGGGTAGCAGGTGCTCCCCGGCCGCGTCCGGCTCGAACTCGGGCACGCCGGTGAGCACGCCCCGGAAGTCGGTCAGCGGCCCGCCGAGCCGGGCGCCGGTGGCGGTGGGCATGTACTCGCGGATGGTGGTCTCGTGGGCCCCGAGCCGCTTCTTCAGCACCGAGAGCGCCTTGCGGACGCCGCCGCCCGCCTCGAAGTACCGCAGGAGCACGACCGTGTCGGCGAGGTAGGTCACGTCGGCGGGGGCGAGGATGTCCCCGATGACCCCGTGCTGCGCCAGGGTGACCACGGTGACCACGCGCTTCTCGGCCAGGAAGCTGAGCAGCTCGTGCACCTGCAGCACCAGCGAGCCCTCGCTCGGCATCGCCTGGAGCAGGCCGTTCAGGCTGTCGATCACCACGATCCGCGCGCCGCGCTCGACCGCCGCGCGGACCAGGTGGACCAGCTCGCCCGCCGGCATCTCCGCGGGATCGACCTGCGTGATCTGCACCGTCCCGGAGCCGAGGAACGGATCGAGGTCGAGCCCGGTCGCGCGCGCCCGCGCCAGCAGCGTGGCGCGGGGCTCGTCGAAGGCGAACACGGCCGCCGGCTCGCCCCGCTCCGCCGCGGCGTGGACGAGCTGGGTGGCGAGCGTGGACTTGCCCGCGCCGGCGGGCCCGACGATCAGGGTGCTGGTCCCCCGGTCGAGCCCGCCGCCCAGCATCCGGTCGAGCGGCTCGAGCCCGCTCGAGCAGCGCTCCGGCTCGGCGACGATGCCGCGGTGCTCGGCCGCGACCAGCCGCGGGAACACCGTGATCCCGCCGGTGCGGATCGCGAAGTCGTGGAAGCCGCCGCGGTAGTCGGCCGCCCGCATCTTCAGGACGCGCAGGCGCCGCCGCGCGGCGCCGTACTCCGGGCTGAGCTGCTCCAGCAGCAGCACGCCGTGCGCCAGGCTCTGCACCAGCACGTCGGGCGCGTCCGGCGAGGGGTTGTCGAGCAGCAGCACCGTCCGGTCCTTCTCGACCAGCTGGCGCTTCAGCGCGAGCAGCTGGCGCCGGTAGCGGATGGGCGTCTGGGCGAGCAGGCGCAGCTCGGTGCACGAGTCGAGCACGACGCGGTTCGGCTGCACGCGCTCCACCTCCGCGAGGATCGCCCCCATGCGCTCGCCCAGCTCCACCTCCGACGGCTCGAGGATGGTGTTCTCGTCGCCCGCGTCCATCTCCGACGCCTCGAACACCGTGACGCCCCCGAGGTCCCAGCCGTGCGAGGCCGCGACGCTCGCCACCTCCTCGCGCGACTCCAACATGGCGATGTAGAGGCAGGACTCGCCCTGGCGCACGCCCTCCATCAGGAACTGGAGCGAGAGCGTGGTCTTGCCGGCGCCCGGGGATCCCTGGATCAGGTGGATCCGGCGGCGCGGGAACCCGCCCCCAAGCACGTCGTCGAGACCGGCGACGCCGGTGGCGGCACGCGGGGTGAGGGGTCCGTTGGCCGTTGGCATGCGTCCTCCCGGTGTGGGCCGCTCGTCCGGTACGCTGGACCCGGACTCTACCCGACGCACCGTGCCCGATCGGGCGGTGACGCACCTCCGAGCCCGAACGGTTCCCTTCCCCGTTCGTCCCCGCCGGGGCTGTGGCATTCGGCCGCTCCCGCCCGGGCGATCCGGGCGGCGGCGGACCATCACCGGGCGGCCGGGATGGTCAGCGTCAGGGTGGTGCCCTCACCCGGCGCGCTGCGCGCGGTCAGCGTTCCGCCGTGCGCCTCGGCGATGCGGCGCGCGAGCGGCAGCCCGAGGCCGACGCCGCCGGTGGCGCGGGCGCGGCTGCGGTCCACCCGGTAGAACGGCGAGAACACGCGCTCCAGGTCCTCCGGCGCGATCCCCTCCCCCCGATCCGTCACCTCGACCACCAGGTCCCCGCCGCGCCGCTCCGCCGCCACGCGGATGGGCGCCGGCGGCGGCGAGTACTTGCGCGCGTTGTCGAGCAGGTTGTCGATCGCGCGGCGGAGCAGCACCGCGTCCGCCTCGATCTCCGGCAGGTCCGCCCCGAGCTCGAGCCGCACGGTGCGATCGGGGTGGCGGTGGCCGAGGCGCTCCGCCGCCTGCCGCACCACGCCCGCCGGATCGAGCCGCGCGCGGCGGAGCGGCGGCGTCCCGCCCGCCGACGAGGCGGCGTTCCCGGCCAGGTCGAGCCGCGCCGAGGCGAGCACGTCGTCCACCAGCCGCTCGAGCTCGGAGAGGTCCTCCGCGATGTCCGCCAGCGACGCGCGCGCCACCTCGGCGTCCCCCTCGGCGGCGAGGTCGAGCGCCACGCGGATCCGTGCGAGCGGCGTGCGCAGCTCGTGGGCCACGTTGGCGATGAGCTCGGTGCTCGAGCGCAGCAGCGCGCCCACGCGGTCGGCCATCTCGTCGAAGGCGCGCGCCACCGCCCCGAGCTCGTCGCCGCGCGCGATCCCGGTGCGCGCCGCGAGGTCCCCGGAGCCGAGCGCGCGGGCCGTGCGCGCCAGCCGGTCGAGCGGGCGCGCGAGGGAGCCGCCCAGCACGAGCGCGGCGATCCCGGCGCCCACCAGCACCAGCGCGACGAGCACGAGCAGGAGCGGCGGCGGCCGGCCGGCCGGGAGCTGCTGCGCGATCACCAGGTACCCCACGCGCTCGCCGGAGACCTCGACGGCCGCGATCACCGACACCAGGTGACGCTCCCTCCCCTCCGGCCCCGGCGGCCCGCCATCGCGCAGGAACAGGTTCCCGACGCGGGGGCCGGAGGGCGCGCCCGGCCCGTCGCCGACGGGCGGCGGCCCGCGGACCGCCCCGCCGATCGCGCGGCGCGGGCCGGGGCCGGGGCCCTCCATGAGCCGCTCCCGCTCCGGCGGCGGGGGCAGCGGCGGCGGCATGGCCTCGCCGGCGCTCGCGACCTGCGCGCCGGCCGCGTCGTACACGGCGACGCTCACGCGCAGCGCCGAGGCGAGCGGGCCGATGACCTCCTCGACGCCGCCGGCCGTCCCCCACTGCGCCGCCACGCGCGCCGCCGCGTCGCGGGCGATGGCGTGCAGGACGTCGCGGCGGACCGGATCGCGGCGATCCCTCGCCAGCGCGAGCGCGAGCAGCACCGCGACCCCGGTCGCGAGCACCGCCACCACCGTGACCAGGTAGATGCGCAGCCCGAGCCGGAACGGCCCTCGCCGCGCGCCGCTCAAGCGTCCTCCGGCCCGGCCGCGAGCATGTAGCCGGCGCCGCGCACCGTCTTCAGCAGGGCGGGCTGGCGCGGGTCGTCCCCGAGCTTGTGGCGCAGGCGCGAGATGTGGGCGTCGATCGAGCGATCGAAGGCCTCGTCGGCGCTCCCCTTGGTGAGGTCGAGGAGCTGCTCGCGGGTGAGCACGCGGCCGGCGCGCTCCGCCAGCACGCGCAGCAGCACGAACTCCGCGGTGGTGAGCCGCAGCGGGCGGCCCGCGCGCGTGGCCGACCAGTCGCGCGGGGTCAGCTCGAGATCGCCGACGCGGATCGCCTCGCGCGGCGGGCCCAGCGCGCCGCGGCCGCGGCGGACCAGCGCGCGCAGGCGGGCCAGCAGCTCGCGCGACGAGAACGGCTTCGCCAGGTAGTCGTCCGCGCCCGTCTCCAGGCCGAGCACCCGATCGGCCTCCTCGCCCAGCGCGGTGAGGATGATGATCGGCACCGGCAGGCGCGCGCGCAGCTCGCGGCACACCTCCAGCCCGGACCTCCGCGGCAGCATCAGGTCGAGGATCACCACGTCGTGCTGGCCCTTCAGTGCCTCGGCCAGCCCGAGCTGCCCGTCGGCCACCCAGGTCACCGTGTGCCCGTGGGTCTCGAGGTAGCGGGTGGTCAGCGCGGCGAGCCGCTCGTCGTCCTCGACGAACAGGACGCGGAAGCGCTCGGGGTCGAGGCCGGTCATGGCCGGATGGTGCCACCTCCCGGGCTGGAGGTCGCGGGGAGAGCGCAGCGCGTCCATGGTCCTGCAACGTGCCCCCGCGGCGCTGCGTCCGGGTGACCGCCGCGTGACGGATTGTTCGCGTCGCAGGCGCCGTCGCGAACGCTTCGTCACGGTGCGGTCACGCCCTCGCCGCCGACGTGCAGGACGGTCACGCTCGCGCCCGTGGACGACCGCGGGCCGCCTTCCCCCGGAGCGCCCATGTCCCCCCGAGCCCACCTCCTTCGCGTCCAGCCCTCCTCCCCGTCCCCGCCCCCGCCCGGGCTCGCGCTCGTCCCGCCGCCGGCGCGCGCCGGCGTGATCCACCTCGGCCCGGACGAGCTGGTGCTGTTCACCGCGCCGCCCGCCGCCGGGGGCGCGGCGGCCTGCCCCGAGGGAGCGCGCTTCCGCGGCCTCCGGGCCATCCACGCGTGCTACGCGCCGGCCGCGAGCACGGAGGCGTGGCTGCGCGACGTGCTGGACGCGCTCGTCCCCATGGTGCCCGGCGACGGGCGCTGGTTCGCGCGCCTCGACGGGCTCGCCGCGGGTCGCGGCGCCGGGATCCTCGTGCCCGGCGGGGCGCCGTCGCGCCCAGACCTGGCCGCCGCCGAGCTGCTGCAGGTGGTCGGGGTCGAGTGCTACCGGGCGCTGTCGCAGCCCCGGCCGCCGGTGGAGCTGCTCTCGCGGCGCCTGCGCGCGCTGCTGCCGCCGGCCGTGGAGCGCCGCGCCCTGGAGGCGCTGCTGCGGCACGGGACGCCCGACGCGCTGATCCTCTCGGCCGGCGAGCTGGACGGCCTCGCGCTCGCGCTCGGGCTGCGCCTCGACGCGGGGGTCCGCCCGCCGTCGCGCACCGTGGGGCTGCTCCGCGCCGTGGCCCGGCACCTCGGCACCGCCCGGCGGCTGCGGGGGTGGCTCCCGCCGCAGGCGGCGTGGGCGGCGCGGGGCCGCGGGCGCGCCGCAGCATCGCGCCGGCCGCGATCGCGGCGCTCCGGGACGCCGGGGCCATCGTCCGGGAGGAGCCGGCCGGCGCCCGGCGGCGATGGGGCGCCCTGCTGCACGGTGAGTACGCGCTCGTCGATCACTGGCGCGAGGGCGGCGCCGGCCACGTCCTGGCGCGCCGCTGCGACGAGCCCGGCGACCCGGCCGCGCTGCACGCGGTCGAGGGAGCGGTGCTGCGGGCCACGCTGGACGGCCTCGGCGCGCCGCAGGTCGGCGCGCTCCAGGCGGTGACCCGCGCGACCGTCTCGCTCCACCTCGCGAGCGAGCGCGCGCGGCTGCGCTGCGCCTCCCGGCGGGAGCTGCTGGCGCTGGCCGCGGCGTTCCCGGCCGCGGCGGCCGCACCGCCGCGCGCGCCCTGATCCGGCGTGCCGGTCGGCCCCGGGCGCGGCCCGGGCCCGCGCGGCGAACAGCCGGGACACCTCGAGCCCGAGCGCCTCCAGGAAGCCGCGTCGCTGGCGTGGGAGGTGCGAGCGGCGCCGCCGAGGACCGGGGCGCCGCCCGGCGAACCGCTCACTGCGTGCAGCTGCTCACGTGGATCTGGAGGTTGCCGTCGGTGATCGTGATCGGCCCACCCCCCTCGTCCTCCAGCGACAGGTACTCGAGCCCCGCGCAGTTGGTGATGCTGATGAAGTAGCGGTCCTTGTACGCACCGTCGCGCTGCCCGCTGCTGCCCGGCTCGTTGCGGTCCTCGGCGCGCCCGGTGAAGCACACGTCGGTCTTGGTGCCGAACTTGCTGCCCGGGAGGCCCTTGATGGTGCCCGTTCCGTGGAACTCGATGTAGTTGTACGGCGTGTCCGGCGACTCGGAGCCGCCTTCGAAGATCGGCCCGCAGTCGTCCACCACGATGGACTCACCGTGGAAGAACAGCTTGTTGCCGTGATCCACGTGGTTCCACTGCCCGCCGTCGCCCGGGATCGGGCTGCACGACGGGTTCACGTTGCCGCCGAAGCTCACCTGCGGCCCGTGCTCGGCCATCGTGGTCCCGGTCAGCGTGCTGAACTTGGCGCCGCCGCCGGTGAGCCAGCACGCCGCCCGGTGGCACGCCGGCCCGTCGATCACCCAGTCCTGCGTCACGAACTCGCCCGTGAACGTCGCCGAGGTCCCGGGGCTGATCACCTCCCAGCTGCCCGGGAGGCCCGACAGGTCGATGCTGGCGGTGTACGTGCCGTAGCCAGGCAGGTACACGAGGTACCCGCCGCTCCCGTCGGTCACCGCCTCGCCCACCCCGCCCACCACGATGCGGACGCCCTCCACCGGCGCCTCGGTCCCGTAGCAGACCACCTTCCCGTCCAGGTGGCAGGCGAGCGCCTGCCGTGCGCCGAGCATCATCGCCAGGGCGACCACGATCCTGAGTGCCGTCCTCATGCGCCTTCCTCCGATCCGCGCACCGCAGGTCGGCCCCAGCGGCGCCGTTCCCGGGGCGCGCGACGAGCCTAGGAGACGCGCTGGCGGACGGGCGCGCTCCCTTGGAGCGCGGCCTTGGGGGTCGGGCGGGCGAGGGCTCGCGGGCGCGCCACGCCCGCGGATTTCGAGGGCGCTGGGGCGGCATTCCCCTGCCGCCTCGGCGGTCGGCCGGAGCGGCGCGACCGGATGTCGCCGGCCCGGCAGCAGCGCGGCGTCCAGCGCGGCGGGGAGCTGCGTTCCCGGCCGCGGCGACCGCACCGCCGCGCGCGCCCTGATCAGGCGCGCCGGTCAGCCCCGGGCGCGGCCGCCGCCGGAGAGCCACGCGCGCGCCGCGCCGGCCAGCAGCGGAAGCGCCCGCAGCGGCTCGTCCGCGGGCGGTGCCGCCCCCTCCAGCGCGGCCCGGACCCGCGCGGCGAACAGCCGGAACACCTCGTGCCCGAGCGCCTCGAGGAAGCCGCGCCCCAGCGCCACCAGCGCGCCGCCCACGTTGACCGTGGCCTCCGCCACCACCTCCGTGCGACCGCCCGGGCGCGGCACCAGCCAGCTCTCCAGCGACAGGCGCGCCGTGCCGTCGCCGGCCCGCGCGCGCGCGTCGCCCACGATGCGCACGCGCCGCCCCGGGACGTCCACCTCCGCGAGGCGGACGCGTCCGCGGTACGCGAACGTGATCCCGGCGAGGCGCACCCGCAGGTGCCCGTCGTAGGTGCGCGCGTCCACCACCGCGTCGAGCGCGCCGCCCGGCACGCAGGTCACCACCCGGCGCGGGTCCACGAGGAGGTCCCAGGCGGCGTCGACCGGCGCCGCGACCTCGTACCGCTCGTCGATCCGGAGCGCCATCGGCTCCCCCCGGCGGCGCGGGCGTCGGCCGCCGCGCTCGCGCCTGCCCGAGGATAGCGGAGCCCGAAGGCCCCGGGGGCCCGCCGGTGCGCG
>NZ_BAZG01000051.1 GCF_000964525.1 Anaeromyxobacter sp. PSR-1
GGGATCGGACATGGGGGACACCGTACGGCGGGCTGACCCGCGATGGAGCGTCCGACGGGGTTCCCTCACATGCGGGGAACCCGGTCGAACCTCCGTTGGCCGGGAGACCGTGGAATGTGCGCCCGGACGGCGCGCCGAGCGAGCCCTGGCGGCGGGTGCACGGGCGGGCGCTCGCCGGCCGACGCGCCCCGCACCGGGCGGGCGCATCACCCCGCGCGTGCGCAGATCCCACGCGTGCGCCTCCTCACCGGCACGAGCGGCTGGAGCTACCCGGCCTGGCGCGGGGCGTTCTACCCGGCCGGCCTCCCCTCCGCGCAGATGCTCCCGGCCTACGCGGCGCGGCTCCGGACGGTGGAGGTGAACAACACCTTCTACCGGATGCCCGGCCCCGAGCTGCTCGCCGGCTGGCGCGCGGCGGTCCCGCCCGGCTTCACCTTCGCGCTGAAGGCGCCCCAGCGGATCACCCACCGTCTCAAGCTGGCGAACGCCGAGGCCGCGCTCGCCTGGTTCCTGCGGGCGGCGGCGGAGCTCGGCGCGGCGCTGGGGCCGATCCTGTTCCAGCTGCCGCCCTCCATCCGGCTCGACCTCGCGCTGCTGCAGGACTTCCTCGCGCTGCTGCCGCGGGGCGGCCGGTTCGCGTTCGAGCTGCGCCACCCGAGCTGGCACGCCGACGCGGTGCGGTCCGCGCTGGCGGAGGCCGGGGCCGCGCTGTGCATCACCGACGCGGACGAGGGCTCGACGCCGCTGGCCGCGACCGCCGGGTTCGGCTACCTGCGCCTCCGGCGCACCGAGTACGGCGACGCCGCGCTGCGATCGGCGCTGCAGGCGATCGCGGCGCAGCCCTGGGCGGAGGCGTACGCGTACTTCAAGCACGAGGACGAGGCGCGCGGGCCGGCGTTCGCGACCCGCTTCGCCGAGCTGGCCGGCGAGATGGGCCTCGGGGCCAGCACCGGCGGCGCCGGCGCGCGGTGACGGAACGCTACAGGTTCACCCGCACCATGCCGGACGGCGGGTAGCGCTCGCCGGCGGCCGCGCCCTTCGGCGCCACCTGATCGATGGCGGCGAGGTCCGCCGGCGTGAGCCGGATCGAGGCCGCGGCCACGTTCTCGTCGAGGTGGCGGCGGGTGGTGGTCCCGGGGATCGGCGCGACGTCCTCTCCCCGCCGGAGCACCCACGCCAGCGCGAGCTGCGAGGCCGAGACGCCCTTCGCGCCCGCCATCTCGCGGATGCGGTCCACGAGATCGAGGTTCCGCTGGAAGTTCTCGCCCTGGAAGCGCGGCGAGGTCCGCCGGAAGTCGCCCTCGGGGAGATCGTCGGGCGAGCGGAACCGGCCGGTGAGGAAGCCGCGCCCGAGCGGGCTGTACGGGACGAAGCCGATGCCGAGCTCGCGCAGGGTGGGCAGCAGCTCGTCCTCCGGATCGCGGCTCCACAGCGAGTACTCGGTCTGGAGCGCGGTGATGGGGTGCACCGCGTGCGCGCGGCGGATGGTGGCGGGCGCGGCCTCCGAGAGCCCGAGGTAGCGGACCTTGCCGTCCTTCACCAGGCCGGCCATGGCGCCCACGGTGTCCTCGATCGGCACGGTGGGGTCGACGCGGTGCTGGTAGTAGAGGTCCACGTGGTCCACGCCGAGCCGCCGCAGCGAGGCGTCGCAGGCGGCGCGCACGTACTCGGGCCGCCCGTTGATGCCGACGAAGGTGCCGTCGGCGCGGCGCTCGTTCCCGAACTTGGTGGCGAGCACCACCTGGTCGCGGCGATCCCGGATGGCCCGCCCCACCAGCTCCTCGTTCTTGAACGGACCGTACATGTCGGCCGTGTCGAGGAACGTGACGCCGAGCTCGAGCGCGCGGTGGATGGTCGCGACGGACTCGCGCTCGTCGGCGCCGCCGTAGAAGTCGCTCATGCCCATGCAGCCCAGCCCCACGGCCGAGACCGAGAGCCCCTGCGTGCCCAGCTTCCGCTGCTCCATGCGGTGCCTCCGGCCGCGCAGGTGGGCGCGCGGCGGGGCGACTCATAATCGCCCTCGCCGCGGCCCGCCGCCTCATCCCTGCGCGAGCGCGCGGACGCCGGGCGCGCCGCCGTGCGTGCGCGCGTACACCTCCAGGATCTCCGCCGGCGTGAGGTCGGTCCCCCGCGCCTCGGCCATCGCCTGGATCACCGCCGCGAAGCGGGTCAGCTCCTCGCGCCCCAGCCGGATCCCGCCGTGCTCCTCCAGCACCCAGCCCACCCCGCCCTTCCCGGACTGGCTGTTCACCCGGATGACCGCCTGGTAGGTGCGGCCCACGTCCGCGGGGTCCATGGGCAGGTACGGCATCTCCCAGCGCTCGCCGTCGGTGCGCCGGAGCGCGGCAAAGCCCTTCTTGATCGCGTCCTGGTGCGAGCCGGAGAAGGCGGTGTAGACGAGCGCGCCCGCGTACGGGTGGCGCGGGTGGACCGGCATGCGCGTGGCCCGCTCGGCCACCTCGACCAGCGCGTCGAGGTCCGCGAGGTCGAGCCCGGGATCGACGCCCTGCGTGTGCAGGTTGAGCGCGAGCGTCACCAGGTCCACGTTGCCGGTGCGCTCGCCGTTCCCGAAGAGCGTGCCCTCCACCCGGTCGGCCCCGGCCATCACCGCCAGCTCCGCCGCCGCCACCGCGGTGCCGCGATCGTTGTGCGGGTGCACCGAGAGCACGTAGCGCTCGCGCCCCTTCACGTGGCGCCCGAACCACTCGACCTGGTCCGCGTACACGTTCGGCGTGGACATCTCCACCGTGGCCGGCAGGTTGAGGATCACCGGCCGCTCCGCCGAGGCGCCCCACGCGTCCATCACCGCCTCGCAGACGTCGGCGGCGAAGTCGAGCTCGGTGCCGGTGAAGCTCTCCGGCGTGTACTCCAGCACCACCTCGGTCTCGGGCAGCTCCTCCGCCAGCTGGCGCGCGAGGCGCGTGCCGTCCACGGCGATCTGCCGGATCCCGGCGCGATCCTTGCCGAACACCACGCGCCGCTGCAGCTCGGAGGTCGAGTTGTAGAGGTGCACGACCGCGCGCGGCGCGCCGCGGATCGCGTCGAAGGTGGCGCGGACGAGGTGCTCGCGCGCCTGCGTGAGCACCTGGATGGTCACGCCCTCGGGGATGCCGCGCTCGACGAGCTCGCGGACGAACTCCCGCTCCGGCCGCGAGGCGGACGGGAAGCCCACCTCGATCTCGCGGAAGCCCGCGCGGACCAGCGCGTCGAACAGCAGCCGCTTGCGATCCGGGCCCATCGGATCCTCGAGCGCCTGGTTCCCGTCCCGGAGATCCACCGAGCACCAGCGGGGCGCGCGCTCGATGCGGCGCGACGGCCAGCGCCGGTCGGGCAGCGCGACCTGCGGGAACGGGCGGTACTTGTGGGCGGGCATCCTCGGCATGACGTGATTCCTCCGGCGGGTGGGGGCCGGGAGGTCTCTGTTCGTCTTGCTGGGAGCGGTGACCTCTCCGGCCGTGGGACGGCGAGAGAGGTCGCGCGGTCAGTCGAGCCGGGCGAGCTCTCTCGCCTGGCGAAGAAGTCGACCGGTCGCGCGCTGCGAATGCATCGCCTTCATGGTTATCCGACCGGGCGCCCGGCCGTCAAGCCGCGAGGCGACCAGGCCCGCCACACCAGCGCCCGCGCCGGCGTGTAGAATGCGACCCGTGAAGCGCAAGCTCTTCCGCGGCAAGAAGAACCCGTTCGCCATCGACGCGCCCCTCCCGCCCGCCGGCGCGGCCCGGTGGGCCACCATCGCCGGGCTGGTGATCGGCGGCCTGGTGGCGCTGTCGGTCCCGATCTTCTTCGCGCTGTTCCTCCTCGGGACGCTGCGCGGGGAGTGAAGCTCCCCGCGGCGGGCCGTCCGGCGCCCGGGCACCGGCCCGGGCGGCGGGCGGTCGTGCGCCCAGCGGCAGCCGGGCGTGCGCCTCGCGCCGCCTGCCCCCATCCTTTCGCGAAGGGGGGACCGAGGCATGCAAGTGAGAGGAACCGCGGTCGCGGCGGCGCTGCTGCTCGCCGCCGCCGGCTGCAAGACCGGGACGAGCAGCAAGACCCGCACGGCGAACGCGTCGGGCGACGACAAGGCCACCACCGAGATGAGCGGCCGCGAGCGCACCGCGCAGGCCGCGCCGCAGGAGGGCCAGAGCGAGCGCGACGTCGCCGAGGCCCAGGCGGCCGAGGCCGCGCCGAGCGCGCGCGCGCAGCAGGGCGTGGGCGGGAAGGATCCGCACCCGCTCCCGACCGAGGGCGCGGACGCCACGCCGCGGTACTCGGGCGATCCGGGCGCGGGCTCGGCGGGCCAGCAGGGCCGCGTGCCCGAGACGATGGAGCCGGGCGCGACCGGCAGCGTGGCCGGCACCGGCTCGCCGGGCGCCGCCACCGGCACGGGCGCGGGGACGGACGTGACCGGGCCGAGCGAGCTCTCCGGGCGCGTCGCGCTCATCGATCGCGAGCAGCACGAGATCGCCATCGACTCGGGCGACGCGACCACGCAGGTGAAGGTCGCCGACGGCGCGCGCATCACCGTGGACGGCCGGTCCGCCACGCTGGCGGACATCCGGCAGGGCGCCGCGGTCCGCGCGCGCCTGGACCGCAGCGGCGACACGCCGCAGGCGGTGCAGATCGACGTGACGCCGTCCAAGGCGAAGTAGCGGGGGCGGGGGGACGCGGGGCCCCGGTGCGCCGGACGCGCGCGCCGGGGCCCTGGCGTTAGGATGGCGCCATGACCGCGCTCCCCCGCTTCCAGCCGCGCCGCTCCCTCGGCCGGACCGGCGTCCCCGTCACCCGCATCGGCGCCGGCGACCTCGCCGATCGCAGCGTCCCGAAGGAGCGCTGCGTCGCCACGCTCCGCCGCGCCCTCGACGCCGGCGTGAACGTGGTGGACACCGCCCCGATGTACGAGGACGGCTACTCCGAGGAGATCGTCGGGGAGGCGCTCCGCGGCCGGCGCGAGGGCGTGTTCGTGGTGGACAAGATCGACCACCTCGACCGGCCTGTCGCCCCGCAGCTCGACGAGAGCCTGGGGCGGCTCGGCGTGCGGGCGGTGGACCTGCTGGTCTTCCACTCGGTGTCCGAGCCGGCCGCGTGGGCGCGCCTCGCCGCGCCGGGCGGCGGCATGGAGGAGCTCGCCGAGGAGATCCGGCGCGGGCGGGCGCGCTTCCGCGGCATCTCCAGCCACCACCCCGACGTCCTCGCCGCCGCGCTCGACGCCGGCCTGTGCGACGTCGTCATGTTCCCGGTGGGGCCGTACGTGCACCCGCGGTACGTGCAGGAGCTCCTGCCGCGCGCCCGCGCGCTCGGCGTCGGGACCATCTGCTTCAAGACGTTCGGCGCCGGCAAGCTGCTCGGGGACACCGAGGGCTACGGCCGGGCGCTGGCGGAGCGCCCGCGCGGGAAGCTCTCGTCGGGCGGGCAGGACGCGGCCGTCCCGACGCTGCCGCGGCTCCCGGTCGAGGCATGCGTCCGGTACACGCTCACCTGCGATCCCGACGTGGCGCTGCTCGGCCTCTCGTTCCCGAACGAGCAGGACGCCGCGTTCGCCGCCGCGGCGGCGTTCCGGCCGATGGACGAGGCGGAGCTTGCCGAGACGCGCCGGCGTGCGGCCGAGGCGGTGCAGGGCAAGGGAGCCGTCTGGTGGAACCCACCGGAGCGGCCCGGCGCCTGACGATTTTGCCCGCCGGCGCCTTGTGCCGCGCGCGGCCTGTGCCGAACCTCCACTCGGAGGAAGGCCATGGCGCGCATCGCATTCATCGCGGACGATCTGTTCGAGGACTCGGAGCTCCGCGTCCCGTGGGACCGGCTGCGGCAGGCCGGGCACGAGACCGTGCTGGTGGGCCTCGAGAAGGGCAAGCAGATCCGCGGCAAGAAGCAGCGGGAGACGGTCACCACCGACGCGGCCGCGCGGGACGTCACCGCCGACGACTTCGACGCGGTGGTGGTGCCGGGCGGCTACTCCCCCGATCACCTCCGGACCGACATGGACATGGTCCGGCTGGTGCGGACCGCGTTCACCGCCGGGAAGCCGGTGGCCGCGGTCTGCCACGGCCCGTGGATGCTGATCGAGGCGGACGCGATCGACGGCAAGACCGTGACCTCCTGGCCCTCGCTCAAGACCGACCTCATCAACGCCGGGGCCCGCTGGGTGGACCGCCAGGTGGTCGAGGACGGGAACGTCATCACCAGCCGGAGGCCCGACGACCTCGAGGCGTTCTCCGAGGCGATCCTGCGCCACCTGGGCGAGGAGGCGCGGGCTCGGCCCGGCGACTCGGCCGGCGCGGAGCAGGGCGCGGGGATCTGAGCCGTCGCCCCCTCCGCTCGGGGTTCGACGGGCTCACCCCGAGCGGAGTTGGGGATTCCGCTCGCCCTGAGCCCCGTCGAAGGGCGAGCGCGGCGGGCGCGGCGTGGGAGTGCTAGACCTCTCCCATGGCCGCGTTCAAGGACCACTTCACCCCGGTGGCGGACGCGTACCGGGCCTTCCGCCCGCGCTACCCGCGCGCGCTGTTCCGCTGGCTCGGCGAGGTCGCGCCCGCGCGCGGCGACGCGCTCGACTGCGGCTGCGGCAACGGGCAGGCGTCGCTCGGCCTCGCCGAGGTCTTCGAGCGCGTGCACGCCGTCGATCCCGGCGAGGCGCAGGTCCGGCAGGCGCTCCTCCACCCGCGGGTGACCTACGCGGTGGCGCCGGCCGAGGACACCGGGCTGCCGCCCGCGTCGGTGGACCTCGCGATCGCCGCGCAGGCCATGCACTGGTTCGACCTCGACCGGTTCTACGCGGAGCTGCGGCGCGTGGCGCGGCCCGGCGCGGTGTTCGCGGCGGTGACCTACGGGCTCTCACGCATCGACCCCGAGGTGGACGCCGTGGTGGACCGCCTCTACCACGGGCTGCTCGCCGGCGACTGGCCGCCGGAGCGCGTGCACGTCGAGAGCGGCTACCGGACCCTGCCGTTCCCGTTCCCCGAGCTGGAGGCGCCGCCGCTCGAGATCGAGGAGCGCTGGCCGATGGACGTCTTCCTCGGCTACCTCGGCACCTGGTCGGCGGTGACCGCGCACCGGCGGCGCACCGGCGCCGATCCCCTCGCCGAGATCGGCCCCGCGCTGCGGGCCGCGTGGGGCACGCCGGAGCGGCCGCTCCGCGTAACCTGGCCGCTCGCGGTCCGGGCCGGGCGGATCCTGCCGCACGCCGGCGGGTGAGGCCGGCGCCGCCGCGTCCTTGTGCCCGGCGCGGGCCGAGGCGAGACTCCGCGCATGCCGCCCGATCCCGCGATCGCCAACATCACCCGGGTCATCCAGCTCTCCGTCGCGCCCGTGTTCCTGCTGACCGCCGCCGGCACGCTGCTCGGCGTGTTCTCCACGCGGCTCGGGCGCATCGTGGATCGGTCGCGCCGGCTGCTGGAGCGCCTCCCGGCGCTGCCGCCGGAGCGCCAGCCCGGCGTGCGCGAGGAGCTGGCGCTGCAGTTCCGCCGGCGCCAGCTCGTCAACACCGCCATCACCTTCGCGACCGCCGCCGCGCTGCTGGTGTGCCTCCTCATCGCGGTCGCGTTCATCGCCTCCCTGCTGCACTGGGACTTCTCGCACCCCGTCGCCGGGCTGTTCATCGCCGCGATGGTGGCGTTCATCGGCGCCCTGCTCGCGTTCCTCGCCGAGGTGCTGCTGGCGGTCCGGAGCGTGCGGATCGACCATTGAGGGCGGTCGCGTCCCCCGGCGCAGGCGGCGAGCGGAAGGCCTCGGAACCTGCTAGAACGCGCCCGTGACCTTCACCGAGCTCGGCGCCCACCCTGCCCTCGCCCGCGCGCTGGAGCGGCGCGGCTACTCCGAGCCGACCGCCGTCCAGGAGGCGGTGTTCACGCCCGCGCTGCGCGGCCGGGACCTCCTCGTCTCGTCGGCCACCGGCTCGGGCAAGACCGTCGCGTTCGGCCTCGTCCTGGGCGGCTCGCTGCTCGGCGACGCCCCCGCGTTCTGGCCCGCCGGCCTACCGCTCGGCCTGGTGGTCGCGCCCACCCGCGAGCTCGCCATGCAGGTGCAGCGCGAGCTCTCCTGGCTCCTCGCCGAGGCCGAGGGGCGCGTCGTCGCCTGTGTGGGCGGCATGGACGCCCGCCGCGAGGCGCGCGCGCTCGCCGACGGCGCGCACCTGGTGGTCGGGACCCCCGGCCGCCTGCTCGACCACCACCGCCGCGGCGCGCTCGACCTGTCCGACCTGCGCGCGCTGGTGCTCGACGAGGCGGACGAGATGCTGGACATGGGCTTCCGCGACGAGCTGGAGGCCATCCTCGCCGCCGCGCCCGAGGGGCGCCGCACGATCATGTTCTCCGCCACGCTCCCGAAGCCGATCGTGGAGCTCGCCCGGCGGTACACGACGGACCCGGCGCGCGTCGCCGCCACGCCCGCCGGCGGGGCGCACGCCGACATCGCGTTCCGCGCCCACCTCGTCGCGCCGAGCGAGCGCGAGCTGGCGGTGGTCAACGTGCTGCGCGCGCTGGAGCCGCCCCGGGCGCTCGTGTTCCGCGCCACCCGCGAGGCGGCGCACCACACCGCGTCCAGCCTGTCCGAGCGCGGCTTCGCCGCCGTGCCCATCTCCGGCGAGCTGACGCAGGCCGAGCGCAACCGGGCGCTGGTGGCGCTCCGCGACGGGCGCGCGCGCGTGCTGGTCGCGACCGACGTGGCCGCCCGGGGGCTCGACCTGCCCGGTCTCGACCTCGTGCTCCACGCCGATCTCCCGCGCGACCCCGCCGCGCTCCAGCACCGGAGCGGCCGCACCGGCCGCGCCGGGCGCAAGGGGCTGGCCGTGCTGCTGGCCGCGCCGCCCGAGCGCTACAAGCTTGAGCGGATGCTCCGCGACGCCGGCGTGCGGATCGAGTGGGCGCCCGTGCCGGCCGCCGAGGCCATCCGGGCCGCCGACGAGGCGCGGCTCGCCGGCGAGGTGGACGCGCTGTCCGAGGACGTGAGCGACGACGAGCGCGCCGCCGCCGCGCGCCTGCTCTCCGGCCGCGACCCGCTGGTCGTCGCCGCGGCGCTGGTCCGCGCCACGCGCGCCCGCCTGCCCTCGCCCGAGGACCTGACCGAGACCGCCCACGCCGCCCGTCAGGCGCCCCCGCCCCGCGGCGAGCGCGCCCCGCGGCGCGGCCCGCCCGCCGAGGTGGCCTGGTTCCGCATCAACATCGGCCGCGAGAAGAAGGCCGATCCCAAGTGGCTGCTGCCGCTGCTCTGCCGGCGCGGGGGCGTCACCCGCGACGAGATCGGGAAGATCGTGATCGGCGCCGCCGAGACGCGCTTCGAGGTGGCCCGCGCCGCCGCGCCGCAGTTCGGCGCCGCCGCCCGGCGGCCGGACCCGCGCGCCCCCGGCGTGCGCATCGAGCCCGTGCGCGAGGGGCGCGCGCACGGCGAGCACCGCGCGTCAGCCGGCGGGGAGCGCCCGCCGCGGGCGCGCCGCCCGGTCACTCGGACCTGAACGTCCGGATCCCGAACAGCGCCGAGACCACCCAGGACAGGAACGCGAGCGCGAGCGCGAGCAGGAGCGAGCGCCAGAAGCCGAGGCCGTAGCTCGCCGCGATCACGCTCAGCCACACCAGCACGTACAGCAGCCACGGCAGGACCAGGAACCAGAGGAACTTCGCGAGCGTCATGTAGTAGGCGATCGACAGGACGATCGACACCACCACCGCGCGGCCGAACGTGTTGAGCGGGTTCCCGGGCGAGACCCACGCCACCGCGAGCCACAGCACGCCCGCCGAGACGACCAGGCGGACGACGAACGCGAGCAGGTGGTTGGGCGGGTTCGGCGAGGCGTTCATGGCGTGCTCCGGGTCGCGGTCGCCGTCCAGCATGGATCGGCGTGCGCCCCCGCAGCGTATCCCGGATGGGCGCGCGGCCTTAGGGACAACTTAGGATTCCGCTAGCGAAGTTTGAGCACGCCCGCGCGGCGCGCTCCGCCAGATTGGTGTCCGGACCCACACCGACCTGGAGGAAGCACGCATGTCGCGCATCGATCTGTTCGGCCCCGTCCACAAGGGCATCCGGACGCTGCTGTTCGACGCCGGGACGCGCCTCGGGCGCACCGACTTCGCCGACGAGGCCGGCGCCGCCGCGGCGGCCGAGCTGGTGCACCGGCTGCTCGGGATGCTCGAGGAGCACGCCGCGCACGAGGACCGCTGGTTCATGCCCGAGCTGGCGCGGCTCGCGCCGGAGCTGCACGCCGCGCTCGCCGCCGACCACGCGCGCACCGAGGGGCTGGCGCGCGAGGCCGGGCAGCTCGCGGCCCGGCTCGCCGGGGCGTCCGCCGCCGAGCGCGCGGCGCTGGGGCGCCGGCTGCACGACCGGATCTGGGGGCTCGCGGCCGAGCACCTGCGGCACATGGAGCGCGAGGAGGCGGAGGCCATGCGCGTGCTCCACGCGCACTTCGACGACGCCGCGCTGGGCGGCCTGCACCGGGCGCTGCTGGAGAGCATCCCGCCGCCGCGGCGGGGCGAGTGGTCCGCCGTCATCGTCCAGGCGCTCAACCTGCCCGAGCGCGCCGGCCTGCTGCGTGGCATGGCCGGGGAGATCCCGCCCGCCGCGTTCGCCCAGGCCACCGCGCCGATCCGGGCGGCGCTCGGCGCCGAGGCGTGGGCCGCCGCCACCGCGGCGGCCGGGATCGGCGCGTAGCCGGGGCCGGCGCCCCGGGGGGAGGCCGCACGGCGGGTGCGCTTCGCGCCGTGCCTGCCCCGCGCGCGTGGGACGCACTTCCTGGTCGTCCCGACAGGGCGGGCCTGCGCGCGTGCGGCGGATCGGCGCGTGCCCTTAGAATGCGCGCCCAGCGTGATCTCCCACGACCTCTCCGCGTTCCTCGAGTCGGGCGTCTCCATCCTGCTGGCGAGCCGCGACGCCCGGCTCCTGCCCGAGTGCGTGCGGGCGGTCGGGGCGCGCGTGGAGGCGGGCGGGGCCGAGCTGACCGTGCTCGTCCCCGAGGCGAGCGCGGGCCGCTGCCCGTCCGCGCTCCGCGAGAGCGGCCGCGTGGCGGTGATGTTCTCGCGGCCCACCGACCATCAGACGATCCAGGTGAAGGGACAGGTGGCGGCGCTCGCGCCGGCGACCGCGGACGAGCGACCGCTGGTCGAGCGCTACACGTGCGCGCTCGCGCGGGAGCTGGCGCTCGTCGGCGTGCCGCCGCGCCTCACGCTGCGGGTGAACCGCTGGCCGTGCCTGGCGGTGCGGCTCCGGGTGGACGGCCTGTTCGTGCAGACGCCCGGCCCGGGCGCGGGCGCGCCGCTCGGGACCGCCGTCCCGCCGGAGCGTGCGCCGTGACCGCCCCCGCGCCGCTGGCCGGGCTTCCGCCCACCTGTTTCCAGGGCATCGTCCCCGCGGCGATCGCGACCTGCTCGCGCGCCGGCGAGCCCAACGTCACCTACCTGTCGCAGGTGCACCAGGTCGACGACCGTCACGTGGCGCTCTCCTGCCAGTTCTTCAACAAGACCAAGCGCAACGTGCTCGAGCACCCGCACGCCACCGTGCTGCTGCTCGATCCCCTCACGCTCGACAGCTGGCGCCTGCGGCTCCGGTACGACCACGCCGAGACCGAGGGGCCGCTGTTCGACCGGATGGCGCTCCGCATCCAGGCCATCGCCTCGTACACCGGGATGGCCGGAGTGTTCCGGCTCCTCTCCGCCGACGTCTACGAGGTCCTCGGCGTCGAGCGGCTGGACGGCTTCCTGATGCCGCCCGACCCGATGCTCGACGCCGAGCCCGCCGCGCCGATCGCGTCCGGACCGCTCACCGAGCTGCGCGGGCTCCAGGCCGTGTCGGAGCGGATCAACCGCGCCGCGGACCTCGAGACGCTCCTCTCCGGCGCCATGGCCGCGCTCGACGAGCTGCTCGGCTTCCAGCACGCCATGGTGCTCGTGCCCTGCGAGGCCGGCCACCTCGTCGCGATCGCGAGCCGGGGCTACGGGCCCGGCGGCATCGGCGCGGAGGTGGCGCTCGGGGCCGGCATCCTCGGCACCGTGGCCGAGCGCCGGCGGATGATCCGCGTGGCCGGGGTGGGCGGGGAGCTTCGGTACGGGCGCGCCATCCGCGCGCGGGTGGCCGAGGCCGGCGAGGCGGCCGGGCTCGCGCCCGAGATCCCCCTGCCCGGCCTCCCCGACGCGCAGGCCCAGCTCGCGCTGCCGCTGCTCGTGGGCGACCGGCTGGTCGGCGTGCTCGCGGTGGAGAGCCGGGACCCGCTCCAGTTCGACGAGTGGGACGAGGCCTTCCTGCAGATCGTGGCGAACCAGATCGCCATGGGCATGGAGCGCATGGCGGCGCTGGAGGAGGACGCCGCGCCTGCCGCCACGCCGGTCCCGGCGCCGCCGCCGGCCCGCGCCGCGCCCCACGCCCGCCGCCGCACGCTCGTCTACTACCGGAACGACGACTGCGTGTTCGTGGACGGCGAGTACCTGATCCGGAACGTGCCCGGGAAGATCCTGTGGAAGGTGCTCGGCCTCCACCGCGCCGAGGGGCGGACCGAGTTCACCAACCGCGAGCTGCGCCTCGACCCCGGCCTCGGCCTGCCGCCGGTGAAGGACAACCTGGAGAGCCGGCTCATCCTGCTGCGCCGGCGGCTGCTCGAGAAGTGCCCCGACGTGCGGCTCGTGCCGGTGCGCCGCGGCCGCTTCGCGCTGGAGCTCGACTGCGCGCTGGAGCTGGTGGAGAAGGAGTGCGCGTGAGAGCACCGGTGGAGCGTCCCGCTAAGAGCCATGGTACCCTGTCGGTTCGCTCGGAGCGCCCCTGGCCTCTTCCATCCCTCGCGTCAGGAATCGCCTCATCTCTCGCCCCGGTGCACCAGCGCCCTCGCGCGCGCCACTACCCATCATAGGATTCCTCGGCAAGGTCATGAGCGCTGCCGGGTACCTCACGCTCGCGTGGGCGCGCGGAGGGCCCGGCATCGGAGTGCGCCTCCGGACAGCCGCCCTCGCGGCCCGGCTCGCGCGCGCAGCGGGACCGGCTCCCGCCGACGATGCGTGGACGCTCGCGCTCGCCCCGATGGACTCCGTCCGGTACTTCGAGCTGGAGTTCGCCCTGCAGTCCGTGCGGGAAATCGAGCGGCTCGGGTCCTATCTCGACGTCTCGTCTCCGCGCCTGCTGCCCGCCCTGGTGCTCGACGCCAGGAGGGAAGCTCACGCTGCGCTCATCAACCCCGATGGGAAGGACCTGGAGCGGACCCGTACATTCATCGGTGCGCTCGGGTTTGGTACCCGATGTGCGATGGAGGTGGCGACCGTGGACGGCGCCCGGCTCGCGGACGAGCTGTACGACCTCGTCACGTCAGTGTCGGTGCTCGAACATATCCCGTCGCCGGGCGACGCGAACGCTGCGGCCCGACTCTGGCGCGCCGTCCGCCCGGGCGGCCGGCTCGTGCTCACCGTTCCTTGCGCGAGGCAGGCTTTCGACGAGTACCTGGACGTGGACGAGTACGGGCTCCTCCCCCGGGACGCAGAGGGCTTCGTCTTTGCCCAGCGTTTCTATGACGCCCGCCTTGTGGCGGAGACCTTCGCTTCGGCCTGCGGGCTGCCACGTCGGCAAGAGATCTTCGGCGAGCGACAGCCGGGGCTATTCGTCGAGGACCGACGCAGGAAGTGGATCGGTCAGGCGCGCCCGGAGCGCGAGCCCTACGCGATGGCCACGGAGTGGGCACGCTTTCCGAGTGTAGACGCACTACCCGGCGTGGGGGTCGTGGCGCTCGAGTTCGTGAAGCCCACCCGGTGAACGGAGCGCGGCTGGGAAGCGCGGGTGCGCTACTCTCCTTACCGCATGAGCAAGATCCCATCGACGCCCGCCACGCGCCTCCTCCGCGAGCAGGGCGTCGCGTACACCGAGCACCCCTACCGCTACGAGGAGCACGGCGGCACGCGCGTCTCCGCCCGCGAGCTCGGGGTGGACGAGCACGCCACCATCAAGACGCTCGTCATGGAGGACGAGGACCGCGAGCCGCTGGTGGTCCTCATGCACGGCGACCGCGAGGTCTCCACCAAGGCGCTCGCGCGCACCATCGGCAAGAAGACCGTCCAGCCCTGCAGGCCGGAGGTGGCGAACCGGCACTCCGGCTACCAGGTCGGCGGGACGAGCCCGTTCGGCACCCGCAAGAAGCTGCCGGTGTACCTGGAGCGGTCCATCCTCGAGCTCGAGAAGGTCTACATCAACGGCGGCTCGCGCGGCTTCCTGGTCGGGCTCGCGCCGGCGGAGATCGTGCGGGTGCTCGCGCCGGTGCTGGTGGACGTGGCGATCGAGAAGTGAGCGGCCGGGGTCACCGCCGGCGCAGCGCCGCGGCGAGGTCCAGCGCCTGGTAGACCGCGACCTGCGCCGCGTACCGCGCCAGGTGCCCCGGCAGCGCCAGGCGCTCCGTCCCGCGCGCGCGGCGGCAGGCGATGCGGAACGCCTCCCACGCGCCGGTGCGGTAGCGGGCGCCGGTCTTGGACGAGGCGTGCCAGCGGAACGCCGCGAGCGGACGCGGCACGAACACCGGCCGCGCCACCCGGGCGAAGCGCAGCCAGAGGTCGTAGTCCATGGCGAAGTGCAGCCCCTCGTCGAGCGGGCCCACCTCGGCGACGAGCTCGCGCCGGAAGAACGTCGCCGGCTGCGAGATGAAGTTCCGCCCGAGCAGGCGCCGCAGCCCGTACCGACGGGCCTGCGCGTTCTTGTAGGCGGTGACGCCGCGGCGGATCTCGCGGTCCTGCTCGTCCACGATCCGGCACTCGCCGAAGCACCAGCGCGCGCCAGCCCGGAGCGCCTCGACCGCCGCCTGGAGGGCGCCCGGCTCGTAGGTGTCGTCGGAGTTGAGCCAGGCGACGATCTCGCCGGAGGTCATCCGCAGGCCCTTGTTGATGGCGTCGCACTGCCCCCGGTCCGGCTCGGAGATCCAGCGGAGCCGCCCCTCGTAGCGTCGCAGCACCGAGAGCGTCGCGTCGGTGGAGCCTCCGTCCACCACCAGGTACTCGAGCTCGAAGTCACCCCGCTGCGCGAGCACGCTCTCGACGGTGCGCTCGATGAAGCTGCCCTGGTTGAACGACGGCGTGATGATGGAGACTCGCAACCGCCCTCCCAGGCAGCGTTCCGGCCGGATGGTGCCCGCTTTTCCCGGTCCCGGGCGTATGCTACGTCATTCCTGCCTTGACGCACGCACTCGTCGCCGAGACGCCGCACGCCCACCCGGCCCGTCTGCTGGTCGTGATGCCCGCGTTCAACGAGGCCCGGGGCATCCGGCGGGTGGTCGAGGCGGTGCGCGATCAGGTGGCCGGCGACGTGCTCGTCGTCGACGACGGCTCCGCGGACGAGACCGCCGCCGAGGCGCGCGCGGGAGGGGCCCGCGTGGCGGTGCACCCGGTGAACCTCGGCTACGGCGCCGCCCTCCAGACCGGCTACCGGTACGCGCTGCGCCACGGCTACGACGCCGTCCTCCAGCTCGACGCGGACGGCCAGCATGATCCCGCGTCGATCCCGCGGCTGCTCACCGCGCTCCACGACGCCGACGTGGTCGTCGGGTCGCGGTTCCTCGAGCCCGGCTCCTACCGCCCGCCGCTCGTGCGCCGCATCGGCATGTGGCTGTTCGGGAGGGTGGCGAGCGCGCTGTCCGGCCAGCGGATCACCGACCCCACCAGCGGGTTCCAGGCCATCTCGCGCGAGGCGCTGCGCTTCTACGCGCACGAGCGGTACCCGGTGGACTACCCCGACGCCGACGTGCTCGCGATGGTCGCGCGCGCCGGCCTCCGGCTCACCGAGGTGCCGGTCCGGATGCTCCCGTCGCCCGAGGGCAAGAGCATGCACGGCGGCGTCGTCAAGCCGCTCTACTACGTGTTCCGGATGTCGCTGGCGCTGTTCCTGGTCCCGCTCCGGAGGGAGACGCGATGACCCCCACCCAGCGCGTGTTCGCGGTCACGGCCAGCCTGGTCACCTTCGGCGTGATCCTCGAGCTGGTCCGGCGCCGCAAGCTGAAGGAGGAGTACTCGTTCCTCTGGATCGTCACCGGCGTCGCCATGCTGTTGCTGGCCTCCTGGTACGGGCTGGTCGAGCGGGTGACCGCGCTCATCGGCGCGGTGACCGTCACCACCACGCTGTTCCTGTTCGGCCTGCTCTTCCTGCTGCTCATCAGCGTGCACTTCTCGACCGTGCTCTCCCGCCTGACGCAGCAGGTGCGTCAGCTCACGCAGGAGCTGGCCATCCTCTCGGCGGAGCGGGACGAACTCGCCCGCAAGACGCCCGCGGAGGACCCAGCAGGGCATGGCCACTGAGGCTCGGGCGCGACAATCCGAGCCCGCTTCGCACCTCGCCCCAATTCCTGCCGTCGTTGCTCAGGTGAGACGCATGAGCCGCGCGTAATCGCCTGCGACGTCGGCCCACGTGCGCAGGCGTAGCGACCTGGCCTGCCGTTCGGCCCGCAGCCGATACTCGGCGTATCCCGCCTCGAGCTCGGCGAGCTTGGCCGCGAGATCGGCAGGATCCCGGGGATCGAACCAGAGGATCTGACCGCCGGTCCGCTGGACCATCTCCCTCATGACTGGGATGTCCGAGGCGATCACGGGGATGCCGGCGGTCATCGCCTCCAGCACCGGGAAGCTCCCGCCTCCCTCGGCCAGCGTCGGCATCACGAGCGCCCAGGCGCCATCGAGGAGTTGCTCGTACGCGCGATCATCCACGTAGCCGAGCGCGAAGATCGACTGGTCGCGCGTGAACCCGGATTGTTCCGCGAGCCCCACCAGCTTGCGAGCCCGCGCGCTCCGGGGCGGCCACAGGTCCATCCCGCTTCCTGTGAGGACCAGGGGATGGCGCTCACCAGTCCTCCCGAGGCCGCGCAGCAGCACCTCGGGGTTCTTGTGGGGGGTGATGTTGATGGGCGCGAGGAGATACTCGCTCCTCGTGAATGCAAAGGTCCTGCGAGCACCTGCGCCAGCCGGGCGCTGGTGACTGCCGGACAGCGGGATCACCTCTAGACGTTCCCTTGGGACTCCGAACATGGAGTCCAGGGTCGTCGCAGTTGCGTTCGAGGTGATGGCGATGCGCGCATCGGACGCGAGCCATTCCCGGACCGTCTCGCGTTCGTTCCGGCGGAGCCAGGCCGGCGCGACCTCCGGGAACTGTATCGTGATGACATCGTGCAACGTGGCAACGACCCGACCCGCGCGCGCCCACGGGATGCGGTGCCGGTGCACCCAGGGGAACCACACCGTGTCGGCGCCGTCCAGTAGGTCGCCCGCGACCACGTGATGGAAGCGCGCCGTACCGAGCAACATGTTGAGGGGCCCCGCGCCCGGAATTCCGGCCATGAGCGTCCGCGAGCGCCAGGCATCTACGGGCGGGACATCCAGGAGGCGCACGTCTCGGTCCGTGCCCAGCAGCGATGCATAGCGCTCCAGCGCTTCGGCGTGGCTCACCAGCTCGATCTGCGGCCGGACCCTGCGGCGCAAGCCGCGCAGCATCTCGACGGTGAAGCGCACCCCACCGCCCGGATTGCCCACGTAGTCGATGACGCGCAGCAACATTCGGGACTCACTTTCCGCCATCACTTCGTCCGCCAAGGACGGAGCGCGCCATCCAG
This sequence comes from Anaeromyxobacter sp. PSR-1, assembly GCF_000964525.1. Taxonomy (GTDB): domain Bacteria; phylum Myxococcota; class Myxococcia; order Myxococcales; family Anaeromyxobacteraceae; genus Anaeromyxobacter. The sequence goes on from NZ_BAZG01000051.1 coordinate 17,510, forward strand.
GGAAGAAGCCAGGTGAAGATCGCAGCGGTAACTGCGCCGGATGCGATCACCACGCCAAACACCTGAAGGCGAGGCGCCAGCCACCAGGTCAGTAGCACGGTCGCAGTCGCGTTTAGGAAGACCAGAACCACCAGCCCCCAAAGTCGATCGGTGATGGCGAGCAGATCGGAGTGTGCGCCGGCCCACGTGACCGACACCATCATCCCCCACAATGCCACCCACGTGGCGGGCGAGAACCACACGTCGGACCTGCGCAGCCAGACTCGTAGCAACGGATTCCCGAAGAGGACCAGCGCAGCGCCGCCCACCAGTGCCAGGCCGACGCGCACCCTCACGAAATGCCCGAAGCTCGCGCGGACCCACGCGTGCTCACCCCGCTCGACCGCCTCGCGGAAGCTCGGGACGAACGAGGAGGTGCTGAGCTGCACCACCGCGAGCGCGATGAGGTAGAGCCGCATGAGGATCGCATACTCGGCCACGACCGCCAGGTTGCAGCGATGCGCCAGGATGATCGCCTGCGTCTCGTTCACCACGAGTGCTCCCACCTGGAACAGGAACATCGGGATGGAGCGGGCCATCACCTCTCGCAACGCCTCGCGATCCACGGCTCCGACGCGGAAGCGAAGCCAGGGCATGGCGACACGCATCGCGTATCCCAGCCCCAGCGCCGAGGCGACGAGCCCGCCCAGGCCGAAGACCAGCACGAGCGCGGGCAGGCCGGCGCCGAGGCCGAGCGCGGCGAGCAGGGCGACGACGCCGACCACGGCGCCGATCATGGCGAAGGCGTTCGCGACGTACGCACGCTGGTACGCTGCGTAGATTTGCCCCCCCACCGAGAGCGGCAACCCGATGATGAAGGTGGCCAGGGCAGCCACCACCGACCAGCGGACCGTCTGCGCGTCCACGGCCCCGCGGACTGCGAGCACCCGCTCCCACGGGATGCTCCACGCGCTCACGGCCACCCCGGCGGCCAGTATCGCCGCGATCGCGATGAGCGCCGCCAGCGCCGTCGAGACGTATCTGGCTGCCTGATCGCGCTCGCCGCGCCCATGTGCCTTCGCGAGGCAGTTCACGAGCCCGTTCGCGATCCCGAGATCGAAGAGCGTCGCCCAGGCCACGACCGTAGTGATGGTGCTCCACAGGCCGAAGCGCTCCTTCCCGAGGTACGCAAGCAGCAGCGGCACGGTGATCAGGCCGACCGCCGTCCCGAGACCGCGAACCGCGAATGCGGAGAGCGTCGTGAGCGCGATCCGCCGGTACCGTTCCTGCGAGCGCCCGTGCGGAGTGTCCTGTTCGAACGGCCGAAGCCGCACCATCGACCAGCCCTCGCGCCACCAGGCCCAGCTGCGCGCGAGCCGCCCACGGCCGGCCGATCGGCCGTCCCGCCGATCGCCCGGTCCATCGCCGGGCACGCGAGGGATGGCAGGCATCCAGTGCGGCCGCGTTCAGGGACGGCGGGTGACCGGCTTGGCGGGCACCCCGACGACCGTCTGGCCCGCTTCCACGTCGGCGCGAACGACCCCACCGGCCCCGACGGTCGCATCGGCACCGACGGAAAGGTTCTCGAGGATCTGGGCGCCGGTCCCGACCAGCACCCGGTCGCCGACGCGAACGTAGCCGGAGACGTTCACGCTCGGATTGAACACGTCGAAGGAGCCGATGCTCGCGTCGTGGCCGACGGTGACGTTGAGGTTGAACAGGTTGAAGTCCCCGATCCGGATGTCGCAGGTCATGGCGACCCCGGCGGTGACCACGTTCCCGCGGCCCATCTCGACGCGCCGGAAATCGAGTGTCGCGGAGGGGTGGACGAGGTTCGGGAACTGGAAGCGATCGCCTGCGGCGAGATAGCGCGACAGGATGGAGGCCCTGACCTTCGGATACCCGACGCCGACGACGAGGTCGGCCTCGATCTCCTGCGACAGCAGCCAGGCATCGTCCCCCAGCACCGGCCCCAGGCCGAGGTCGCGACCCTGCTCCTCCATCGACGCGCCCACGAATCCCATGAACCTCCAGCGATGCTCGCGCGCGTCGATCTGCTCGGCCACCATGGCCATCTCGCGCGCCAGGCCGGACGACCCGAGGACGATGAGGTTTCTGCGCATGAGCACTCCTTGACGTGGCGAGCGCCGCGTCAGCGGCGCGCCTCCACGATGGCGGTGGCGACCCGGTCGACCTCCGCGTCGGTCAGCTGCGTGTGCGTGGGCAGGTTGAGCCCGGTCGCGCCGAGCCGATCGGTCACGGGGAGCGCCTCGCCGCGACGGCGCGACTCCTCCCAGAACGGCGGGAGCCGGTGCAGCGGCCGGAAGAACGGGCGCGTCTCGATGCCGAGCTCGGCCAGGCGCGCCGTCAGCTCGTCCCGCGAGCGCCCGAACTCGGCCGCCTCCACCGTGACGCTGAACAGCCACGGCGACAGCTCGGCCCAGCCCGCCTGCGGCTGGAAGCCGATGCCGGGGACGCCCGCCAGGGCGGTGCGGTAGCGCTCGTAGATGGCGCGGCGCCGGGCTAGGAGCTGCGGCGCGCGCTCCAGCTGGGCGCACAGGAGCGCGCAGCAGATGTTCGTGAGCCGGTAGTTGTAGCCGGTGATGGGGAAGAAGTAGCGCCGATCCGGGTCGACGCCCTGGCCGCGGAGCAGCCGCGCCCGACGCTCCAGCGCAGGGTCGTCCAGCGTCACCGCGCCGCCCTCTCCGCTCGTGAGCACCTTGTTGCCGTAGAAGGAGAACACGCCGATGCGAGCCAGCGACCCGGTGGGCCGGCCCTTGTACCGGGCGAAGTGCGCCTCGGCTGCGTCCTCCACCACCCAGAGCCCATGCGTCGCGGCGATGTGGCCGATGGCGTCCATGTCCGCCGGGTGGCCGTACAGGTGCACCGGGATGATGCCCTTGGTGCGCCGCGTGATGCTCGCCTCCAGCCGTTCCGGGTCCATGCACCAGGTCGCGGGGTCCACGTCCACGAACACCGGCTCGGCGCCGCAGTAGCGGACCGCGTTCGCGGTGGCGATGTACGTCAGCGACGGGACCAGCACCTCGTCGCCCGGCCGCAGGTCCATGGTCAGCAGGGCCAGGTGGAGCGCCAGGGTGCCGTTCGCGACGCCGATCGCAGTGCGGGTTCCGCACTGCTCCGCGAAGGCCCGCTCGAAGCGGCCGACGAACGGGCCGGTGGACGAGATCCAGCTGGAACGCAGCGCCTCGACCACGTAGCGCTCCTCGTTCCCGGTCAGGTCGGGGGCGGCAACGGGGATGGATGTCATCTCTGGACCCCTGGATCAGCTGGAGAGCCCGCAGTCTACACCACACGAACCGGGCGAATCCGCCACATCAGCGGCGCCTCGGCCACCGCGAAGTCTCCGCCGGTGCGTCATGGAGCCCGCAGGCATGCACCCCGGTCCGCCTCCCGCTGGAGGACCTCGCGAACGGCGCCGGCCGACGCCCCCGGCGTCCTGGCCGCCCTCTCGGACGACGCAGCTCTCGCAGCCCCGAGAACCCGGTCGGCATACCGCGCGGCCTCGTCCTCGAGCTGCTCGTAGCGACCGCAGAGGATTCGCTTTGCCCACACCTCGCGTCCGTCCAAGTCGGCGAACGAGACGAGCACGCGTCCGCGTCCCAGGAACGTGCGGATTGCGGCGAGGCGTACGCGCGTCGCGGTCCCCGACTCCTCGCGCAGGTCGAGTGGAGTCTCCGCCACGACGACCGGCTGGCGCCGATCCTCGTACTGCGCCTCGTCGAGCAGGAACAGGAGCGGTGCGTACCCCGGATCGCGTACGCGGACGGTGGCGAGCAGCTCCGCGAACCCCTGGCTCGACTGTTCGCCCGCGAGGTACTGGGCGTGCGCGAGGTCGAACAGCCGCGCCGTTTCCAGGTCGCGCGACCAGCGGTCGACCGCATCCTGCCGCTGCTCGGCCGCCGAGGCGGCGGCGAGGTAGGGCACCAGGCTCTCGCGGGCGGCGGCGAGGGCGAGGACGTTGCCGCCCGCCGTCAGCGCACCCTGCGACAGCGGCGCCGAGAACTCGAGCGTGAGGTTGTCGTCCGTGTTGATCCTGCCACCCCGGGCGAACTCGCGGGCGCCGGCGTCCCCGAGCACGAAGTAGGCGAGCAGATCCCGGACGGACCCCATGTGGACGGCCGCGAGATCGTCGCGGATCGCGGGGTTCGCGAGGCGCCGCTCCAGGCCGGCCTCGTCCACCACGATCGGCTCGTTCGAGCCGATCAGCACGGCGTCGTAGTAGGTGAGCCAGACCTGGACATGCGGGAACGCCTCGGCGAACGTCCGCAGCACCGTCCGCACGTCGTCGGTGGACAGCTCGTAGAGCGGGAGCCACTGGCTGACCATGCCGCCCGGCGCGAGGTGGTCGGCGACGGTGCGGAAGTACTCGACCGTGTAGAGGTAGGCCGCGCCGCCGGACCACGGGTGGATGGGGTCGGAGGTGATGACGTCGAACCTCTGCCGCGTGCTGGCGAGGTGGTTCCGGCCGTCGTTGAACACGATGTGCAGCCTGGGGTCGTCGAGGACGTGCGCGTTCCACTCGGAGAACGTGCGCGCCACGCCCAGCACGCCCTTCTCGATCTCCGCGAGGACGATCCGCTGGACCTCCGGGTGGATCGACGTCGCGCCCAGGGTCATCCCGCTGCCGGTCCCGAGGACGAAGACGCTGCGCGGGTCGCGGTGCAGCAGCATCGGAAGGTGTCCGAGCGCGCGCTGGAGCTGCACGTCGATGGGCGCGTTGGACGCCTCCGGCCTCCCATTCACGATGAACGTCTGCTGGACGTCCCCCCGTGCGCGGATCACGCTCACGGTCTCGTCGACGCCCTCGTGGTAGTAGAGGACCTCCGCGTCCTGCAGGCGCGCCCTGGCGCGCTCCGGGGCCTCCACGGTCCGGCGCATGTTGGAGAAGGTCGCGAAGAACTTCTGATCCCAGACGCGCCCCCAGGCCGGCGCAGCGCCGCGGGCGACGAGGAGCGCTGCACCGAGCGCTGCGACGGACGCGACGGCCCACCGCCGCCTCGAGGCGCTCGCCGCGATCGCCAGGCCGCACGCGACGTTCACGATGATCAGCATCTGCAGGGAGCGCTCGATCCCGAACAGATAGACGAGCGCGAACCCGGTCGTCGCCGAGCCGAGGATGGCGCCGACGGTGTTCACGGTGAGGAGCCGACCCACGGCCGCCCCCGTCCCGGCACGGCCGGCCGACCAGACGGCCCCCGCGACCGGGAAGGCCAGGCCCATCAGGAACGACGGCAGCAGCAGGTACGCGAACGCGATCCCGAACGAGGAGCCGACGCGCTCTGCGAACCCGGTCAGCGCCAGCCCCGAGAGCAGCTCGCGCGCGTGCCCCGCCGTGAGCGGCAGGTCGCGCATGAGGATCGTGACGGCGAGCGCCGACAGGCCGATCAGGACCTGGATGCCCCCGAACAGGAGGACGCCAGCGTGCCTGCCACCGACGAACAGCCGGCGGACCAGGCCGAACGCGTAGCTGCCGAGCGCGATGCCGACGAGGAACGCCACCAGCATGACCGTGAAGCTGTAGACCGAGGTCCCGACCACCAGCGTGAGCATCCGCGTCCAGAGCACCTCGTATCCCAGCGCGCAGAAGCCGGACAGGCCGATCCCGAGGAGCGTGAGCCGGGCGGCGAAGTCGTCCGAGCTCGCGCGCGCCGGCTCGGCCGCGCCCGCGCCATCGGCTGCCGCTGCGGGTCGCGCCGGCGAGACCCGCACCACGGACTCCATTCGCTGCAGCACCATGGATGCCGCGCCCACCGCGATGCTCACGCCCGCGGTCATCAACAGCGTGGTGGTGACCCCGAGCCGCGGGAGCAGCACGAAGCCGGCCGTCAGGGCGCCCACGACGGCGCCCAGCGTGTTGAGCCCGTACAGGAGCGAGAGCTGCCTCGCGACTCCGCCCTCCGGGGCCGCGAAGAACCGGCTCAGGGTGGGGAGCGTGCCCCCCATGAGCGTCGTCGGGACGATGATGGCGAGCGCGGCGAACGTGGTCCGGACCACGGTCAGGTAGAGCGGGCTCTCCTCCGCGACCCGCGCCAGCGGAACGTACAGCGCGGGATAGATGCGCATCAGCCCGACGAACGCGAGCGCAGCCAGGCCGATCCCGAGCTCCAGGAGGCCGTACAGCCTGAGCGGCCGGTCGGTGCGGTCCGCCCGGGCGCCGAGCAGCGCCGCGCCCAGCGCCTGCCCGCCCATGTAGACCGCGAGGACCGTGGTGACCGCGAGGTGCGACGCACCGAAGACGACGCCGAGGGAACGAGCCCAGGCGACCTCGTAGACCAGGCCCGCCGCTCCGGACACGAAGAAGAGGAAGAACACGAGGAAGCGCATGTGCCGTCCATGGTCGCGCCGCCCCGGATCCCGTGACGCCGGATCCGGCGGCGACCGCTCGACCGCGAGCTCAGGGAGAGGTGACGGTGATGGAGACGGTGCCCGAGGCCGACTGCCCGTCGGTGTCGGTGACCTGGTACGTGAACGTGTCCGCGCCCACGTAGCCGGCGGCGGGCGTGTAGGTGATGGTCCCGTCGGCGTTGGCGACCGCGGTCCCGTTCGCCGGCGTGCCCGCGGTCACCGAGGCCACCCCGTCCACGACGGCGTCGTTCGCCAGGACGGCGATGATCGCCGCGGTGTCCACCGGCACGGTCGCCGCATCATCCACCGGGACCGGCGGTCCGTCATCCACCGGCGTGACGGTGACCGACACCGCCGCCGACGCGACCTGCCCGTCGAGGTCGGCCACCTGGTAGGTGAACGCGTCCTCGCCGAACCAGTTCGTGGCCGGCGTGTAGACGATGCTGCCGTCCGCCTGCACCGCGGCCGCTCCGTGCGCCGGCGCAACCAGCAAGCTCACGGTGGCGGGCGGATCCACCACGGTGTCGTTCGCGAGGACCGCCACCGCGGCCGGCGTGTCCTCCGCCGTCGTCGCCGCATCCGCCGCCGCCACGGGCGCGCCGCTGTCGGCCGGGGTCACCGTGACCGTGACGTCGGCCTGCGCGGTCTGCCCGTCGAGGTCGGCCACCTGGTAGGTGAACACGTCGGTGCCGTTCCAGCCCGCCACGGGCGTGTAGGTCACC
>NZ_BAZG01000050.1 GCF_000964525.1 Anaeromyxobacter sp. PSR-1
GCGCCGGCGACGCGCTCCCGTTCCTGGAGAAGGCGGTCGCGCTCGATCCGGCCGATCTCGACGCGCGCCGCGCGCTCGGCGCGGCCCGGCTCGCCGGCGGCGAGGCCTCGGCGGCCCGGGCCGACCTCGACGCGGTGCTGCTGGCGCGGCCGAAGGACGCCGCGGCGCTGCGCCTGCTCTCCGCGGCCTGGCTGGCGGAGTCGCAGCCGGCGGAGGCCCGCCGCGCCGCCGAGCGCGGGCTCGCCGTCGCGCCCCGCGATCCGGCGCTGCTGCTCGCCGGGGCGCGGGCCGCGCTCGCCGACGGCGATCGCGCCGTGGCCCGCGCCCTCGCCGAGCGCGCCCTGAAGGCGGGGGCCAGGGGCGAGGACGCCGCCGAGGCCCGGCGGCTGGCCGCGACCCAGACGGCGAAGCGCAGGTAGCGCGCGAGGCGCTAGCATCGGGGCCATGCCCCTCGCCCCGGTCCGCGCCGCCGTCTTCGACGCCTACGGAACCCTGTTCGACGTGGCCAGCGCCGCCGCCGAGGCGCGCGGCGCGCTCGGCGACCGCTGGCAGCCGCTCGCCGAGCTGTGGCGGGCGAAGCAGCTCCAGTACACCTGGCTGCGCAGCCTGGCCGGCCGGCACGCCGACTTCTGGCAGGTGACCGGCGACGCGCTCGACTTCGCGCTCGACGCGCTCGGCCTCGCCGGGCCGGGGCTGCGCGACGGCCTGATGGACGCGTACCGCCGCCTCGCCGCGTACCCGGAGGCGCGGGACGCGCTCACGCGCCTCGGCGCCGCCGGCGTGCGCCTGGCGGTGCTCTCGAACGGCGCGCCCGCCATGCTCGCCTCGGCGGCCGAGAGCGCCGGCCTCGCCGGCCTGCTCGAGCAGGTCCTCTCGGTGGAGGACGTGGGCGTCTACAAGCCGCACCCGGCCGTCTACCGGCTCGCGGTGGACCGGCTCGGCGTGCCCGCCGCGGAGATCCTGTTCGTCTCCTCGAACGGCTGGGACGCGTTCGGCGCGAAGGCGTTCGGGTTCCAGGTCGCCTGGTGCAACCGCGCCGGCCAGCCCGCGGAGCGGCTCCCCGCCGCCCCCGACGCCGAGATCCGCTCGCTCGCCGAGCTGCCCGGGCTGCTCGGCCTGCCGTAGAGCCGGCGGCCTGGCTCGTGGTTCGACGGGCTCACCACGAGCGGAATGTCCACGCCGACCGGACCAGACCTCCTGGATCCGCTCGCCCTGAGCCTGTCGAAGGGCGAGCGGTCGATCCGCCCGTCCGGCAGTCCCGTTGGGTCGCACGCACCGTGTTCTCTTGCGCGCGCCGCCGGCCGACTCAATACTGAACCACATGGTTCAGTATTCGGAGCGGCTCGACACCACGTTCGCGGCGCTCGCGGACGCGACCCGTCGCGGGGTGCTGGAGCGCCTCGGCCGCGGGGACGCGTCCATCGGCGAGCTGGCGACCGGGTTCGAGATGACGCTCACCGGGATGAAGAAGCACGTGCGGGTCCTCGAGGACGCGGGGCTCGTCACGACGGAGAAGGTCGGTCGCGTGCGGAGCTGCAGGCTCGGCCCGCGCCGGCTGGAGGACGAGCTCGCCTGGATGGCGGGGTACCGCCGGATGCTCGAGGCGCGCCTCGATCGCCTGGACGAGCTCCTGAAGCGCACGAAAGGACGGACCGAATGACGACGGGCCAGGCCGTGAAGCAGCGCGCCGCGAAGGCGGCGGTGTCCACCCCGACCGACCGCGAGATCCGCGTGGAGCGGATCTTCGACGCGCCCCGCGAGCGCGTGTGGCGAGCGTTCACCGACCCGGCGCTGCTGGCGCAGTGGTGGGGGCGCGGGAACAAGCTGGTGGTCGAGCGCTACGAGCTGGAGCGCGGCGGGCACTGGCGCTTCGTGGAGCACGCCGACGACGGCGTCCACGGGTTCGAGGGGCGCTTCCGCGAGGTGACGCCGCCGGAGCGCCTCGCCATGACGTTCGAGTGGGACGGCATGCCCGGCTACGTGGCCGTCGAGACCACCGTGTTCGAGGACCTGGGCGACGGCCGCACCCGCCTCGTCGCGACCACGCTCTTCCACACCACCGAGGAGCGCGACGGCATGCTCGGCGCCATGGGCGAGGGGCTGGACCAGAGCTACGCCGCGCTGGACCGGCTGCTCGCCGGGACCGCGTGAGCCGATCCGCCCGCTCGCGGTTCGACGGAGCTCACCGCGAGCGGGCCTCTCGATGGTCCGCTCGCCCTGAGCTCGTCGAAGGGCGGGCGGAGGCGACTGCGGCGGCGTGGCGGCGCGCGAACCGCTCCTTCACCTCGTAGGCGAAGCCATCGAGGATCTCCGGGTCGATGGGATCGCCGTTCGCCGCGAGCGTCAGCGACAGCACGCCCTCCCGCGCGGCCGCGTGGTAGAGCTGGGCCTCGGCGAGCCGGGTGGGCATGCAGTCGAGCGGGCCAGCGCAGAGGACGCCGTCCACGCCGCGGTGGCGCCAGGCCTCCAGCGCGAGCCCCATCGCCAGCACCGACTCGTGCTCGAGATCCTCGCGCAGGTAGCCCTGCGCCTCCTTCGCGACCTGGTGCGGCGGCTCCGGCGGCGGCCACCCCAGCGGTTCGCCGGCGGCGCGGAACACGAGGTCCACGATGCGCTGCCGCAGCCGGCGCTTGAGGTGGTCGCCCAGGCTGCCCTTCAGGCCGCGCCGGAACTGCACCGCCTCCGAGTACTGCAGGTACTCGACCACCGGCTCCAGCCGGACGCGCACGCCGCGGCGCTCCAGCTCGTCGGCCACGTAGCCGTTCGAGGCCGGGTCGGAGCGCACGTAGATCTCGCCCACCATCTGCACGGTGGGATACGGCCGCGGGTCGCGCGCCGCGGCCAGCTCGCGCGCGCACCCGGCCACGGCGTCGCGGATCCCCCAGAGCCGTCCGCCGAGCACCTCGCGGAGCACCGTGCGCGCCGACAGGTCGCCCGCAGCCGCCCGCTCGATCGCCTCGAGCAGGCGCGCCGACCACCGCGCGTGGATGGCGTTCGCCGCCCCGGGCGTCCGCTCGACCGGGCGCGCGTCGCGCAGCGCGTCGGCGAGCGCGCCGCGGGCGGAGGCGCCGGCGAGCACGATGGCGCCGAGGCCGGGCGGAACGCCCTCGAAGTAGTCGTGGTCGGGTGGCGACCAGATCTCGACCCGATCCGAGAGCCCGGCGCGCTCCAGGATCAGGCGGTGGAGCTGGCGGTACATGCCGAAGCGGCACGGGCCGCTCGACCCGGGCATGAAGAAGGTGAACCGGCCCTCCGGCTCGCGGGCGAGGTGCTCGAGGAGCGCGCCCGCGGTGATCGTCATGGGCAGGCACTCCTTGCCGCTCGTGTGCCGGCGGCCGAGCCGGATGGTGTCGGCGGTGGCGGCCGGCAGCACCTCGGCCTTCAGCCCCACGCCGCGGAACGCGGCGGCGAGCGCCTCCGCCTCCGGGCCCATGGGCGGCACCAGCACCCGCGTCCCGTCGGCGCGCACGTCCGCGAGCGTCCGCTCGCGGAGCGCCATCGGCTCGGCGGCCGGGCGTCCCTCGGCCCCGGGGCCGCGGAGGTCCTCGCGCACGCAGTGCAGGAACGCCTCGACGCGGGTCTTGGTGCCGGCGTCGGCGGCGTGGCCGTCGGTCTCGACGATCGCGAAGGGCTTGCCGTCGAGCAGGCGGGCCAGGTGGTGCTGGGTGAAGCTGTCCGGGCCGCAGCCGTAGTTGCTGGTGAAGATCGCGTACACGCCCGGCGTCCGGCGGACCCGGTGCGCGGTCCGCAGGATCCGCTGCGTGTAGGACCAGAACGCGCCGGGCACGAGCGGGGTGGCGCCGTCCAGGGGGAAGCAGTCGAGCGGGATGGCCACCGCGCCCTGCTCGCGGAGCAGCGCCGGCACGTTCGCGTTCAGCACCTCGTCGTGGATGGTGTACGTGCGGCCCAGCACCACCACGGCGAGGAGCCCGTCCGAGCGGCAGCGCTCGAGCGCCGCGGCGCCGATGGCCTCGAGGCGCGCGTCGAACGCCCGCTGCGCCTCGCGCGCCGCCGCGTGCGCCCGCCGGGCGGCGGCGCGGTCGCGGACGCCCACCTGCGCGGCGAGCGCCTCCATCGACGCGACGAACCGCTCGGAGTCGAGGTAGCCCGGGCCGCCCGCGTTCAGGGTCGGGGCGACCAGGCGCCGCGCGAAGTCCGCGCCCAGGTCGGTGGCGAGCACGTCCGGCGCGCCGTGCACCATGGGGCAGAGCCAGGTGTGCCGCTCGTCGCGCACGCGCGGCAGGTCGCGGACGACCGGGAAGAACAGGTGCTCGGCCCCCGTCGCGGCGAGCGCGGCGGCGACGCCGTGGACCTGCTGCATGGGCGCGCAGAAGGGGACGTTGCAGAGGTCGATCCCCTGGCGCAGCGCCTCGCGCCCGCCGGAGCCGATCACCTCCACGCCCAGGCCGAGCGTCCCGAAGAACGTGCCGAAGTACGCGAGCAGCGTCTTCAGCTGGAACGCGTCGGCGAGCGCGACCCGGGGCGCGCCGGCCGGCGCCGCGCCCAGCCGCTCCACCAGCGCCCGCACCTCCGCCTCGCGCTCGCGGAACGGATCCGGCGCGCCGGCGGGGAGCTTGCGCGCGCGGGTGCCCTGGTCGAACAGCGCGCAGGCGCCGCCCCAGGTGAACGCGCGCCGCTCGCCGCCCACCGCGGTGCGGAGCCGCTCGATGCGGCAGCGGTTGCCGGCGCCCCCGCAGCCCTCCGCCGAGCGGCACACGAACGTGTCCTTGCGCTCGACGCGCGCCGCGAGGAAGCGCGAGAGGTCGAGCGCGCCCGCGCGGCCCTCGAGGCCGGCGAGCCCGGCGCGCGCCAGCCGCGCGATCCCGAACGCGCCCACCGTGCCCGGCGACGGCGGGACGATCACCTCGGCGCCGGTCTGGCGCGCCACCGCGGCGGCGAGCGCGTCGGCGCTGAACGGCATGCCCTGGCAGAACACCACCTGGCCCACCGGGCGCGCGCCCTTCACGCGGTTCACGTAGTTCTGCACCACCGACTCGTAGAGCCCCGCCACCACGTGCGCGCGCGGCGCGCCGGCCGCGGCGGCCTGGTCGAGGATCTCGGCCATGAACACGGCGCAGTGCTGGCCGAGCGCCACGCAGCCGTCCGCGCCGATGGCCTCGCGCCCCAGCGCCGCCGCGTCGAGCCCGCCCAGCCGCCGCCCCTGCTCCTCGATGAAGGAGCCGGTGCCGGCGCTGCACGCCTCGTTCATGGCCGCGTCCACCACCCGGCCGCCCTCGAGCCGGATGTACTTCGCGTCCTGCCCGCCGATCTCGAAGATGGTGTCCACCCGCGGGTCGTAGGCGCAGGCGCCCTCCGCGTGGGCGGCGATCTCGTTCAGCACGAACACGCGCTCGGTCCCGAAGCAGGACGCGAGCAGCGAGCCGACGATCTCGCGCCCGCTGCCGGTCACGCCCGCGCCGGTGACCGCGCGCCGGGCGCAGGGACCTTCCAGGAACGCGGAGACGAGCGACTGGGCCGCGCGCACCGGGTCGCCGGACGTGCCGGTGTACGCCTCCCAGGCCGGCATGCCCGCGGCGAGGTCGAGCGCGACCGCCTTCGAGCCGGTGGAGCCGATGTCGAGGCCGAGGAGGAGCGGGCCGTCGCCGGCGGGGGGCGGCGGGCGCGGGACGCGCCGGACGCGCGGCAGCGCCCCGGCGAGCGGCGGCAGCGCGTCGAAGGACGCGTGCTCGGGCGGGCGGAACAGTCCGGCGAGTGGCGGCACCGCCTCCGGCCGCGACGCCGCGAGCAGCGCGCACCCGAGCGCGTCGAGGTAGAGCGCCTCGTCGCCCTCGCCGTCGCGCAGGTCGAGGCCGCGGCCGGCGAGCGCCTCGCGGAAGCAGGCCCGCACCCGCCGCGAGCGGCTCACGCCGCCGGTCAGCCACACGTCGCGCGGGCCGCCCGGCCGCACGAAGACGAGCACGTTCGCGCAGATCGCGTCGAACAGGCCCGCCAGGATCCGCTCGCGCGCCTCCCCGCGGTTCGCGAGGTGCGTCATGTCCGTCTTGAGGATCACCGGGCAGCGGCCGGAGAGCGGCGCCGCCTCGGCGCCCACCGCGAGCGCGTCGGCCTCCGCCGGCGTGAGCCCGAAGCGCTCCACCAGCTGGCGCAGGAAGTTGCCGGTGCCCTGCGAGCAGCGCGGGTTCTCGCGGTAGCGGTCGCGGCCCTCCGCCTCGTGCACCAGCACCGAGAAGCCGTGCGCGCCCAGGTCCACCACCGTGGCCGGCGACGCGCCGTGCAGCCGCACGTGCCCGGCGGTGCGCGCCTGCTTGGGCGGGATCCGCGGCAGCTCCAGCCGCCGGCCGAGCCGCCCGGTCGCGCGCGCGCCCGCGACGCCGTCCCAGCCCCACCCGCCCAGCACCTCGCGCACCGCGGCGGCCGGATCGCCGCCGTGCTCCACCAGCGCGCGCCGCGTCCAGGCGAGCGCGCCGCCGTCCCCCTCGACCTCCGCGAGCTTCACCGTCTCGGCGCCCGCGTCGATCCCCACGAACCGGTGCATCCGGCGAGTGTCACGCCGTTCGACCGGGAAGGCACGCCCGAAAAGCGGGCACCATCCTGGCAGTGACGGACCGTGATCGGGATCAACGCAAGGTCCGCGCGAGACGCGGCGGGATGCGCTCAGCGGGCGGGCGAGCGCAGCGCGCGCGACACGCGCTCCACCTCGCGCAGCGCGCGCACGACGTTCCCGCCCAGGAGCTTGCGGACGTCTTCGGGCGTGTGGCCGCGGGCGAGGAGCGCGGCGACGAGCTCCGGCAGGTCCGCGTGCGACTCGATCCCGTCCGGCGGGACGATGCCGCCGTCGAAGTCGGACCCGAGGCCGACGTGGTCCACGCCGGCCACCTTCACGAGGTGCTCGACGTGATCGACCAGCACCGCCAGCGGCGGGCGCGGCAGCGCGTGCGCCACGCGGAGCTCGGCCAGGTACGGCGCCCACCTCCGCTCGACCGGGTCCGCGGCCTCGAGCGCGAGCGCCGCCCGCTCCGGCGCGTGCGCCTCCTCGGCGGCCGCGGCGCGCGCGGCGAACCCCGCGTCGAGGAAGACGGAGTGGAGGTTGACGCCCACGACGCCGCCGCTCGCGGCGATGGCGCGGACGAGGTCGTCGGGGAGGTTGCGCCGGTGGTCCGACAGGGCGCGCACGCACGAGTGCGTCGCGAGCACCGGCGCCCGGCTCGCGGCGATCGCCTGGGCGGCGGACGCGTCGGAGAGGTGCGAGACGTCCACCGCGATCCCGAGGCGGTTCATCTCGGCGATGGCGGCGCGGCCGAGCGGCGAGAGCCCGCCGTGGCGCGGGGCGTCGGGCTTGCCCGCGTCGGCGAACGCAGTGTGCGCGTTCCAGGTGAGCCCGACGTACCGGACCCCGAGCGCGTGCATGCGCTCGAGCTCGGCGAGATCCCCGTGGAGCGGCTCGGCGCCCTCCATGCCGAGCAGGATGGCGATCTTCCCCGAGGCGCGTGCGGCGAGGAGCTCGTCCACGCTCCCCGCCATCGCGAGGTCGGCGGGGTGGCGGGCCACCTGCGCGCGCACCGCCGCCGCCAGCGCGAGCGCCCGCGCGTGCGCGTCCGCCTCGGGCAGATCCGGCGGATTCCAGAGCACGAAGAACGCCGCGCCGACCCCGCCGCGCCGCATCGAGTCCAGGTTCACCTGGCCCAGCTCGCGCCGCGGCTCGCCGAGGTCGTAGCGCTGGTCGAGGAGCCACTGCGGCGTGTCGAGGTGCAGGTCCACCACCGGCGCGTCGCGAAGGACGTCTTCAACCGAGCCCGTCGCCGCCGCGCGCGGCGCGGTGCTGCCGGCGCCCGGTCCGGCGCAGGAGAGGAGGATGGGCATCACGAGCAGCCAGTCGTTCCGCGGCATGCGGCACCGTCGAGATCCAGGCTACACCCGCCTGCGTCCCGGAGCGTGGGTCGATCGGGTCCGCCGGGTCTCCCCGGAGCGCCCGGCGCCGCCGAGCCACTCGAGCGCGGTGCGGAGCGTGCGGCCGAGCGGGGCCCCCCGGTCCGGATCGGCCGCGAGCCCGAGCTCCTGCGCGCCCAGGAACGCCGCGTACTCGAGCTGCGCGAGCACCGTCGCATCGCTCCGCCCGCGATCGCGGTGGATGGCCGCGAGGTAGTCGATCCTGCGGGCGTCCACACGGCCGACGGCCTCGCGCGCCCTCGGGTCGTGCAGCGCCCAGGCGCGGATGGCCCGGTCCAGCGCGTGGTCGAGCCCGACGGCCGCGGCCCCGAGCCGGGCGCTCCGGGCCTCGGCGGTCACGGCGCTGGAGGCCGCCGCGATGAGGTCGGCGGTGTGCAGCTCCGCCCACGCGTCCAGGACCGCCGCGTGGAAGGCGTCCACGTCGCGAAAGTGATGGTAGAAGGCGCCCTTCGTCCGCTGCATCGCCGTGCAGAGCCGCTCGATCGTCATCGCCTGCCACCCGTGATCCCGCAACAGGGCGAGGCCGGCCCGACACCAGCGGGAGCGGGGGTCCCCGCCGGCGGCGGCGCCGCGTGCGCGCCCCGTCACGCGGCGCTCCAGGCGCCGTCCGGGCCGCGCGCGACCATGGCCGACCGCTTCCCGAACGGCGCGGGCGTGACGCCGCGCCGGGCGTCCCAGACCTCGATCCGGTCCGGGCGGAACCGGACGAGCACGAAGTCCCCGCCCTCGGGGCCCTCGGGCCAGAAGGCGCGCCAGAACGGCTTGAACCGGCGCCGGAGCTCCGACGCGTCCTCGACGATCTCGGCGCGCCCGACCAGGACCGCGCACGCACCCCGCGCGTCGTCCTGGTAGGCGAGCGTGGCGGCCGGGTTCTTCCGGAGCTGCTCCACCTTCCGAGACCCGCGGCTCGTGCCGAGCCACACGGTGAAGTCGTCGTCCGGCGGCAGCGGCTCGAGCACGCGCGCGTGCGCGACGCCGTCCGCCACCGTGGCGAGGAGGCAGTAGCGCTTGCGGCGCATCGCCGAGCGCGCGGCGCGGAGCACGGCGCCCACGCCGTCCCGGACGTGCGCCGTCGCCCAGCGCCGGTAGAGGAGCGCGAGCGAGGCCAGGAGGCGATCGCGGAGGGAGCGGACCATGGCACATCCATACCATACCGCATGGTATGGACGCGCGAGGGCGTTTCACCCCTGACGGTGCCGACCGGCCTCCAGCCACGCGTCGAACGTCGGGCCGGCGCGGACCGTCGCGGGCCCGGCCAGGAACGCGCCGTCCTGGTACAGCGCCTGGTCCGGGTCGGAACGGTCTCCGACCTCCTCGATGCGCACCGCGTCGCCGCGGCGGGCGACCAGCTTCCGCGCGGCGTCCGCGAGCACCTCCGGTCGCGGGCCCGCGAGCTCGAGGTGCGGCGCGCCGGACGGCGCCGGCGCGGGGTCGGTGGCGAGCCGGGCGATCGCCTCGGCGACGGTCCTCGCCGCGACGAGCTGGGTGCGCATCCGCGGCAGGTACGCCACGTCGCCCTTCCTCCCCCACTGCAGGAACTGCCCGACGATCTCGTGGAACTGCGCGGCGCGGAGCACCTGCACCGGGAGCGGGCCGGCGCGCAGGGCCTGCTCGTGCGCCTGCTTCGCCACCATGTAGCCGGCGCGGAAGCGGTCGATCCCGAGGATCGACACCGCCACGATCCGCCTCGCCCCGGCGCGCGCCCCGGCCTGCTGGAGGTTGCGGGCGACCGCGGTGAAGAACGCGGTGGCCGCGTGCTGCTCGGGCGGGCCGTTGGCGGCGTCCACGATGCACTCGACGCCCACCAGTGCCTCCTTCAGCCCGCTCCCGGTCTCCAGGTCCACGCCGGCGCCGCGCGACAGCGCCACCACCTCGTGCCCGCCCTCCGCGAGCACCTCCACCACGTGGCGACCGACCTTGCCCGTCGCCCCTGCCACTGCGATCCGCATGATGACGTTCCCTTTCACGCCGGCCGCGCGCCCGGGGTGGGCGCCGCGGCACCGGTCGTGGCAGGAAGACGATCGGCCCGCCTGCGCTGTGACCTCGCATCGAGGCGGCCCCGCCGGAGGCACGCGCAGCCGGCGCGGCGCCGGGGATCACCGGATGACGCGGCGGAGCCGGACCCGCCGCCGGACGCTCCTCAGCTTCAGCGCCGTCGTCGTCGCGACGGTGGCGAGGAAGGTCCCGGCGCCGACCGCGGGCGCAAGCCGGCCCTCGGGATCCGACCGGTGAAACTGCTCGGCGACGACGAACGCGGCGGCCATCGCGGTCGCCACGCCGACGACGGCTCCGACGGCCAGGACCTTGAAAAGCGCCGCGCGGCTGCGGTGACCGCAGCGCGGGCACGGGGCCAGGCGGGACAGGGCCGCGGCGCCGATCTCGGCGTCGTACTGCGCCTTGCTGAGCGCCACGCCGTTCGCCGCGAGCCCCGCGCCGCCGCCGGTGACGACCGCCAGCGCCACCATGCCGCAGCGCGAGCACCGGTAGTCCACGGACTGCTCGCCCACCTCGACGTCGACGCTCAGGTGAATCAGGGGCATGGGAGCTCTCCGCGCGGCGGCCCTGCAGCGTCCGCCCACCAGCCGGGCATCATACTCCGGGTGCCAGGGTGGCGCGCTGGCCGTGGAGCGGCCGCGTGGCGGCCGCGACGTCGATCGCAGCCAGTTCGTTCAAGACTCCGTGGCCGGCCCGGACCAGGTTACCCGGCATGAGCGCGAACGAACCCGGCGTCCTCGAGCGGCAGTGGGCGGTCTATGGCGACGTGCACCGCGATCGGCTCAACCTGGCGCTGCACGCGGCGACCGTGCCGCTCTTCTGGCTCGGCACCTGCGCGCTCGCGCTGGCGCCGGTGATCCCCACCGGCTGGGCGATGGCCGGCGTGGCCGCGCTCCTCGTCGCGCTCGCCGCGCAGGGCCGCGGTCACCGCGGCGAGGCGAGGGCGCCCGCCCCGTTCCGTGGACGGGGCGAGCTCCTGGCGCGGTTCCTCGCCGAGCAGTGGATCACGTTCCCGCGCTACGTCCTCTCGGGCGGCTTCGCGCGCGCCTGGCGCGAGGCCGCGACGGACCGACCGCGCCCGTGAGCCGCGGCGGGAGCGCCGGCGGGCCGGAGCTCGGACGGCGCGACGCCGAGCATGCGGCGGAAGGCCCGGCTCATGTGGGCGGCGTCGGCGAACCCGGCGGCGTGGGCCGCCTCGCCGAGCGGCCTGCCGGAGACGACGGCCGCGGCGGCGCGCTGCAGCCGCAGCCACGCCAGGTAGGGCCGCAGCGGCACGCCGATCGACCCGGTGAAGACGTGCATGAGCCGGCCGGGCGAGAGACCGACCTGGCGCGCGAGCGTGTCGAGGGAGGCGTCGCCGCCTGGCGGCAGCGCCTGGAGCACCCGCAGGAGCCTGCGAACGCGCGGGTGGACGGCGCGAGGCGAGCGCACCCGTTCGCCGCCCAGCGCCGCGACCACGCGCGCGGTCCAGGCGGCGCCGCCGGGCCCCATGAGCTCCATGGGCGTCACCCCGTCGACGAGGGCGTCGCGCTCGGCGGCCCCGACGACGCGGAGCGAGCCGACCGTGGCGGCGCGCATCGACTGCCCCGCGTCGCTCTCCGGGTCCACGAAGACGATGAGGACCTCCGAGCCCGAGGCGTCGATGGCGTGCAGTGCATCCGGCGCGGTGACCACCCCGGCCGCGCGCGCCCACGCGCCCCGGTCCCCCGCGCGCACGCGCAGCTCGCCCCCGAGGGCGAGGACCACGTGCATGCCGTGGTGCGCGTGGGAGGTGCTCCGGCCTCCCGGCCCGCGCGCGGCGAGCAGCGGCGGCCAGAGCGGCAGCCCGGGCGCGTCCGGACGGACCGTCGGGATCGTCGGGAGTCGCATCGACCGACGATCTATGGGCGCGGTCGGTGGCCGCAACCAAACCGGCCCGGGCGAGGAGCGCGTGGCCGGGCGCGCGCGCCCCCGCGACCTAGCTCGCCTCGCGCCTCGCGCCGCCGCGCCGGACCGGCAACGGGCGCATCTCGCGGGGAACGGGGCCGACGATGACGTCGACGATGCGCCCGCTGGGCAGCCGGTAGGGCCCCGAGGTCCCCGGCTTCTGCAGCTCGCGGGCGAGCAGCTCGTCCACCTCGTCGAAGGCGGCGACGAGCGCCTGCCGGTCGCCCGTCTCCCAGTAGCCGCCGTCGTCCTCCACGGTCAGCGACTGGAGCTCCGCGTCGAGCCGCTGGAGCAGCTCGACGACGGCGAGGTGGGTCTCCACGCCGGCGAACTGGGTCTTCACGGAGGAGGGCTGCAACGTCCGCCCTTCGAAGCGCAGCTCGATGGGCTCGCTCCGTGCGTGTGGCCGGAGGACCACGTGGTTCCTTCCGGCGCTGACCGGCCACCCGCGTCCCCGGGCGAACGCCACGGCCGCGGCGAGGACGGCCTTCGCGGCGGCGGCGGTCCGGGCCGTCCCCTCGTAGTGGAGGGTGACGCCCGCGAACGCCAGGCGCGGGACGAGGACGAGCAGCGCTCCGAGCAGGAGGCGAAGGGGCATCCCCGGATTCGACCACGTCGCACCCAAGGTGTGAAGCCCGCGCCGGCCCGGCATGCATCGCGCCGAGCGGGAGCTCGCGGAGGATGCCCTCTCGGCGGTGCGCCCCCGGAGCCGGTGGCGCCGGGACGGAGGGGTCGTGCATCGAGCGGCCGTTCAGCTCCCGCTGCCGCCGCTCCTGCTCCACGCTGCGTGCACGAGTCGAGGGAGAAGTGCTGGTTACCATGCACCGGCGGACGCTCGTCGCGGTACGCTTCGCATCGAGGCGACGTAACGCGCCGACGGGAGGAGTCATGCGGCCGAACGTCGGGGAACTGCGCTGGCGCGGACGGGACAGTTCCTCGTGGCCTACCTTGCGTCGGGTGTCGTCGAGACGATCGTGTTCAGTGAGATGCGCGGCGGCGGACATCCAGACGCCCCGCTCACCATGTTCCCGGACTACCTGCTGCTCTCTCCAGCAGTCCCAGTGCTGGTCGGGTATGACCTGGTCGCGCAATTCGCTCCGCTCGAGCTCGTGGCCACGTGCGTCTTCGTCGCCTGCTTCGTCGTCTCGTGGCTCGCGTACGAGAGAGCGATCCCCTGGAAGATGTCGTGATCGCCTCGGGTCGACGTCGGCCCCCGCGGACCCGATGCCTGGGCGCAGATACCTACACACCCCGTGCAACGCGAGGGAGAACAACTTCTCGCTCTCGTGGCGCGAGCGCGAGCTGCAGCACGACTTGGCGCGTCGCGACGGACGGTGACCGTGATGCCAGCTGCGGCGTCGAGCAGCACGACGACGGCACGTCGATGCCTGCACAGGCGGCGCGAAGGCAACTACCTGCGATATCTTCCATCCCAGCTCATATAACCGAAGCCCCAGTCGAATTTGGACTGTACCGAGGTCACTCGGTCCCCTTCGCCGTAGTAGACGATGAGGACCCAAGCACCGATGAGCGCAGGCTGGTCCCAGCCCTCCCATCCCTTCGGAGAGAAGTCGACTTCGGGAGCTCCGAGCAGCGCATGCACCTCCGGCCTCGTCATCGTGGCGATCGGCGCATTCCATCGGCGTGGACGAACGGACCAAGCCGTCCCGGCGGCCGAAAGCGCGGCGGCCGTGACGATCGCCAGAGTGAACCCAGCGGCCCTGAAAATGCGGCTCATGCCCATCCCAATCACCGCCCGATTTGGAGGATTCCCGCGTCGGTCGTCCTGTAGTTGTGTGACTGCAAGTGCCCACGATCTCTCAGCGATGGATCCCGGGCGTCCCTGGCAACCCTGGCGAAGGGACGTGGGCGTTGTGCATCGAGCGGCTGTTCAGCTCCTGCTGCCGCCTTCCCCGCTCCTGCTCCATCAACTGGGCCACGCGGAACGCGGCGCCGCCGGCGGCCGCGCGCGACTCGGGCGTGGCGGCCTCCTTCGGCTCGCACACGCAGCCGGTCGCGGTTCCCATGATGACGATCGCGCCGAGGCGCATCCCGAGCTGGCCGCAGTGGGCCTCGCACTCGGGGCGCGACTCGGGACGTAGGCGGAAGCTCGGGTTGACGGCCGGAGCCGTCGTCGTCGAGCAGGCGCAGAGGGAGGCGGCGGCGATCGAGGCGGCGACGAGGAGGGTGCGCATCGGTATTCTCCGGGTGAAGTACTCTCGGAGTAGAACCGATCTCTCGCCGCGTCCGCAAGCTGGCGCCCTACCGCCTCCACCGCCCCGCCTCGACGAAGCTGTAGTACCCGCCCGCCGCCACGATGACGTGGTCGCGGGCCAGCACGCCGACGAGGTCGGCGGCGGCGCGGAGGCGGGCGGTCAGGTCCAC
The DNA here is from genome assembly GCF_000964525.1 of Anaeromyxobacter sp. PSR-1. Lineage (GTDB taxonomy): Bacteria > Myxococcota > Myxococcia > Myxococcales > Anaeromyxobacteraceae > Anaeromyxobacter. The sequence goes on from NZ_BAZG01000050.1 coordinate 14,215, forward strand.
GTCGTCGGGGCTGGGGGTCGGATCGCCGCTCGGGTGGTTGTGGACGAACACGACGCCGTGCGCGCCCTCCCGCACCGCGGGGCGGAGCGCGTCGCGGGGCGAGACGGGGCACTGCGAGAGCGAGCCCTCCGCCACCTGCACCGTCCGGAGCAGCCGGCCGCGCACGTCGAGCAGCACCACGTGGAAGCCCTCGCGCTCGGCGTGCGCGGCGTGGCGGAGGAGCTCGTGGACGGTGCGGGGATCCAGGCAGCGCTCGCCGCGCCGCGGCGGGGACCAGGCGCCGCGCCGGCCCAGCTCGAACGCGGCCGCGAGCGCGGCGGCGCGGGCGACGCCGATGCCGGGCCAGGACGCGAGCGCGTCGGGCGGCGCCCAGGCCAGCTCGGCGAGCGGGAGCGCCTCCACCAGTGAGAGCGCGGCGGCGCGCGCGGAGACGCGACCGGTGCCGGTGCCGAGCACCAGCGCGAGCAGCTCGGCGTCGGACAGCGCGCGCGGGCCGGCGGCGAGGAGCCGCTCGCGCGGCCGGTCGGTGGGCGAGGACGCGGGGGCGGAGGCGGGATCGGCAGGGGCGTCGGAGGCGGCGGTCATGGCGCGGGCCGGTGGAGCAACGGGCGTGCCCCGCCGCCGCGCCCGGATGCTGCACGCCTGCGCAGGCCGACGCTGCGGGGACGGGCTCGCGCCCGGACCGCGGGTGCGCGGCGCGGCCGGTGCCGCGGCCGTCCTCCGGGCCGGCGGGACCGACGGCCCCGGGCGAGGCGGTGCCGGGCCGCGAAGTGACCCGGAGGAGCGGGGTCGGGTATCCTCGGCGGCCATGCTCGACCACCGCAAGACCGCCCCCGCCGCGCTCGCCGCGGCAGCCCTCGTCCTCTCGCTGCCCGGCGCGGCCGACGCCTGCACCAGCATCCTCGTCTCGAAGGGCGCGAGCGCCGACGGCTCCACCTTCATCACCTACGCAGCGGACTCGCACGACCTGTACGGCGACCTCCCGCTCCGCCCCGCCGCGCAGCACGCGCCGGGCGCGCAGCGCGAAATCATCGAGTGGGACACCGGCAAGTTCCTGGGCCGCATCCCGCAGCCGGCCGTCACCTACCACGTGGTCGGCAACATCAACGAGCACCAGGTCGCCATCGGCGAGACCACCTTCACCGGCCGCAAGGAGCTGCAGGATCCGGAGGGGCGGATCGACTACGGCTCGCTCATGTACATCGCGCTGGAGCGCGCCCGCACCGCCCGCGAGGCCATCCAGGTGATGACCGACCTCGTGGCCGAATACGGCTACGCCTCCACCGGCGAGTCCTTCTCCATCTCGGATCCGAACGAGGCCTGGATCCTCGAGATGATCGGCAAGGGGCCGAAGCGGAAGGGCGCGGTGTGGGTGGCCCGCCGCATCCCGGACGGCTACGTGTCGGCGCACGCGAACCACGCGCGCATCCGCCAGTTCCCGCTCGACGAGCCGAAGACCACGGTCTACGCGAAGGACGTCATCTCGTTCGCGCGCGAGAAGGGCTGGTTCAAGGGCAAGGACGCGGAGTTCAGCTTCGCCGACACCTACGCGCCGCTCGACTTCGGCGCGCTGCGCGCCTGCGACGCGCGGGTGTGGAGCGTGTTCCGCCGGGTGGCGCCGGGGCAGTCGCTGCCGTCCTCCATGGTGAAGGGTCAGGACCCGAAGGCCGAGCGCGTGCCGCTGTGGGTGAAGGCCGAGAAGCCGCTCGCGGTGCGCGACGTGATGGCGCTCATGCGCGACCACTTCGAGGGCACCGAGCTCGACCTGTCGAAGGGCGTGGGGGCGGGCCCGTTCTCGCTGCCCTACCGCTGGCGGCCCATGACGTTCAAGGTGGACGACAAGGAGTACCTGAACGAGCGGGCCATCTCGACGCAGCAGACCGGCTTCTCGTTCGTGGCGCAGTCGCGCGCCACGCTCCCGGCGGCGGTCGGCGGGGTGCTCTGGTTCGGCGTGGACGACACCTACAGCACCGTCTACGTGCCGATGTACTGCTCCATCCACGAGGTGCCGCGCAGCTTCGCGGTGGGCACCGCCGACTTCAAGACGTTCAGCTGGGACTCGGCGTTCTGGGTGTTCAACTTCGTGTCGAACTGGGCCTACTCGCGCTACTCCGACATGATCCAGGACGTGCAGCAGGTGCAGGGCGAGCTGGAGGGCGGGTTCCTCTCGCGGCAGGCGGAGCTGGAGAAGGCCGCGATGACGCTCTACAAGGACTCGCCCGGCCTCGCCCGCGACTACCTCACCCGCTACTCGGTCAGCCAGGGCGACATGGTCACGGCCCGCTGGCGCAAGCTGGGCGAGTCGCTCATGGTGAAGTACCTCGACGGCAACGTGCGCGACGCGCAGGGCAACGTCACGCACCCGGACTACCCGGAGGGCTGGCGCCGGCGCATCGCGGCCGAGGACGACGGCATCCTGCGGGTGCCGAAGGAGCCGCAGAAGGTGGCGCAGTAGCGCCAGCCCGCTCGTGGTTCGACGGGGCTCACCACGAGCGGGGTCTCCGGAGGCCGCTCACGGGGCTCACCACGAGCGGAAGGTGCAGACACCGCTCACGGTGAGCCTGTCGAACCGTGAGCGGAGCGCTCGTCCCGAGGGTGAGCGGGCCTGATGGGGCACGGCCGGAGTCGAGGGACGCTCAGGGTGACCCTTCGACTCCGGCGGGCCTGCGGCCCGCCTACGCTCAGGGTGAGCGGAGATTCCGCTCATCCCGAGCGTAGCGCGGCCGGCCAGGCCGCGCGGAGTCGAGGGACGCTACTTCCCGGCCTGCTTCGGCGCCGCCTTCACCAGCTCGGCCTCGATCTCGATCTTCACCTCGTCGCCGACCACCGGGCCGGCCTCGACCGTCTTCGACCAGTTCAGGCCGAACTCGCGGCGGTTCACCATGGTCGTGGCGACGAGGCCGCGGCGCAGGTTGCCGCCGGGATCCTTGATGGCGCTGGTGGGGCCGAGCACCTCGAGCACCACCGGCTTCGTCACGCCCTTCATGGTGAGGTCGCCGGTGACCTTCAGCTTGCCCTCCCCGATCTTCTCCACCTTGGTGGACTTGAACGTGATGGTCGGGTACTTCGCCACGTCGAAGAAGTCGGGCGACTTGAGGTGCGCGTCGCGGTCCGGCACGCGGGTGTTCAGCGTGGTCGCGTCGATGGTCGCCTCGACCGAGGACCTCGCGAGGTCCTTCTCGTCGAGCTTCACGGCGCCGGTGGTCTTCCCGAACTCGCCGCGGACGTTGGTGATGACGAGGTGGCGGACGGTGAAGCTGGAGAGCGTGTGCGCCGGGTCGATGTCCCAGGTGCCGGCCTGTGCATGGGCGAGCGCCGGGGCGGCGAGCGCGAGCAGGAGGGGGAGGAGTCGCTTCATGGTGCGGTTCCTTTCGGGACGCGTCCGGAAGGCGGACGCGAGGTCCGTCCGGTCGTCTAACCGCGCCGGGGCCGGGATCAACGAGGGGAACCCACGGGGGCCCCGCTAGAAGCGCGCCCCCAGCCCGCCCATCAGGCCGAGCTGGTCCTCCTGCTCGAACGTCAGCTCGCCGGCGAGGAACATGGGGCCGAGCTCGAGCCGGGCCCCGAGCCCGACCTGGAACCACGCCTTCCAGCCGTCGCGCTTCGCGGACCCGACGCCGAACGTGATCGCCGCGTCGAGCCCGCGGTGCGTCTCGAACCGCTGGGACACCCGCGCCAGGACGACGGGCGTCCACTCGCGCGTCGCGTCCGGCAGCTTCCGGTAGCCGTAGCCGGCCACGCTCAGGTCGAGCGTCGAGAAGGAGTAGCCGGCCTCGCCGCCGAGCCGCGAGCCGGAGCTGCCGCTGCCGCCCGCGTCGAGGCCCGCGCCGCCCCAGGCGGTGAGGAAGAAACGGTTCGGCCTGCCCTCGTCGTCGTGCTCCTCCTCCTCGGGCGCGTCGTCCCAGTCGCCGTCCTGCGCGACGGTCAGCGAAGGCAGGGCGCTGCCGAGCAGGGCCGCGAGGAGGAGGGCGCGCACGCCGCGGATGATAGGCGAGCGGCGCGCGGGGCCGCCAGCAGCGCGGGCGGCCCTCGCGTGACGCCGGGTCAGGCGCGGAGGAACCGCTCCAGCAGCCGGTACCCGCGCTCGAGCGCGGCGACCTCGACCCACTCGCCGCGCTGGTGCGCCTGCGCGGTGGCGCCGGGGCCGAGGTTCACCGCCGGGATGCCGTGGGCGGCGAGGCGGGCCACGTCGGTCCAGGCCTGCTTCGGCTCGGCGGCGACGCCGGTGCGCTCGAGCAGGCGGCGCACCAGCGGGTGGTCGGCGTAGGCGGGGCAGGCCGGGGAGAGGTCGGTCAGCTCCACCTCGGCGCCGACCCGCTCGCCCAGCGCCCGCAGCTCGGCCGACGCCTGCTGGAGCGTGCGGTCCGGCGCGAAGCGGAAGTTCACGTTGAGCGTGCAGCGGTCCGGCACCACGTTGCGCGCCCGCCCGCCCTCGATCCGCGTGACGCTCGCCACCTCGCGGAACACCAGGCCCCCGGAGACCGCCTCGCGCGGCGCGCGGGCGTGCAGCTCGGCGAGCAGCGCGCCCGCCTTGTGCACCGCGTTCTCGCCCTGCCACGGCCGCGCGGAGTGGGCGGCCCGCCCCTCGAACGTGAACGTCGCGTGGATCGAGCCGACGCAGCCGAGCTGGAGCACGTTGTCGGTCGGCTCGAGGCAGATGGCGAGCTCGGTGCCGGCGAGCTCGTCCGCGGCGTGGAGCACGTCGGCGAGCTCGTTCTCCAGGTACGGCCCCTCCTCGCGCGCGTAGAACACGAGCAGCAGCTCGCAGAAGCGCTCGGCGCGCGGCAGCCGCTCGGCCACCTCCATCATGAGCGCGAGGCCGCCCTTCATGTCCGAGCTGCCCGGCGCGACGAGCCGCCCGCCCTCGCGGCGCGGCGGCCCGCGGTCGTCCTCGTGCACCGGCACCGTGTCGAGGTGGCCGCAGAGCGCCACCCGCGGCCGGCCCTCGAGCGCCGCCTCCGCGCCGGCGCCCGCGTCCACCCGGACCACCAGCGAGTCCTTCACCCGGCGCACGCCGAGCCCGAGCGCCCGCGCCCAGGCCTCGACCTGGTCGCAGAGCGCGCGCTCGTGGCCGATGGGCGAGCGCACGCCGCACAGCGCCTCGGTGCGGCGGGCCAGCGCCTCGGCCAGCTCGGCGGTCGCCGGGTCCATGGGCGGCTAGACCTGCACCTCGAAGTCGCGCAGCGCCTGGTTCAGCGAGACCTTCTTGTCGGTCGCGGCGCTGCGGCGGCCCACGATGAGCGCGCAGGGGATGTTGAAGGTGCCGGCCGGATACTGCTTCGGGCGCGTGCCGGGGATCACCACCGAGCGCGCCGGGACGCGGCCCTTGTAGACCACCTGCTCCGGCCCGCTCACGTCGATGATGGGCGTGGACGCGGTGATGACCACGTTCGCGCCGAGCACGCAGTCCTCCTCGACGAGGGTGCCCTCGACCAGGATGCAGCGGCTGCCGATGAAGCAGCCGTCCTCGATGATGTTCGGGCGGGCCCCGGGCGGCTCGAGCACGCCGCCGATCCCGACGCCGCCGGCGAGGTGCACGTTCGCGCCGACCTGCGCGCAGGAGCCGACGGTGGCCCAGGTGTCCACCATCGAGTTCGCGCCCACGCGCGCGCCGATGTTCACGAAGCCGGGCATGAGCACCGCGCCCGGCTCGAGGTGCGAGCCGAAGCGGGCGATGCCGCCCGGCACCAGCCGCACGCCGGCCTTCTCGAGATCCTTCTTGAGCGGGATCTTGTCGCGCGTCTGGAACGGACCGAAGTCGGTCGTCTCCATCCCGGTGATGCCGAAGTAGAGGTTCACCGCCTGCATCAGCCAGGCGTTCACCTGCCACTCGCCGTCCTTCTTCTCCGCCACCCGCAGCTCGCCGCGGTCGAGGCCGTGCAGCGCCTTCACCACCGCCGCCTTGGCCTGCGGGTCCTGCAGCCGGGCCCGGTCCTCGAAGGCCCCCTCGATCAGCTTCCGCACGTCGTTCCAGTCGCTCATGGCTCGATCCTCGCCCAGGCCCGGATGGCCTCCTCGCACTCCTCCAGCGTGGGCACCAGCGCCACGCGGACGTATCCCTCTCCTGCGCCGAACGCGATCCCCGGCGCCACCACGATGCCCGCTTCGAGGAGCCGCAGCGCGTAGCTCGAGGAGGTGTGCCCCTCCGGCACGCGGACCCAGAGGTACAGCGTCGCGTCCGACGCGTCGGCGACGAGCCCCTTCTCCGCGAAGAAGCGCAGGAACCGGTCGCGCTTGCGCCGGAAGATCTCGCGCCGCTCGGCGGCGTGGGCGTCGTCGGACCAGGCCGCGGTCGCGGCGGCGGCCACGAACTCGGGCTGGGAGACGCCGGGGTGGCTGCGCAGGGCGCGCAGGCCGCGGACGAGGTCCGGGTCGCCGGCCAGGAAGCCGCTCCGGTAGCCGGTCATGCCGCTCCGCTTCGAGCAGGAGTGGACCGCGAGCACGTTCTCGACCTGCAGCTCCAGCATCGAGGCGGGCGGCTCGCCGAAGTAGATGTCCGCGTAGCACTCGTCGGAGGCCACGATGAACCCGTACTCGAGCGCGGCCGCGCCCACCCGCCGCAGGTAGTCGCGCGGGGCCTCCGCGCCGGTGGGGTTGTGCGGGTAGCTGATCCAGTAGACGAGCGTCTCGCGCAGCACGGCCTCGCCCACGTCCTCCGGCTCGAGCAGGAACCGGCGCCGGGCGGTGAGCGGGACCTTCACCGGCTCGAGGCCGGCGAAGCGCGCGCCCACCTCGTAGGTGGGGTAGCCCGGGTCCGGCATCACCACCTTGCGGCGGCCCGGGTCGCCCGCGAACGCCAGCGGCAGGTGGAAGATCGCCTCCTTGGCGCCCGCGCAGGCGAGCACCTGCGCCTCGGGATCGACCGCCACGCCGAAGCGGCGCCGCAGGTACCCCGCGGCCGCGCGGCGGAGCGCCGCGGTGCCGAACGCGCTCGGGTACTGCGACACCTCGGGCACGGCGGCGCGGAGGGCCTCGCGCAGGAACGGCGGCGTGGGCTCCTTCGGATCCCCGAGGCCGAAGTCGAACAGGCGCTTCCCGGCGGCGGCGAGCGCGCGCCGGCGCTCGTCGAGCTCGACGGAGAGGTTCTTCCGGATCTGCCCGAGCACCGGGTTCGACGGGAGGGGTCGCACGGAACCGTGAACAATATCGAACTCCGGCGGGTCCTGCATTATAAGCGGGCGCATGCTCTCGTACGACGTGGTGGTCATCGGCTCCGGCCCCGCCGGAGAGAACGGCGCCATCCAGGCCGCGCTCCTGGGCAAGAAGGTCGCGCTGGTGGAGAAGGAGGCCGTGCCCGGCGGCGCGAGCGCCAACACCGGCACCATCCCGTCGAAGGCGCTCCGCGAGACCGCCCTCGCCATCCAGCAGGCCCGCAGCCGCGACGCGCACGGCATCGAGGTCCGCGTCTCGGGCACCGTCACCGTCCCCGAGCTGATGGGCCGCCGCGGCCTCGTCACCGCGCGCGAGCACTCGCGCATCCGCAGCGCGCTCAACCACGCCGGCGTCGAGATGTTCCGCGGCATCGCCAGCTTCGTGGACCCGCACACCATCCGCGTGGCGGTGCCGGACGGCGGGCAGCAGGACCTGCACGCCGAGGTGGTGCTGCTCGCCACCGGCACGCGGCCGTTCCACCCGCCGCAGTACTCGATCGACAACGCGCGCGTCTACGACTCCGACTCGATCCTGATGCTCGACCGGATCCCCCGCTCGCTCGCGATCCTCGGCGGCGGCGTGGCCGGCTGCGAGTACGCGTCGATCTTCGCCGCGCTGGGCGTGAAGGTCGCGATCATCGACTCGAAGGACCGCCTGCTCCCCTGGCTGGACGCCGAGCTGTCGCTCGCGATGCAGGACTCCTTCGACGTGCTCGGGATCACCCGGCACCAGGTGACCCGCGCGGTAAAGCTCGAGCGCGGCGAGCGCGACGTGCTCGTGACGCTCGCCGACGAGTCGCGCCTGGTCGCGGAGAAGGTGCTGGTCGCGGCCGGCCGCATCGGCAACGTCGAGGCGCTCAACCTGGCGAACGCCGGGCTGAAGGCCACCGACAAGGGCCTGCTCGAGGTGAACTCGCACTACCAGACGACGGTGCCGCACGTGTACGCGGCCGGCGACCTGGTCGGCTTCCCCGGCCTCGCCTCCAGCTCGATGGAGCAGGGGCGCGTGGCGATGAACCACGCCTGCGGCGGCAACCGCAAGCAGAAGCTCCCCGAGCTGCTGCCGGTGGGCATCTACACCATCCCGGAGCTCTCCTCGGTCGGCGAGAGCGAGGAGGCCCTCAAGGCGAAGGGGCGCGACTACGTCGTCGGGCGCGCCAGCCTGGTGGAGAACGCCCGCGCCAACCTGGTGGGCGAGGCGGTCGGCTTCCTGAAGCTGCTCGCCGATCCGGCGAACGGCGCGATCCTGGGCGTGCACTGCATCGGCCCGCACGCGTCGGACACGGTGCACCTCGGCCAGGCCGTGATGGCGCTCGGCGGCGACCTGCGCTTCTTCGCGGAGACGGTGTTCAACTACCCGACGCTGCAGGAGGCGTACAAGTACGCCGCCTTCGACGCGCTCGACCGCATCCGCGACCGCGGCGGGAACGTCACGCCGATCGACCGCGCCGCCGCGAAGTAGGGCGCTTCTTCGCTCGTCCCGAGCCTGGGGCCGTCGGCTTCCGCTCGCCCTTCGACTTCGCGACCGCTGGGCGCAAGCCGCTCATCCCGACCCTTCGACTCCGGCGAGCCTGCGGCTCGCCTACGCTCAGGGTGAGCGGGCGCGGAGTCGAGGGACGCGACCGCCTCGGCGGCGGCTCGTCCAGCTCCGGGTAGTGCCGGAAGATCCCGCGCTCGTTGAACGGGATCCGCCGGTCCGACGCGAGGTACGCGGCGATGCCGGGACGGGCCGCCACCGCGTCGTGCAGCGCGACCAGCCGCGGGAAGCGCCGCTCGATGCGGCGCATGGCGCGCGGGAACGCGTAGCGCAGCCCCTCGATCACCTGGAACGTCGAGAGGTCCGGGTAGCTGCAGGCGTCGCCCACCAGCCAGCGGCCGCCGCCGGCGGGGTTCGAGTCGAGCGCGCGGTCGAGGTAGCGCAGGAACAGCGGGATCCGCTCGCGCCGGAACGCCTCCGCGGCGCGCGCCGCCTCGCGCCGCTGGTCCTCGTAGTAGAGCGAGGTCGCCACCGGGTGGTGCACCGCGTGCACCTCGGCGACCAGGTCCGCGATGGTGAGCTGGAGCTGGTGCGCGCGGAGCCGGCTCGCCTCGTCGGGCGGCACGACACCGATGCGCGGCGCCAGCCACTGCAGGATGGCCGCGGTCTGCGCGACCACCACCTCGCCGTGGCGAAGCGCGGGCGGGCCGAGCGGGGTGAGCCAGGGCCCGGGCTCCTCGAGGAGCCGCATCACCGCGGCCGCGCCGCCGCCCTCGCCGCCGGGGAGGCGGGCCAGGTCGGCGTAGGGGACGCCCGCGTCCTCGAACGCGAGCCGGACGAACTCGCCGCGGCCCTGCAGGCCCGGCCAGTAGACGAGCTCGTATGCGGGTTCGGTGGCCATGCCCGCAGGCATGGCGCCGGCGGAGGCCCGGGGCAACGGCTCGTCGGGGAAAAAAGCGCGCGGGGCGGCGTGGTGCCCGCCCCGCGTCCCCCGTCCCCCCCGCTGCGTCCCTCCCCGCCCCAGACCGACCACGCGCGCCGCGACCCCCCCGGCGCGGCGCGCGTGTCACTGCAGGTGCTTCGGCTCCAGCTGCTCGAGCGGCACCGCGAGCGACTTGCCGTTGGGCAGGAGGTTCAAGGGAACCACGGCGCCGGCGGAGGCGAGCTTGAACCGCTCGCAGCGCGCGAAGTCGCCCTCGCAGTAGTAGCCCTGCCACACGCGCAGGGACGACTTCATCGCGAACTGGGCGAACAGCGGGCACGCGGCGATGCGGGGGCAGCTGGCCATCCGGTCCCTCCGGCGCCCGTCCACGGCGCCTTCCATCGAGCGTGGGGATTCTAGCCCCTCGCTCACCCGAAGGGTCACCCGCACCATGCGGCGAATGGTCGCCCGGTGCGAGCGGCGCGGCCCGCCGCCGCGCAGGCGGACAGGGTGGCGTCTTCTCTCGGTGATTGGCGCGTCAGCCCAGGCGCGCGCGCGCCTGCGCCAGCGCCGCGTGCACCTGCTCGAGCGCCCGCTTCGCCGAGGCGAGCTCGTCGCGCTCGGCGCGGAGCCGGTCCAGCTCGGCCGCGAGCTGATCGCGCTCGCGGGCCAGCTCGCCCACCGCGGTGCGGAGGCGGGCGCCGTCGGCGGCGCCGGCGCGGAGCTCCTCGGAGAGGCGCTCCACCTCCTGCTCGCGCTCGGCGCGCACGCGCGCCTCCTCGTCGGCGCGGCGGGTGACCTCGTCGAGCAGGCGCGCGCGCTCCTCGTCGAGCGCGGAGAGCGCCTGCGCGCGGCGCACCGACTCGTCGCGCTCCTGCTCCAGCGCGTCCATCTCGCCGAGCAGGTCGGAGAGCACGCCGCGCTTGTCCTCGAGCTCCTTCTCGGCCACCGCGAGCCGCTCGGTGGCCCCGCGCGCCTCGCCGGCGGCGCGGGCCAGCTCCTGGCGCGCCTCGTCGAGGTCGGCGCGGAGCGCCTCCTCGCGCTCGCGCGCGCGCATGAGCTCGGCCTCGAGGTCCTTCACCAGGCCGAGCACGCTCTCGGCGGCGCGGCCCGGATCGGCCGGCACCGGCTCGATGCGCGGCGCGGGCTT
>NZ_BAZG01000049.1 GCF_000964525.1 Anaeromyxobacter sp. PSR-1
GTCGGCGCCAGGGCGGGCGCCGCCCCGGCCCGGGCGCGCAAGGCGGGCAAGGCTGCGACCGCGGCGGCGGCCGTGGCGGGCGCTGCGGTCGGGGCGGCGGTGGCGCCGNGGCCGGGGTCCGCGCCGGGCGGCGGAAGGTCACGGCGCGCAAGCGCGCCGCCGTCCCCGACGCCGAGGGCTTCTTCGTGGCGAGGGTGCGCGGCGAGGACGCCGTCCGCGACGCCCCGCACCCGCTGGTCGAGCCGGAGCCGGAGGACGAGGAGGCCGCCGCCGAGGAGGGCGAGGGCACGCCCTCCGGCGCGCCCGCGTACGACGAGGGGCTTGGGGAGCTGCCCTGGGGCTACGGCGACGATGCGTTCGTCGCGCTCCCCCGCGACCCGCACACGCTCTTCCTCTACTGGGACTGGTCCGGCGACACGCTGGACGCCGCGTTCCAGGGGCTGGAGCACGGGCGCTCGCAGCTGTGGGTCTTCGCGCGGAGCGGCGCGGGCTGGGAGCGCGTCCGGGTGATCGACTTCGCGCTCGAGTCGCGCGGCTACTACGTGCACGACCTCGAGCCGGGGCGGGCCTACCGCGCCGAGATCCACGTGGTCGATCGGCGGGGCGCCGAGCGCCTGCTCGCCCGTCCGTCCAACCCGGTGGGCCTGCCGCCGATCGGCCCGTCGGGCGTGGTGGACGACCGGTTCGTGCGCATCCCGTGGGACATGCCGCTCGGCCGCCTGCTCGGGCCGGGCCACGCGGGCGGCCCGTTCTCCGACGAGGTGCGCGCGCTGCTGGCGCGCCTGTCCGACTGGTCGCGCTTCGGCAGCGCGCCGGTGTGGGGCGGGAGCGCGGGCGGGATGGGGGGGCGGCCGTCGTCCCCGACCGCGGCGCCGTCGTCGCCGGGCCGGCCCGTCGAGCCGAGGGAGAAGTAGATGACCGACGTGCGCGGCTACGTGGCGCTCCAGCTCCACGCGCACCTGCCGTTCGTGCGGCACCCCGAGTACGACGACTTCCTGGAGGAGGACTGGCTCTACGAGGCCATCTCGGAGACCTACCTCCCGCTGTTGCAGGCGTTCGACCGGCTCACCGACGAGGGCGTGCCGTTCCGCGTCTCGATGACGATGACGCCGCCGCTCGTCGCCATGCTCCGCGACGAGCTGCTCATGTCGCGCTACGCGCGGCGGCTCGACAAGCTGTGCGAGCTCGCGGACAAGGAGGTCCACCGCACCCGCAAGGACGCGACGTTCCACGGCCTGGCGCTCCACTACCAGCAGGAGTTCCGGGCGCTGCGGGGGCTGTTCGGGGATCGCTACCGCCGCGACCTGGTGGGCGCCTTCAAGCGCCTCGAGGACGCGGGCCGGCTCGAGATCGTCACCTGCGGCGCGACGCACGGGTTCTTGCCGCTCATGCAGGAGTACCCGGAGGCCGTGCGCGCGCAGCTCGCGGTCGCGGTGGCGCACCACCGCCGCCACTTCGGCCGGGATCCGGCCGGCATCTGGCTGCCGGAGTGCGGCTACTTCCCCGGCCTCGACGCGTACCTGGCCGAGCAGAACATCCGCTACTTCTTCGTGGACACCCACGGCATCACCGACGCCACGCCGCGCCCGCGCTACGGCGTCTACGCGCCGGTCTACACGCCCACCGGCCCGGCCGCGTTCGGACGCGACGCCGAGTCCTCGATGCAGGTGTGGAGCGCCGAGTCCGGCTACCCGGGCGATCCCGACTACCGCGAGTTCTACCGGGACGTGGGCTGGGACCTCGACCTCGACTACGTCCGGCCGTACATCCAGCCCACCGGGCAGCGGAAGAACGTCGGCATCAAGTACTTCCGGATCACCGGCCGGACCGCGCACAAGGAGCCCTACGACCCGGGCCGCGCGCGCGAGCGGGCCGCGCAGCACGCCGGCAACTTCATGTTCAACCGCGAGCGGCAGATCGAGCACCTCGCCTCGCGGATGGGCGGCGTTCGCCCCATCGTCGTGTCGCCCTACGACGCGGAGCTGTACGGCCACTGGTGGTACGAGGGGCCGATGTTCATCGACTACCTCGTGCGGAAGACCGCCTACGACCAGCGCGTCTTCCGGCTGGCCACGCCCGGCGACTACCTGCGCGAGAACCCCGAGCAGCAGCTCGCCACGCCGCCGCTCTGCTCCTGGGGCGCCGGCGGCTACGCCGGCGTGTGGCTGGACGGGTCGAACGACTGGATCTACCGCCACCTGCACAAGGCGGCCGAGCGGATGATCGCGCTGGCGCGCGACCACAAGCAGCCCACCGAGCTGGAGCGCCGCGCGCTCTCGCAGGCGGCGCGCGAGCTCCTGCTGGCGCAGTCGTCCGACTGGGCCTTCATCATGAAGACCGGCACCATGGTGGACTACGCCATCCGGCGCACCAAGGAGCACGTGCTCCGCTTCACGCGGCTCCACGACCAGCTCCGCGCCGGCCGGATCGACGAGGGGTGGCTCGCCCACGTCGAGCAGAAGGACAACATCTTCCCCGAGATCGACTACACGGTGTACGCGCCGCGGTGACGGTCGCGCGCCGGCCGGAGCCCGTCGGCCGCCGGTCGTCGCGATCGCCCTCGGCGCGGCCGCGGCCGGGCGCATCCCGCGTTGACGCCCCGCGCCGACCCGACTAGCCTCCCCCGCACGCAGCTCCCCGGAGATTCCTCCGAGGATCCGAGAGATTCCGCACCCGATGGCCGACGAACTTGGAACGACCGAGCGCGAGATCATCGCGCAGCGTCTGAAGAAGGCCGAGGCGCTCCGCGCCCTCGGCGTGAACCCCTTCGGAAACGGCTGGCAGCCCCGCCACCTCGCGGACGAGCTGCTGCGCCGCTACGGCGACCAGCCCGCCGAGGAGATCGCGAAGGACCCGGGCGACTGGTCGCTCGCCGGTCGCGTCCTCGCGGTCCGCTCCTTCGGAAAGGCCGCGTTCCTGCGCGTCCGCGACCGCTCCGCCGAGCTGCAGGTCTGGGTGAAGAAGGACCGGGTCGGAGACCAGGCGTTCGAGGTCTTCAAGCTGCTCGACATCGGCGACATCGTGGGCGCGGAGGGCCCGGCCACCCGCACCAAGACCGGCGAGCTGACGCTGGAGGCGCGGTCGTTCACCATCCTCACCAAGGCGACGCGCCCGCTGCCGGAGAAGTGGCACGGCCTGACCGACGTGGAGCAGCGGTACCGCCAGCGCTACGTGGACCTGGTGGTCACGCCGGGCGTGCGCGAGGCGTTCGTGAAGCGCGCCCGCATCGTCTCCGGCATCCGCCGCTTCCTGGACGCGCGCGGCTACCTCGAGGTCGAGACGCCCACGCTGCACAAGCCGGAGGAGGCGGGCGGGGCGGCGGCGCGGCCGTTCGAGACGCACCACAACGCGCTCGACCTCGACCTGAAGCTCCGCATCGCCACCGAGCTGCACCTGAAGCGGCTGGTGGTGGGCGGCCTCGACCGCGTCTACGAGATCGGCCGGATCTGGCGCAACGAGGGGATCGACCGGCGCCACAACCCGGAGTTCACCTCCATCGAGTTCTACCAGGCGTACGCCACGCACGAGGACCTGATGCGCCTCACCGAGGAGCTGATGCACCAGCTCGCGGTGGAGGTGACCGGCGGGCCGGTGGTGACGTTCCAGGGCCAGGCCATCGACCTGACCCCGCCGTACCCGCGCGTGTCCATGCTGGAGGTGGGCGCGCGGGCGCTGGGGCTGGCGCCGGACGACGCGCTGGCCGGCCGCGGGCTGGCCGAGGCGCTCTCGCGCGCCGCCGCCCGGGAGAACGACTCCGAGGACGCCTGGAAGCTGGAGCAGGCCGCGAAGAAGACGCCGGGCGAGGCGGTGGCGCTCGCGTTCGAGATCTTCGGCGAGCCGCAGCTCCCCACGGACCGGCCCGCGTTCGTGGTGGACTTCCCGCTGGAGACGAGCCCGCTCTCCCGCCGGCGCGACGCCGACCCGCGGCTGGTGGACCGCTTCGAGCTGTTCGCCGCCGGGATGGAGCTCGCGAACGCGTTCTCCGAGCTGAACGACCCGGCCGACCAGCGCGCGCGCTTCGAGGCGCAGATGCGCGCCAAGGCCGCCGGCGACGAGGAGGCCATGCCCTACGACGAGGACTTCGTCCGCGCGCTGGAGCACGGCATGCCGCCCACCGCGGGCGAGGGGATCGGCATCGACCGCCTGGCCATGCTCTTCACCGACTCCGCGTCGATCCGCGACGTGATCCTGTTCCCGCTGCTGAAGTCCCGCGACTGACCTTGTCCGATCCCGTCCCGCACCGGCCCGGCTCCGAGCCCGGCCCCCGTCCGGCGCCGGCGCCCGGCGCCTCCCACGACGGCGCCGCGCACCCCGTGCCGCCGGTCTTCTCCTTCGCCGCGTTCGCGCTGGTGCTGGTCGGCGTGTTCGGCGCCGCCGCGCTCGCCCCCGTGGCCCACGCGTTCTTCGGCGACCGGCTCGGCCTGCCCACGCCGCTCGCGAGCGGCCTGGCCGCGCTCGCCGGCGCCGCGCTCGGCGGCGCGTTCGGCGCGGCGGCCGCGCGGGTGGGGCGGCGCCTCGCGTTCTACGAGCTCTCCGCCGCCACGCTGCTGTGGACCGCGGTGGTCGCGGTGCTGGTGGGCGTGCTGCCCCCCGGCGTCCGCGGCGCGGTGGGCGCGATCCAGGCGCTCGAGGCCCAGGGCACGCTGGTGGTGGTGCTCGGGCTGCTCGGGGCCGGCCTGCTCTCGGCGGTGGCGGTGTTCGCGGGGGCGAGCCTCGCGTACCTGCTGGCCGGCGCCGGCCGGGTGGACGCCTCGCTCTCCTACGAGCTGTTCGTGGCGCGCAGCCACCTGAAGCTCTCGCCGAAGGCGCTCGCGGCGCTGTTCGCGGTGGTGGTGACCGGGCTGCTCCCGGGCCTGCTGCTCGCGCTGGCCTGGTCGCTGGTCCGCGACGCGCGGGAGCGGCGCGCCTACCGCCGCGGCGAGCTGTTCCACCGCCCGCGCATGCCGGCCACGCTGCTCATGACGCTCATCTCGATCGGCGGCGTCGCCATCGGGGTGTGGGCGCTCACCGTGGTGCTCTCGGTGATGAGCGGCTTCGAGGCCGACCTGAAGAAGAAGATCCTGGGCCACACCGCGCACGGCATGGTGCTGAGCTACGGCCAGGACGACTTCGGCGACTGGCGCCGCATCCGCGAGACGGTGCTCGGGGTGCGCGGCGTCGAGGCGGCCACGCCGTTCCTCTACAACGAGGTGATGCTCTCCACCGGCCAGAACCTGACCGGCGCCATCCTGAAGGGCATCGACGTGAAGACCATCGGGTCGGTCACCGACCTGCCCGCGAGCGTGCAGGACGGCCGGCTGGAGTGGCTGGACGCGCCGGCGGAGATCCCGCTGCCCCGCGACGGCGGCGACCCCGGGAGCGCGGCGCCGGAGCGGCCGCGCCCCGGCCGCCCGCTGCCCGGCATCGTGATCGGGCGCGAGCTGGCGCACGCGCTCCGGGTCTTCGTGGGCGACCAGGTGAACCTGGTGTCGCCGTTCGGCGACCTGGGCCCGGGCGGGCCGCAGCCGAAGAGCCGGCCGTTCCGCGTGGCGGCGGTGTTCTACAGCGGCATGTACGAGTACGACTCCAAGTTCGCGTACATCTCGCTCGCCGAGGCGCAGCGGTTCTTCGGGGTCGAGACGGTCACCGGGCTCGAGGTGAAGGTGCGCGACGCCGACGCGGCGCGCTCGGTGATGGGCCGGGTGGTGTTCGCGCTGGGTGGCTGGCCCTACCGCGCCAAGGACTGGGGCGAGCTGAACCGCAGCCTCTTCTCCGCGCTGCAGATGGAGAAGGTGGTGATGGCGGTGATCCTCGGCTTCATCGTGCTGGTGGCGAGCTTCATCATCGTCGCCACGCTCATCATGCAGGTGCTGGAGAAGCGGCGCGAGATCGCGGTGCTGAAGTCGATGGGCGCCGGGGTGCCCAGCGTCATGAAGATCTTCGTGGTGGAGGGCGTGGTGATCGGGGCGGTGGGCACGGTCTTCGGCCTGCTGCTCGGCCTCGGCACCTGCCTCCTCATCGACAAGGTCGGCATCCCGCTCGACCCGGGCGTGTACTACATCTCCAACCTGCCGGTGCTGCTCGACGGCGCGCAGTTCACGCTGGTTGGGCTGGCCGCGCTCGCGCTCTCGTACCTCGCCACCATCTACCCCGCCACCAAGGCGGCCCGCCTCCACCCGGTGGACGGGCTGCGGGACGAGTGATGCAGGCCGCGCCGCTCATCCGCATCGAGGGCCTGGGGAAGACCTACCTCATGGGCGAGAAGCGCCTGGAGGTGCTCCGCGGGATCGACCTGGAGATCGCCGCGGGCGAGCTGGTGGCGCTCACCGGCCCGTCCGGCGCCGGCAAGAGCACCTTCCTGCACCTGCTGGGCGCCCTCGACGTGCCCACCCGCGGGCGGGTCCTGTTCGAGGGCGAGGACGTGTTCGGGCGCGGCGAGGACGGCCTGGCCGCGTTCCGGAACCAGACCATCGGCTTCGTGTTCCAGAGCCACCACCTGCTGCCCGAGTTCACCGCGCTGGAGAACGCCATGATGCCGGCGCTCATCCGGCGGGTGGCCCGCGGCGAGGCCCGCCGCCGCGCCGCCGAGATGCTGGAGACGGTCGGCCTGGGCGAGCGGATGGAGCACCGGCCCGGCGAGCTGTCCGGGGGCGAGCAGCAGCGCGTCGCCCTGGCCCGCGCGCTGTGCCTCCAGCCGAAGCTCCTGCTCGCCGACGAGCCGACCGGCAACCTCGACCCGCAGACCGCCGAGGGGATCCACGCCTTGCTCGCAGACCTGAACGTCCGGATGGGAATCACCGCGGTGGTGGTGACGCACAACGAGCGGCTCGCCGCGGCGCTGCCGCGCCGCCTCCGCCTGGTCCAGGGACGGCTCGCTTGACGCGCCCCGCGACCCCCGCCCCGCGTCGCCCGGCGACGGGGCAGGCCACGGCGCAAGAGTGTTTGAGGTTTTCCAGGGGCCGGTTTAGATTCCGCGGCTCCGTGACGCGCCACCTGCTCAGCGTCCCCGTCCTGCTCGCGGCGCTGCTCCTGGCCGCTGCGCCCGCGCTCGCGCGCGGCGCCGACGCCGTGCTGTCCGACGTCCGCATCGAGGGCAACCGGCGCGTCGAGGTGGACGCGATCCGCGCGACCATCTCCAGCAAGAAGGGCGAGCCGCTCGACCCCAAGAAGGTGGACCAGGACCTGCGCGGCATCATGCGCCTGGGCCTGTTCTCGGACGCGACCGCCGAGCTGGAGGGGCCGGAGGCGTCGCCCGTCCTCGTCTACAAGGTGGTGGAGCGGCCCACCGTCCACGAGGCGAAGATCGTCGGGAACGAGGCGCTCTCCAAGGACGACCTCAAGGACACCGTCGAGCTGAAGCCCTACGCGGTGCTCGACCTGGCCGTCGTCCGCAAGGACGTGAAGAAGATCCAGGAGAAGTACGTCGAGAAGGGGTACTACCTCGCCGACGTGACCTGGAAGGTCGTGGACCTCCCCGACAACCAGGCGGACGTGATCTACACCGTGGACGAGAAGGCCAAGGTCCAGGTGAAGGAGATCCGCTTCCTCGGGAACGACCACGTCCCGAAGGACGACATCACCCCGTTCATGCAGACGCAGGAGGGCAACCTCCTGTCGTTCCTGAACTCCACCGGCACGTACAAGGAGGAGGCGTTCCAGCACGACCTCCAGTCCGTCCAGGCCGTCTACATGGACAAGGGCTACGTGACGGTGAAGGTGGGGAAGCCGTCCGTCGCGCTCTCGCCGGACCGCCGGTTCCTCTTCATCACCATCCCGGTGGAGGAGGGCGAGAAGTACGACATCGGCAAGGTCGAGTTCAGCGGGCAGCTCCTCGACCGCGAGCCGGTGCTGAAGCGCATGGTCCGCACCAAGACCGGCGACCTGTTCATGCGCTCCAAGGTGGGCGCCGACATCTTCGCCATCGGCGACCTCTACAAGGACATGGGGTACGCCTACGCGAACGTCACCCCGCTGACGAACACCGACCCGAAGCGCCGCATCGTGGACATCAACTTCGAGGTGCAGCCCGGCCCGAAGGTCCACTTCGAGCGCATCGAGATCATCGGCAACGACAAGACGCGCGACAAGGTGATCCGCCGCGAGCTGCGGATCTACGAGGGCGAGCTCTACAGCGGCACCGGGATCAAGGCGTCGAAGCAGCGCATCACCGCGCTGGGCTTCTTCGAGACGGTCGAGATCACCACCAAGAAGGGCAGCAAGGACGACACCATCGTCGCCACGGTGGAGGTGAAGGAGAAGGCCACCGGCACCTTCCAGGTCGGCGCCGGCTTCTCGTCCTACGAGAACTTCATCCTCACCGGCCAGATCTCGCAGAACAACTTCTTCGGCTGGGGCCAGACGCTCTCGCTGCAGGTGCAGTGGTCGTCGATCCGCCAGCTCGGGCAGATCCAGTTCGTCGAGCCGTACTTCCTCGACACGCGCTGGACGTTCGCCTTCGACCTGTACGCGACCGAGGGCTACTACACCACGTTCACCCGGCGGGCCATCGGCGGCTCGATGACCTGGGGCTACGAGCTCTCCGGCCTCTACCCGTGGTGGTCGTTCGCGCGGAAGCTCGACGACCTGCGCCTGTTCGCCACCTACACGAACGAGTACGTGTCGGTGTCGGCCTCCGACTCCGGCCTGCTCTACGCGAACCAGTTCAAGTCCGGCACCACCAGCGCGCTGCGCCTCTCGCTGCAGTGGGACAAGCGCGACAACCGCCTGTTCCCGTCGCGCGGCTGGTTCGTCTCCACCAGCGCCGAGGCCGCCCCGCCGTTCATGGCGCCGCAGTGGGCGTTCGGCCAGAACGTGAACCTGTTCACCCGGTACGCGCTCGACGCGCGCTGGTACCGGCCGGTGTTCCTCGGCCTCATCGCCCGCGCCAAGCTGACGCTCGGCTACATCCGCAACTGGGACGCCTCGCACCAGGTGCCCATCTCCGAGCTGTACTACGTCGGCGGCATCAACTCGCTGCGCGGCTACCGCTACCTCTCCATCGCGCCGGCGGAGGACGTGGGCCGCTCGCGCAACCCGTCGTCCGCGCTCTACCCGCTGGCGGTCGGCGGCGACAAGCAGCTCGTCCTGAACCTCGAGCTCGAGTTCCCCATCGTCGAGAAGGTGGGCGTGCGCGGGGTGCTGTTCAGCGACATGGGCAACGCGTTCGCCCGCGGCAAGTTCTCCGATCCCGACGTCCCGCTGTCGCTCTACAAGTCCGTCGGGTTCGGCTTCCGGTGGTTCAGCCCCATCGGCCCGCTCCGGTTCGAGTGGGGCATCCCGCTGAATCGCCGCAAGGACAAGCTGACCGGCGAATACGTCGATCAGGCGCTCGACTTCCAGTTCACCATCGGCAACTTCTTCTGATCCACCGAAGGACCCGCCATGCGCACTCTCGCTCGCCTCTCCCTGCTGGCCCTCCTCCTCTCCGCCACCGCCGCCCGCGCCGAGGCCAAGTTCGGCTTCGTGGACCTGCAGCGCGCCATCCGCGAGGTGGACGAGGGCAAGTCCGCCACCGCCGTGCTGAAGAAGGACTTCGACGAGAAGCAGAAGGTCATCGACCAGAAGAAGGCCGAGTTCGACAAGCTCAAGACCGACTTCGACAAGCAGGCCGTGGTCATGGCCGACCAGGCGAAGAAGGACAAGGCCGCCGAGCTCGACCGGAAGGCGATGGAGCTGCAGCAGCTGTTCGTGCAGCTGCAGAAGGACCTGTCGCAGCGCGAGGGCGAGGTGATGCGCGGCATCGTGGACAAGATGACCGGCGTCATCCGCGAGATCGCCGAGGCGGACGGGTTCACCATGGTCTTCGAGCGCAACGACGCGGGCATCGTCTACGCGCCGCAGTCGCTCGACCTCACCAACGAGCTGGTCCGCAAGTACAACGCCCGCTTCGGCGCCGGGAGCAAGGCCGGCGGGCAGGCGAAGAAGGCCGAGCCGGCCAAGCCGGCCGCCGGGAAGAAGTAGGCGCGGCCGTGGCGTCCTACACGCTCGCGGAGCTCGCCGCCCGCGTCGGCGGCGAGGCGGAGGGCGACGGGAAGCTGCGGCTCGAGGGCATCGCGCCGCTCGAGGAGGCCACCGCGGCGGAGGTCTCCTTCTTCTCGAACCGCAAGTACCGCAAGGCCTTCGAGGCCTCGCGCGCCGGCGCGGTGGTGGTCGAGCCGGACGAGCAGGTCCCGGCCGGCCGCGCGGTGCTGCGCGTCGCGAACGCCTACCTCGCCTTCGCGAAGATCTCGACGCTGTTCCACCCGCCGCGCGAGGCGGTGCCGGAGGTGGCGCCGACCGCGGTGATCCACCCGACCGCCCGGGTCCACCCGAGCGCGCAGGTGATGCCGCTCGCGTGCGTGGGGCCGGACGCGCAGGTGGGCGCCCGGACCATCCTGTTCCCGGGCGTGCACGTGGCCGACGGGGCGCGGGTGGGCGAGGACTGCGTGCTGTACCACAACGTGGTGGTGCGCGAGCGCTGCGCCGTCGGCAACCGCGTCATCCTGCAGCCGGGCTGCGTGATCGGCTCCGACGGCTTCGGGTTCGCGTTCGACCCGGAGGGCGAGGGCAAGGGCCCGCGCCACTACAAGGTCCCGCAGGTCGGGAACGTGGTCGTCGAGGACGACGTGGAGCTGGGCGCGAACACCTGCGTGGACCGCGCCACCCTCGGCACCACGCGCATCGGCCGCGGCGCCAAGGTCGACAACCTGGTGCAGATCGCCCACAACGTCGAGGTCGGCCCGCTCTGCCTGCTCGTCTCGCAGGTGGGCATCGCCGGCTCCACCAAGCTCGGCATGGGCGTGGTGGCGGCCGGCCAGGTCGGCATCGTGGGCCACCTCCACATCGGCGACGGCGCGAAGATCGGCGCCCAGTCCGGCGTGTCGAGCGACCTCGAGCCGGGCGCGGCGGTCTCCGGCTCGCCGGCCCGCCCGCACGCGGAGTGGCTGAAGAGCGTGGCGGCGCTCGAGCACCTCGCCGACATGCGCAAGGAGCTGCGCCAGCTGCGCCGCGAGGTGGAGCGGCTGCGCGCCGACGCCGGCGAGGACGAGCCATGAGCGAGACCGCGGAGCGCAAACCCATCCTGGACGTGGTCGGCATCCAGAAGCTGCTGCCGCACCGGCCGCCGTTCCTGCTGGTCGACCGGGTGGTCGAGTTCGAGCCGAACAGGCGGGTGGTGGCGCTGAAGGGCGTCACCATGAACGAGCCGTTCTTCCAGGGCCACTTCCCGGCGCAGCCGGTGATGCCGGGCGTGCTCATCCTGGAGGCGCTGGCCCAGGCCGCCGCGCTGCTCGCCACCATGTCGATGAAGCCCGAGGAGGTGAACGACAAGATCACCTACCTCATGGGCATCGACGGGGCGCGCTTCCGCCGCCCGGTGGTGCCGGGCGACCGGCTCGAGCTCGAGGTCGAGGTCACGAAGCACAAGGGCGCCGTGTGGAAGCAGCGCGGCGTCGCGCGGGTCGACGGCCAGGTGGTCGCCGAGGCCGAGTTCATGGCGATGCTCGCCGACCGCGAGCAGTAGCAGAGCACCGAGGAGCACGGGCGTCATCATGGCCATCCACCCCACCGCCATCGTCGAGGCCGGCGCGCAGGTCGATCCGTCCTGCGACATCGGCCCCTACGCCGTGATCGGCCCGATGGTGCGCATGGGCCCCGGCAACTCGGTCGGCCCGCACGCGGTCGTCACCGGCCGGACCACGCTGGGCGCGTCGAACCGGATCTTCCCGCACGCGGTCATCGGCGGCATCCCGCAGGACCTGAAGTACCGGGGCGAGGACACCGCGCTCGTCATCGGCGACCGCAACACGTTCCGCGAGTTCGCCACCGTGAACCTCGGGACCGCCGGCGGCGGCGGGGTGACCCGCATCGGCTCGGGCGGCCTGTTCATGGCGAGCAGCCACATCGGCCACGACTGCAACGTGGGCGACGGCGCCATCATCGCGAACTCGGTCGCCATCGCCGGCCACGTGCTCATCGAGGACCACGTGCACTTCGGCGGGCTGTCCGCCTCGCACCAGTTCTGCCGCGTCGGGCGGCTCGCGTTCGTGGGCGGCATGACCGGCGTCGCCATGGACGTGGCGCCGTACTGCACGGTGGCGGGCGCGCGCGGCGAGCTGGCCGGCCTGAACACCATCGGCATGCAGCGCGCGGGGATGACCGAGGAGCAGATCGGCCGCGTGAAGCAGGCGTACAAGATCGTGTTCCGCTCGAGCCTCGGCCTGGCCGAGGCGATCGCGCAGCTCGACGCGGAGCTGGCCGGCCACCCCGAGACCGACCACTTCATCGCCTTCCTGAAGGGCTCGCAGCGCGGCATCACGAGGTAGCGGTGGCGACCATCGGCCTCATCGCCGGCGGCGGGCGGTTCCCCCTCCTGTTCGCGGAGAGCGCGCGCCGTGCCGGCCACCGCGTGGTGGCGGTCGCGCACAAGTCCGAGACCGACCCCGAGCTGGCGAAGCAGGTGGACGCGATCACCTGGGTGAAGCTGGGGCAGATCGGCCACCTGCTGGAGGGGCTGCGCGCCGGCGGGGCGAGCCAGTGCGTGATGCTCGGCTCCATCACCAAGAAGCGCTTCTTCGCCGACGCCATGCTCGACGCCACCGGCGTGCGGGTGCTGGCGCGCGTGGCGGTCCGCTCCGACGACAACCTGCTGCGGGCCATGGCGCGCTTCCTCGAGGAGGAGGGCGTCGCCATCACCGACCCGACCCCGTTCCTCGCCGACCGGCTCGCCCCGGAGGGCGTGCTGGGGCGGCACCAGCCGACGCCGGAGGAGCTGGAGGACGCGCGCTACGGGCTGGAGCTGGCGCGCGGCATCGGCCGGCTCGACCTCGGCCAGACCGTGGTGGTGAAGGACCGGGTGGCGCTGGCGGTCGAGGCGCTGGAGGGCACCGACGCCTGCATCCGCCGCGGCGGCGAGCTGGCGAAGTCCGGCGGGTTCGTGGTGGCGAAGGCGGTGAAGCCGAACCAGGACCGCCGCTTCGACCTGCCCGCGGTCGGCCCGGACACGGTGGTGTCGCTGCGCGAGGCGCGCGGCCGCCTGCTCGCGGTCGAGGCGGGGGCCACGCTGGTGATGGACCTCCCGCGCATGGTCGAGCTCGCCGACAAGGCGAAGATCGTGCTGCTCGGGCTGCGCTGATGGCCTGGGCGCGCGACGAGGGCGGCGCGGCGGTGCTGGAGCTGCTGGTCCAGCCGCGCGCCTCCCGCACCCGCGCCGTGGGCGAGCACGACGGCCGGCTCAAGATCCAGCTCGCGGCGCCCCCGGTGGACGGGGCGGCGAACGCCGCGCTGGTGGAGTTCCTGGCCGTGGCGCTGGGGGTCCGGCGGGCCGACGTGGTGCTCCTCCGCGGCGAGACCGGTCGGCGGAAGACGGTCCGGGTGGCCGGGATCACCGCCGCGGCCGCGGTCGCGGCGCTGGCGTCCTGACCCGGCCGCCCGCACGGCCGGCCGCCCCCGGTCCCCGGGCGCCGGGGGCGGGGAGGGCCCGCCGGCGGGTCACGGGAACATGGACCCGAACGGTGTGTGTTTCGAGGGGACCTGGACTAAGATGGCGGCCCCCATGACCCACCCATTCCTCGCCGCGTGCCGTCGTGAGCCCGTCGACCGCGTTCCCGTCTGGATGATGCGCCAGGCCGGCCGCTACCAGCCGTCCTACCGCGCCATCCGCCAGAAGGTGAGCTTCCTCGAGCTGTGCCGCTCGCCGGAGCTCATCGCCCAGGTGACGGTCGCGCCCATCGACGAGTTCGGCTTCGACGCCGCCATCCTGTTCTCCGACATCCTGGTCCACCTGCCGGCCATGGGCCTCGACCTCTCGTTCGAGAAGGGCGAGAAGGGCAAGGGCGACGGCGGGCCGAAGATCGGCAACCCGGTGCGCACCCGCGCCGACGTGGACGCGCTGCGCGTGCCGGTCCCGAAGAAGGACCTGCAGTACGTGCTCGACGGCGTGCGCGCCATCCGCACGGCGCTCGCCGACCGCGTGCCGCTCATCGGCTTCGTGGGCGGGCCGTTCACGGTGGCGAGCTACGCCGTCGAGGGCGGGAGCCAGGGCTTCACCCGGCTGAAGACCATGCTGTACGCCGAGCCGGCGACCGCGCACGCGCTGTTCGAGAAGCTCACCCAGGCCGCGATCGTGCAGATCGAGGAGCAGGTGGCGGCCGGCGCGCAGGCGGCCCAGATCTTCGAGAGCTGGCTGGGCGAGCTGGCCCGCGAGGACCTCGAGGAGTTCAGCTTCCCGTACCTCGCCCGCATCGCCGAGGCGGTGCGGAAGACCGGCGTGCCGTCGATCCTGTTCTCCACCGGCACCACCGCGCACCTCGAGCGGATGGCGAAGCTCGGCTACGACGTCATCTCGGTGGACTGGCGCATCCCCATCGACGAGGCGCGCGCCCGGCTGCCGGGCGTGGCGGTGCAGGGCAACTACGACTCGACGCTGCTCCTCGGGCCGCGCGAGGTGGCGGTGGCCCGGGCCCAGCAGCTGCTCCGGGCGGCCGGGCCGACCCCCGGTTACATCTTCAACCTCGGCCACGGGATCCAGGTGGGGACCCCGACCGAGAACGTGAAGGCGGTGGTGGACGCGGTCCACGCCTTCGGGTGGAAGTGAGGCGATCGGCGTGATCCAGATCCCGTCCACGCAGCTCATCAAGAAGTACGACCGGCCCGGGCCGCGCTACACCAGCTACCCGACGGCGCCGGAGTGGACCGAGGCGTTCGGGCCGGCGCAGTACGTCGAGCACCTGGCGCGCGCGAACCAGCAGGGCGGCCCGCTCTCCATCTACGTGCACCTCCCGTTCTGCCGGGAGATGTGCCGCTTCTGCGGCTGCAACGTGGTGGCGACGCACGACCGCACGCGCGCCGACGCCTACCTCGACGTGCTCGAGAAGGAGGTCGCGCTGGTGGCGGCGAAGCTGCCCGACCGGCGCGCGGCCTCGCAGCTCCACTGGGGCGGCGGCACGCCGACGTTCCTCGACGAGAAGCAGCTGGTGCGCTGCCACGACATCCTGGCGCGCCACTTCACCTTCACGTCCGACGCCGAGAAGGCGATCGAGATCGACCCGGCCATCACCACCCGCTCGCAGATCGAGGTGCTGGCGAAGCTCGGGTTCAACCGCATCTCGATGGGCGTGCAGGACTTCGACGCGCGGGTGCAGGAGGTGGTCGGGCGCATCCAGGGCGAGAAGGAGACCGCCGACCTGGTGCAGGCCGCGCGCGACAACGGCTTCAAGGGCGTCAACCTCGACCTCATCTACGGGCTGCCCTACCAGACGCCGGACACCTGGAAGAAGACGCTCGAGCGCATCCTCGCCATCCACCCGGACCGCATGGCGGTGTTCGGCTTCGCCTACGTGCCGTGGTCGAAGCCGCACCAGCGCCTGCTGCCGCAGGAGGCGCTGCCGAAGACCGAGCAGCGCGTCGAGCTGTTCCTGTCGGCGGTGGAGGCGTTCACCGGCGCCGGGTACCGGCTCATCGGGCTCGACCACTTCGCGCTGGAGTCGGACGAGCTGGCGGTGGCCCAGAGCGGCGGGTACCTGTACCGCAACTTCCAGGGCTACACGGTCCGCCCGGCCGACGACACCGTGGCGTTCGGGATGACCTCGATCTCGGACATCGGCGGCGCGTACGCGCAGAACGCGCACAAGCTGAAGGACTGGGAGGCGAAGGTCGACGCCGGGGTGATCCCGGTGGACCGCGGCGCCTCCATGTCCGCGGACGACGTGATGCGGCGGTTCACCATCAACCGCGTCATGTGCCTGCTCCGCCTCGACCTCCGCGAGATCGCGGAGAAGTTCGGGCCGGAGGGCCGGGCGGCCATCGAGGCCGACCTGCGCGCGGGCGTGAAGGAGCTGGAGGACGACGGGCTCGTCACGTTCGACGGCGACGTGCTGAAGGTGACGCCGCTCGGGCAGCTCCTGGTCCGCAACGTGGCCATGCTGTTCGACGCCTACCTCAAGAAGGAAGGCGGCAAGAAGCAGTTCTCGCGCACGGTGTAGCCGCGGGCGCCGACGCGCCGCCGCCGGGGAGCCGCATGAGCCACACCGCCGTCTTCCTCATGAACCTCGGCGGGCCGAGGAACCTCGCGGAGGTCGAGCCGTACCTCTACGAGCTGTTCTCCGACCCGCTGGTGATCACGGCGCCGTTCGGCCCGTTCCGCAAGCCCATCGCGAAGCTCATCTCGCGCACGCGCGCGCCGTCGTCGGCGGAGAAGTACCAGCTCATCGGCGGCAAGTCGCCGCTGGTGGAGGGCACCGAGGCGCAGGCGCGCGCGCTCCAGGCCGCGCTCGGCCCCGGGTACTCGTGCCACCTCGCCATGCGCTGCGGGCACCCCAACACCGAGGAGGGCGTCCGCGACGCGCTCGCCGCGGGGGCCACCCGCGCGGTGGCGCTGCCGCTGTACCCGCAGTACGCGAACGCCACCACGCTCAGCTCGCTGCTGGAGCTGCGCCGGCTCTGGCCGAAGGATCGCCCGCTCGCCGAGGTCTGCACCTGGCACGACCACGAGGGCTACCTGGACGCCTCGGCCGCCGCGCTGCGCGAGACGCTGGAGCGCGTCCCCGCCGCGCTGCGCGGCCGCACGCGGGTGGTGTTCAGCGCGCACGGCCTGCCCATGAGCCAGGTGCGCAAGGGCGACCCGTATCCGAAGTACGTCGAGCACTCCGCCCGCGAGACCGCGCGCCGCGCCGGCGCCGCCGACTGGCAGCTCACCTACCAGAGCCGCGTCGGCCCGGCGAAGTGGCTCGGCCCCGACACGGTGAAGTACCTCGAGGCCAGCGCGAAGGACCTCGCCATCGTCGCCGTGCCCATCGCGTTCGTCTCGGAGCACCTCGAGACGCTCTACGACATGGACATCCTGGCGAAGGAGGCCGCCGAGAAGGCCGGCGCCGCGCTCTACCTGCGCGTGCCCGCCCTCGGGGTCCGCCCCGACTTCATCGCCGCGCTCGCCGGCGTGGTGCACGAGGGCGAGAAGGCGTCGCGGACGGTGGCGGCGTAGGGGCGCCGGTTCCGGAGGTGGTTCCACTCCGGGCCGCTGTGGCTCCGGCGGTTCCGGCGGCCGACTCGCCCGACGCCGCCTCGTCGGAACCCGGGCGCGTCGTTTCATTTCATGCGCCTGTGCCCAGCCGGGTCGAGGCCGCGGGTCATTCAGAGTCCGCTCGCAGTGAGCCTGTCGAACTGCGAGCGGTGGAGCCTGGCGCGAAGCCCAGCTCCGTGGACTGGCTCGACGGCGACCTGTCCCGCGGCGCGCGCGGTCGCCGTGAGACCGACGTGCGGCCTCCCGGCCCGCTCACGCCGCGTTCAGCCGGTGCAGCACCTGCTTCAGCAGCTCGCGGTCGGGCTGCGCCTTCAGCGCGGCGAGCGTCACCCGGCGCGCCTCCGCCACCTCGCCCAGCGCGGCCTCGGCGAGCGCCAGCACCGCGGCGGCGCGGCCGCCGTCGGGGGCGAGCGAGAGCGCCTTCCTCGCCTGGCGGCGCGCCTCCTGCGCCCGCTCGCCGGGGGGGAGCGCGGGATCGTGCAGCGCCGCGAAGCCGAGCATGGCCAGGTACTCGGGCTCCCGCGGGTTCCGCTCCACCGCCTCGCGGAACGCGGCCAGCGCGTCGGAGATGCGCCGCGCGCGCAGCGCGCGCTCGCCGCGCTTCAGCGCGATCTCCGCCGCCACGTCGATCCCGGGGCGGCGCACGCCGGACAGCTCGTAGCGCAGCATCAGGAACGACAGGTACGCCTCGCGCTTCTCGGGGGTGGACAGCACCTTGTACGCGGCGGTCACCTTGTCCTGCACCGCGGCGAGCAGGTCCTCGAGATCGCCCACCTCGAACTGCGCGAACGCGTCGGGGTGGAAGCGGCCGGCGACCTCGCGGTAGGCGGCCTCGATCTCCGCGGGCCCGGCGGAGATGTCCACCCCGAGCGCGCGGAAGTAGCTGCCGGGCAGGATCTGCAGCGCCGCCTGGCGCACCGCCTCGGCGCGGTCGGCGGGCAGGGGGCGGCGGCGGGGCGGGGCGGGCGCGTTGCCGTACACGGCGTCGCCGGCCTCCGGCGCCTCGTGGAACGCCACCGCGCCCACCATCGACAGGAACCACAGCAGCGTGAGCGCGTCGCGCAGCTCGGTGCGCCGGGCCTCCAGCCAGTCGCGCATGCGGGTCCGGCCGTCGATGGAGACCGCCAGGCGCAGGTCGCCGCTGGAGAGGCCGGCCGCGGGGAGGATCTGCTGGAAGTCACCGGTCCGGACCGGGTACGCGTCGGTGACCGCGCGCAGCGCCTCGGAGAAGTGCCGCGCCGGGATGCCGCCGCGGGCGCCCTCGAGGATGGCGCGCAGCGGGAGCACCGGCGTGGCGTGGACCTCCCCGGCGAACTCGCCGCCGGCGTGGAAGCGCCACCGGCCCTCGCGCGCGCCGACCGCCCGCGCCGCCAGCGCCTCCAGGTGCGCGCGCAGCGCCGCCGAGAGCGGCTCGCCGGGCTCGAGCACGCCCGCCGCCACCAGCGCGGCGCCGGGGCTGAGCCCGCTCGCCATCCCCTCCACCGCCGCGCGCTGCGCGGCCGCGTCGATCCGCCCGGCCTCGCGCAGCCAGCGCAGCAGCGCGTCGGCGGGGTCGTCGGACTGGAGCGCCACCGGCGCCCCGCGCTGGAAGAAGATCCGCTGCGCCGGCCCGGCCGGCTGCTCCAGCACCAGCACCCCCTCCGCCGCCGAGCGCCAGATCTGGTGCAGCAGCCGGGCCACCACGCCCGGCCGCACCTCGCCGCGCGCGGCGGGCGCCCGCGACAGCACCAGCGCCGCGCCCCGCAGCCGGGCGCGCGCGGCGGCGGCGGCCTGCGCCACGAGCTGCTGGACCTTGTCCACCAGCTCGCGGCGCGTGGGATCGGCCACGTAGGCGTTCGGCTTCAGGGGGAGCACCGCGGCGAGCCCGCGCGCCTTGCCCAGGTGCTCCTTGTCCGCGATCACCAGCAGCGCGCGGGGATCGGCGGCGCGGAGCTGCTGCGCCAGCGGGCCGGCCGGTCCCGCGGCGAGGTCCGCCGCGAGCACGACCGCGTCCGCCCGCTGCGCGGCGTACAGCTCGAACACCTGCTGGGGGTCCTCGGGGGCGACCGCCTCCAGGCCGGCGTCCGCGAGGCTCCGGGCGACGAACTCGCGCGTGGCCGGGTGTCCCTCGGCGACCAGGATGCGTGGCACGCGCCGATTGTACGTGCCTTCCCCGGCCGGACGAAGATCTCCGGGCGCACCGCGCGGGCCGGCGCGCCGGGATGCTAGACTCGGCGGCCCCGCGCCATGAAGGATCTCCTCCACCCCCGCCATCGCGCCGCGCTCGACCGCTTCCTGGGAGAGGGGGCGCGCCGCCCGGTCCTGCTCGCCTTCGACTACGACGGCGTCCTCGCCCCGATCGTCAAGGATCCCTCCGGCGCCCACATGCGCCCCTCCACCCGCGCGCTCCTGGCGCGGCTGGCCAGGCTGTATCCGGTGGCGGTGGTCTCGGGGCGCGCCTGGCGCGACACCCACCGGTTCGTGGGCGACGTGGTCCCGACGGTGGTGGGCAACCACGGCTTCGAGCTCGGGCACCCGGTCCCGGTCCCGGCCCGCGTGCTGCGGACCGTGCGCGGCTGGCGGCGGCAGCTCGAGGCGGCGCTGGACGGGGTGCCGGGCGTCCACTTCGAGGACAAGCGCTCCACGCTCGCGATCCACTACGGGCTGGGGCGGGCGTGGCGCCGCTCCGAGCAGGCCGTGTACGAGGCCGCCAACCAGCTCGCCGGCACCCGGCTCATCCCCGGCAAGAAGGTGCTGAACGTGCTCCCGCACGATTTCCCGTCGAAGGGCGACGCGGTCCGCGCGCTGCTCGCGCGCCTCGGCTGCGACGCGGCGCTCTACGCGGGCGACGACGTCACCGACGAGGATGCGTTCGCGGTGGGCGAGCCGCTCGTGTTCGGCGTGCACGTGGGCCGCGGGCGCACGCTCGCGCCCTGGTGCCTGCGCACGCAGGAGGACGTGGACGCGCTGCTGCAGCGGCTGGTGGAGGCGCGCGCGGGGGTGCGGCCGCTGCGGCGGGCGGGGCGGGCGCGGTGAGCCGGCCGAAGCCACCCGGCGCCGGCGCCACCGGCGACCTGTTCGCCCGCGCCGCGGAGCGGGCCGCGGCCGAGCGCGCCCACGCCGAGCGCGTCAGCGCGGAGCGTTCCGACGCCGAGCGCGTGAGCGCGGAGCGTTCCGACGCCGAGCAGGCCCGCGCCGCCGAGCGCGAGCGCGCCGCGGTGGAGCGGGCCCTGCCGCGCCCGTACACCGTCCGGGAGCTGACCCGCGCGCTGAAGATCGCGGTCGAGCCGCGCTTCCGCGACGTGTGGGTGGCGGGCGAGGTGGCGAACCTGCGCCGGCAGGCGAGCGGCCACGTCTACTTCTCGCTGAAGGACGACGACGCGGTGATCGGCGCGGTGATGTGGGCCTCGCAGGCGCGCCGGCTGGCCTTCGCGCCCGCCGAGGGCCTGGAGGTCCTGGCCCGCGGCTTCGTCGAGATCTACCCGCCGCACGGCAAGTACCAGCTCGTGGTGCAGGAGCTGGAGCCGCGCGGGGCCGGGGCGCAGGCGCTCCAGCTCCAGCAGCTCAAGGAGCGGCTCCAGGCCGAGGGGCTGCTCGATCCGGACCGCAAGCGCCCGCTGCCGTTCCTCCCGGCGCGCGTCGGCGTGGCCACCAGCCCGACCGGCGCGGCCCTCCGCGACCTCCTGCGCGTGCTCCACGCCCGCTTCCCCTCGGCGCCGGTGCTGATCGCGCCCTGCCGCGTGCAGGGCGAGGGCGCGGCCGCGACCGTGATCTCCGCGGTGCGCGCGCTCTGCCGCGCCGGGGTGGACGTCGTGGTGGTGACGCGCGGCGGCGGCTCGCAGGAGGACCTCTGGGCGTTCAACGACGAGCGGCTGGCGCGCGCCATCGCCGCCTGCCCGGTGCCGGTGATCTCGGCCGTCGGGCACGAGGTGGACGTCACCGTTGCCGACCTCGTCGCCGACGTGCGCGCCGCCACCCCGACCCACGCCGCGCAGCTGGTGGTGCCGGTGCGGGACGAGCTGCTCGAGCGGGTGGCCGCGCTCCGCGCGCGGCTGGTGCGGGCGGAGGCCGGCGCGGTGGAGGGGCGGCGCCGCACGCTGCGCGCGCTCCGGGCCGAGCTGGCCGACCCGAAGCACCTGCTCTCGCGCGAGCGCCACCGGCTCGACGACCTCGCCCACCGGGCCGAGGCGGCGGTGCGCGGTCCGCGGCGCCGCGAGCGGGCCGCCCTGGACGCCCTGCGCGCCCGCCTGGCCCGGCTCGAGCCGCGGGCACGGGTGCGCGCGCTCCGGGCACGGATGGAGTCGGCGACGCGCCGCCTGGGGGGCTGGCAGGCGGCCTACTTCCGCCGGGAGGCGATGCGGCTCGAGCGGCTGGGGGCGCGGCTCGAGCCGGCCAACGTCGCGAAGCTGCTGGCGCGCGGCTTCGCGCTCGCCCTGCGCGACGGGCACCTGCTCCTGCGCAGCGCCGACGCGCAGGTGGGAGACGCGGTGCGGCTTGCCCTCGCGGAGGGCTGGCTCGATGCTCGCATCACCGGCCGGGATGCAGGAGAGGACCCATTGCCGGGCCGGGCGGCGCCCGCGGGGGAACCCGAACGGCCCGGCCACGGCGGGGAGGCCGTTGACCCCCCTTTGCGGCGTCGTTAAGTAAGGAAATCGCGGAGGAAGCGTGAGCGAGGCGAGCGAGGGTCGAGCGGAGACCGAGGCGGCGGGCGCCGCGGAGCCTTACGATGCGCTGGTGGCGCGCCTGGAGCGCGTCGTCGGCGACCTGGAGTCCGGGCAGCTCACGCTGGAGCAGTCCATCGAGCGGTTCGCGGAGGGTGTACGGCTGGCGAAGGAGGCGTCGCGGAAGCTGGACGACGCCGAGCGCCGGGTGGAGCTGCTGGTGCGCGGCGCGGACGGGGACGACGAGGCGGTTCCGTTCGAGCCGGAGGGCGGCCGGGGCCCGTGAGGCGATGACGGCCGAGCCACGCATGCGCAAGCCGAAGGTCATCATCGTCGACGACGACCGCGACACGCGCGAGATGCTGACGCTCGCGCTGGAGCTGGAGGGGTTCGACGTGGGCCAGGCGGCGAACGGCCTGCGGCTCATCTCCGCCATGCACGTGGACCGGCCGGACGTGATCCTGCTCGACGTGATGATGTCGTGGATCGACGGGTTCGAGCTGTGCCGCGCCATCAAGAAGAACCCGACCTTCGGGGACATCCCGGTGATCTTCATCTCGGCGCGCAAGAGCGCCGACGACGAGCGCGCCGGCATCGAGGCCGGGGCGGTGGACTACTTCCCGAAGCCCCTCGACATGGACCGGCTGGTCGCCCGGATCCGCGAGATCCTCGACCAGCGCGCCGGCGCGGTTCCGACCCCGGCCTAGGCCCCCCGCCGCGCCCCCGGCCAGCGACGCCGGCGGGCGATCCGGCCGCGCCGCTTGTGCTAAAAGGTCCGTCACCTTGACGACCCCCTTCCCGATCGAGGCGTACCTGCGCAGCGTGGCGGAGCGCGTCGAGCCGCGCCTGGCCGCGCTCGCCGACGCGCGCGCGCCGGGCGGCCCGCGGCGGCTGGTGGAGGCGATGCGGTACGCGCTGCTCGGCGGCGGCAAGCGCATGCGGCCGGCGCTGGTGCTCGCCGCCTGCGAGGCCCACGGCGGCGACGCGTCCGACGGCTCGCTGGCCATGCGCTTCGCGGTGGCGCTCGAGGCCATCCACACCTACTCGCTCGTCCACGACGACCTGCCGGCCATGGACGACGACGACCTGCGCCGCGGCCGGCCCACCGTGCACCGGGCGTTCGACGAGGCCACCGCGGTGCTGGTGGGGGACGGGCTGCAGTCGCTCGCGTTCGCGCACCTCCTCGCCTCGCCCGACCCCGCCGCGGCGCCGCTCGCCCGGCTGCTCGCCGAGAACGCGCAGCTCATGGTGGAGGGGCAGGCCCGCGACATGGCCGGCGAGCACGCCCGCCTGGGCGAGGCCGAGGTCATGGAGCTGATGCGCACCAAGACCGGCGCCCTGCTCGCGGTCGCCGTCGCGGGCGGCGCGCGCTGCGCCGGCGCCTCCGCCGAGGCGGTCTACCCCGTGGGCCTGAAGCTCGGGCTCGCGTTCCAGATCGCCGACGACCTGCTCGACCTCACCGCCGACGCGGCCACGCTGGGCAAGCGCGCCGGCAAGGACGCCGCCGCCGGGAAGTCCACGCTGCACGCGGTGGTCGGGGTGGAGGAGGCCCGCCGCCGCGCCGAGGCGCTGCTCGCCGAGGCGCTCGCGGCGCTCGAGCCGCTCGGGCCGCGCGGCGAGGCGCTCCGCGCGCTGGCGCGGTTCGTCCTCGCCCGCAAGAAGTGATGGAAGGAGAGGAGACCCCATGGGCCGCCTGCTGGACACGATCGACTCGCCCGCCGACCTGAAGAAGGTTCCGGTCGAGCAGCTCCCCGCGCTCTGCCAGGAGATCCGCGAGCAGATCATCCAGACCTGCGCCCGGAACGGCGGCCACCTCGGCTCGTCGCTCGGCGCGGTGGAGATCAACGTCGCGCTGCACCACGTCTTCGCGTCGCCGCAGGACAAGCTGGTCTGGGACGTGGGCCACCAGGCCTACGCGCACAAGCTGCTCACCGGCCGGCGCGAGGCGTTCCGCACCATCCGGACCGAGGGCGGCCTGGCGGGCTTCCCCGAGCGGCACGAGTCGGCGCACGACGCGTTCGGCGTGGGGCACGCGTCCACCGCCATCAGCGCCGCGCTCGGCATGATCGAGGCGAAGCGCGTCACCGGCGAGCCGGGCAAGGTGGTGGCGGTGGTGGGCGACGGCGCCATGACCGGCGGCGTGGCGTTCGAGGGCCTGAACCAGGCCGGCTACCTCGGGCGCAACCTGCTGGTGGTGCTGAACGACAACGAGATGTCGATCTCGCCCAACGTGGGCGCGCTCTCGGAGTGGTTCTCGAAGAAGTTCGCCTCGCGCACGTACAACCGCTGGCGCCGCCAGGTGAAGGAGTTCCTGGAGAGCGTGCCCAAGGGCCCGGAGGCGATCGGGATCATCCGCCACGGCATCAACGCCACCAAGGCGCTCGTCACCCCCGGCATCCTGTTCGAGGGGCTCGGCTTCCACTACGTCGGCCCGGTGGACGGCCACGACGTGAAGGGGCTGGTGGAGACGTTCCAGAAGCTCGCCGTGTTCGACGGCCCGGTGCTGCTGCACGCCATCACCACCAAGGGCAAGGGCTACCACCCGGCCGAGTCGGACAAGGCCACCCGCGGCCACGGCCTGTCCTTCTTCGACGTCGCCACCGGGAAGCCGGTGAAGAAGTCGCCCGGGGCGAAGGCCTACACCGACCTGTTCGCCGAGGCGCTCTGCGAGGAGATGGAGCACGACCCGCGCGTCGTGGCCATCACCGCGGCCATGCTGGAGGGCACCGGGCTCATCAAGGCGAAGCAGCGCTTCCCGGACCGCACCTACGACGTGGGCATCGCCGAGCAGCACGCGGTCACCTTCGCGGCGGGCCTCGCCTGCGAGGGGATCCGGCCGGTGGTGGCCATCTACTCGACGTTCCTGCAGCGCGCCTACGACCAGATCATCCACGACGTGGCGCTCCAGAAGCTGCCGGTGACGTTCGCGCTCGACCGCGGCGGCCTGGTCGGCGCCGACGGCAAGACGCACCAGGGCGCGTTCGACCTCGCCTACCTGCGCTGCGTCCCGGGGCTGGTGCTCATGGCGCCCTCGGACGAGAACGAGCTGCGCCACATGCTGCACACCTCGCTGCAGCACGACGGCCCGGCGGCCCTCCGCTACCCGCGCGGCGCCGGCGAGGGGGTGGCGCTCGAGCCCGCGCGCGTCCTCGAGATCGGGAAGGGGCGGCTGGTGCGGAACGTGCCGGGCAAGCCCGACGTCTGCGTGGTCGCGGCCGGCACCACGCTGAAGGCCGCGCTCGCGGCGGCCGAGGCGCTCGCCGCCGAGGGCGTCGCGGCCACGGTGATCGACCCGCGCTTCGTGAAGCCGCTCGACGAGGAGCTGGTCTGCGCCGAGGCGGCCCGCGCGAAGCGGGTGGTCACGGTGGAGGAGGGGTGCCTCGCCGGCGGCTTCGGCACCGCGTGCCTGGAGGCGTTCGAGCGCCGCGGCCTGCTCGAGGCCGGGCTGGGGGTGCGGCGCCTCGGCATCCCCGACGAGTTCATCACCCACGCCGAGCAGTCGAGGCAGCGCGCCTGGGTGGGCATCGACGCCGACGCGATCGCCGCGGCCTGCCGCGCCCTGGTGGGCGACCGCAAGGCGCGCGGGGTGGCGTAGGCCGGCGGGGCGCCGGTGAGCGCGCTGCAGGGCGCAGCCCCGAAGCAGCCGGTCGCGGTCGCTGACCGCGCGCCGCCAGGCGCGCCCGCGGGGACCTCGCGCGAGCCCGCGAACGCGGGCGCGCGAGGTCACGGGCCCCCGCGCGGC
>NZ_BAZG01000048.1 GCF_000964525.1 Anaeromyxobacter sp. PSR-1
CGTCCGCCGCGCCCGCGCCCGCTGCGGCCGACCCCGGCGCCGGCGCGAGCGCGGCCGATCGCTGGCGCGCGGCGGTGGAGCAGGTGGAGCAGGAGAGCCCGACCGCGGCCGCGTCGCTCAAGCAGGCGGCGCTGCTCGGCCTCGGGGAGGGCGAGGTGCGGGTGCAGCTCCCGCCCGGCTTCCACGCGCAGAGCGCGGAGCGGAAGCGCGGCGAGATCGAGGCGGTGTTCGCCCGCTTCTTCGGGCGTCCCACCCGGCTGGCGCTGACGATCGCGGCGCTGCCGGCGGCGCCCGCCGCGGCGGCCGAGGNGCCCCCCCGGCGCGGCCCGCGCCGTCGATCGCCGCGAGCGACGCCGCCGAGCGGATGGCCCGCTCGGCCCGGGTGCGCGACACCGCGCGCGCCCACCCCAACATCCAGGAGGCCGTCCGCGTGCTGGACGGCGCCATCGACCGGATCGAGGAGCTGTGATGGACATCCAGTACCTGATGCGCCAGGCCAAGAAGCTGGAGAAGGCCATGGCGGACGCGAAGGAGAAGCTCGCCGAGATCGCGGTCGAGGCCGAGAGCGGCGGCGGCCTCGTCAAGGTGGCCATGAACGGGAAGTGCGAGGTCACCCGGCTGACCGTGGACCCGAAGGCCATCGACCCGAACGACAAGGCGATGCTCGAGGACCTCGTGACCGCCGCGGTGAACGCGGCGGTGGAGAAGGCGCGCACGGCGGCCGACGAGTCGATGAGCAAGGCCACCGGCGGCATCAAGATCCCGGGCATCGCCGGCTGATCGATGGCCGTCGCGGATCCCATCGCGCGCCTGGTGAAGGAGCTGGCGAAGCTCCCCGGCATCGGGGAGAAGACCGCGCAGCGCCTGGCGTTCCACATCCTCAAGGCGGGCCCCGGCTACGCCGGCGACCTCGCCGCGGCCGTCACCGGCGTGGTGCGCGACGTGCGGCTGTGCTCCACGTGCCAGACGCTCACCGACCAGGATCCCTGCGCGATCTGCCGCGATCCGGATCGCGACGCCCGGACGATCTGCGTGGTGGAGGGCGTGCCGGACCTGCTGGCGGTGGAGCGCACCCACGAGTTCCGCGGCCGCTACCACGTGCTCCACGGCGCGCTGTCGCCGCTCGACGGCGTGGGCCCGTCCGACCTGAAGATCCGCGAGCTGCTGGTGCGCCTGGAGCGCGAGCCGGCCGACGAGATCGTGGTGGCGACGAACCCGGACGTCGAGGGCGAGGCCACCGCGCTCTACCTGACGAAGCTCCTGAAGCCGATGGGGCTCAAGGTCACCCGCATCGCCCAAGGTGTTCCCATGGGCGGGGATCTCGAATACGCTGATCAGGTGACGCTGGCCCGCGCGCTGGCCGGCCGCCGCGAGCTCTGAGCGCGGCGGCCGACGGTTCCGGTCCGCGCCGCATCGCCTCCCCGGTGCGATATCGCGCTACACGCTCCGGCCCCGATTGAACGCGGCACGGTTCCCTGGTATTCGCCCATCACTCGGATCTTCGCGGAGAGCGACGGCCCATGAATTCCGGCTTGGTGATGTACGAGGAGGAGTTCCGGCTCATCGCCGGGATCTGCGACCGGCTCACGCGCGACGCGAACGCCAAGGTCGTGTTCCTCGTCGACAAGAACGGCCAGCTCATCGCGTCGAGCGGGCAGGCCCAGAACCTGGACACCACCTCGCTCGCGTCCCTCACCGCGGGTAACGTCGCGGCCATGGGCGGCCTCGCCAAGCTCATCGGCGAGAAGGAGTTCCCGAACCAGTTCCACGAGGGCGAGAAGGAATCGCTCCACATGAGCATCGTGGGCGGCCGGGTGGTGCTGGTCGTCATCTTCGACGCGAAGAGCTCGCTCGGCCTCGTGCGCCTGCGGGTGAAGAAGGCGGGCGAGGAGCTCGCCCGGGTGTTCGACGCGCTGGCCAGGAAGCAGGCCGCGCCCGGCGCCGCGAGCCCGTTCGCCGAGATCACCGACGACGACATCGACAATCTGTTCAGCGAGTGATCATGAGCTTCATCAACTACAGCTCGCGCGAGATCAACTGCAAGATCGTCTACTACGGCCCCGGCCTGTGCGGGAAGACGACCAACCTCCAGTACGTCTACGCGAAGACCAACCCCGACGCGAAGGGGAAGATGATCTCGCTCGCCACCGAGACCGAGCGGACCCTCTTCTTCGACTTCCTCCCGCTGTCGCTGGGCGAGATCCGCGGCTTCAAGACCCGCTTCCACCTGTACACGGTGCCGGGCCAGGTGTTCTACGACGCCTCCCGCAAGCTGATCCTGAAGGGCGTGGACGGCGTGGTGTTCGTGGCCGACTCGCAGATCGAGCGCATGGAGGCGAACCTCGAGTCGGTCGAGAACCTCCGCGTGAACCTGGCCGAGCAGGGCTACGACCTCAACAAGATCCCGTACGTGGTGCAGTACAACAAGCGCGACCTCCCCAACACCGCCACCGTGGACGAGCTCCGCCGCCTGCTCAACCCGCGCGGCGTGCCGGAGTTCCAGGCGGTCGCACCGACCGGCGTGGGCGTGTTCGACACGCTGAAGTCGGTCGCGAAGCTGGTGCTCACCGAGCTGAAGAAGGGCGGCTAGCCGGACCCCGCGCGCCCGCGCGCAGTCGCCGGAGCGTGACGGTCCGCGCGGCGGCCGCGTGCGTCACCCGTGCGCCCGCGCGGGCCGCTCGGCCCCCAGCGGACTCGACTTTAGTTCTGGCGGTGCGCGCCGGGATGGCGTATTTCCTCGGGATTCCAACCGTTCGACCGGTCGATCCACCGGCCCGCCCGGTTGAGTGCGAGTCCGAAGTGCGCCGCCTGCGGATGCCACGGGGCGAGCGAGACACTGGAACGAGGTGCTCAACATGACATCGAAGATCCGGATGGCGGCCCTCCTGCTCCTCGCGACCGCCTGCGCCACCGGCGGCGGCGCGGGCAAGGGGCCCGCGGAACGCTTCAAGCAGTCCGACGAGAAGATGCCGACCGCGAGCGCGATCCAGGAGGACGCCGAGCGCGCCTTCTACTCGGACGTGCTCGACCACAAGCGGCGCGGCGACATCGCGGCCCAGGCCGGCAACATGGACCAGGCCCGCGCCGAGTGGGCCACCGCCGCCGAGGGCCTCGGCAACTTCAACGACCGCTTCGGCGCGAACGAGTACCAGATCCCCATCCGCTACAGCGCCGCCGAGCTGTTCATGCAGGCGCAGCAGTGGGACAAGGCGGCGCAGGCGGCCGAGCGGACCGCCGCCGATCCGCACGCCGGCCCGAAGACCAAGGCGATGGCGGCCCACCTCTCCGCGCAGGCCTGGCTCATGGCCGCCAACGCGGACGTGAAGGCCGGCAAGCTCGAGCCCATCAAGCTGGCCTACGTCGAGCAGCGCAAGGGCGAGGCGCTGAAGCCGCGCACGCCGCCGGGCGCGTGGAAGCGGTTCGTGGACACGACCGACGTGTACCTCGCGAACATCGACGCCGACCCGGAGCAGCAGAAGCCCGCCGCCGAGCGGCGCCTGGTCGCCCCGCAGCAGCTCGCGCTGATCGCGGCCGAGGTGCAGTACGCGTTCGACAACATGGAGGAGGCGCGCCGCCGCTTCGAGGTGGTGCTGCAGCGCTGGCCCGACGACGCCGACGTGGTCGAGGCGGCCGCGCCGCTGTACCTGCAGACCTTCGCGTTCGCGAAGGACGCCGCCGGGCACGAGGCCGCCACGAAGCGCGTGCGCGACCTGGTGACCGCGCAGATGCAGAAGCCCGGCCTCGATCCCAAGGCCAAGGCGTCCTACGACAAGGTCCTCCAGGACCTCGGCCGCACCGAGGCCGGCGCCCGCTTCGCCGAGGCGCAGAAGCTGCTCGAGGCCGGCAAGCCGGCCGAGGCCGCCAAGGCGTTCGAGGCGCTCGCCGCCGATCCGGCGAGCGGCGACGTGGCCGGCGCGCTCCACAACGCCGCCATCGCCTGGGACAAGGCCGGCGACGCGGCCAAGGCGAGCGCGCTCCGCCAGCGCATCCTGAAGGATTTCCCGGACTCGAAGGTGGCGCCGCAGAACGCGCTGCTGCTCGCGGCCCAGCACTCGAAGAAGGGCGACCACGCCGGCGCGGCCCGCATGTACTCCGAGTTCGTGGAGAAGTGGCCGGGCGATCCGAACCGCTGCGTGGCGCTCCAGAACGTCGCGGCCGAGCTCGACACCGCCAAGAAGACCGCCGACGCGGCCGAGCGGTACCTGGTGTTCGGCAAGGACCCCACCTGCGCGAAGGGCGACCCGAACTTCGCCGCCCGCGCGCTCTACCGCGCCGGGACGCTGTTCTCGTTCGCGAAGAACAACGCCAAGGCCCAGGAGGCGTTCGCGGCCGCCGTCGCCGTGCAGGGCGTCACCGACACCGTGGCGAAGAGCCAGGTGGAGGACGCGAAGCGGCGCCTGAAGAAGTAGCGGCGCCGGGCGCGAGCCCGCGATGGACGCGGCCCGGACGGCGGACGAACCCGCCGGACCGGGCCGCACCTTTTCCGCCCTCCCGCATGGCCGACACGCTCTCCGCCGTCGCCGCCGAGGTCATCCGCTGCCGCGCCTGCCCGCGCCTGGTCGCCTGGCGCGAGCAGGTGGCGCGCGAGAAGCGGCGCGCCTACCGCGACGAGGTCTACTGGGGCCGGCCCATCCCCGGCTTCGGCGACGCCCGCGCGCGCATCGCGCTGGTCGGGCTGGCGCCGGGCGCCCACGGCTCGAACCGGACCGGGCGCATGTTCACCGGCGACCGCTCCGGCGACTTCCTGTACGCGGCGCTCCACCGGGCCGGGCTCGCCAGCCAGCCCACCTCGCGGGCGCGCGACGACGGGCTCGCGCTCGAGGGCGCCTGGATCACCTCCGCCTGCCGGTGCGCGCCGCCCGACAACTGGCCCACGCCCGACGAGCTGGAGCGCTGCGCGCCGTTCCTCGACCGCGAGCTCGCGCTGCTCGCCCCGCGGGTGCTCGTCGCGCTCGGGTCGGTCGGGTGGGACGCGATCCTGGCCGCGCTGCGGCGCGCCGGCCGCGAGGTCCCGCGCCCGCGGCCGCGCTTCGGGCACGGCGCCGAGCTGCGCCTCCCCGGGCTGCCGGCGGTGCTCGGCTGCTACCACCCCTCGCAGCAGAACACGCAGACCGGCCGCCTCACCCCGGCCATGATCGACGCGGTCCTCGCCCGCGCCGTCGCGCTGGCGCGCTGAGCGTCGAGCGCGGCGCGAGCGCCGGCGGAGGCGGCCGCGAGCCGGCCGCGCCGGACGTTCCCCGGACCGGCCGCGCCGCGCCCCGGGGCCCGGGCCCGCGGATCCACGGCGCGCGCCGCTGGCACGCGGGCTGCTGAACGCGCGTGCATGCTCGTGCGCGTGCGATCCGGGGCGGTGCTCGGCGTGAACGCCGTCCCGGTGGACGTCGAGGTGGACGCGACGGTCGGGATGCCCGGCTTCTACATCGTCGGGCTCGCGGCCGGGCCGGTGCGCGAGGCCGAGGTCCGGGTGCTCGCCGCGATCCGGAACCTGGGCGTGAAGCTCCCGTCGAAGCGGGTGACGGTCAACCTCGCACCCGGCGACCTGCGCAAGGAGGGCACCGGCTTCGACCTGCCCATGGCCATGGGCGTGCTCGCCAGCGCGGAGGAGATCCCGGCGCAGGCGCTCGAGGGCGTGCACCTCGTCGGCGAGCTGGCGCTGTCCGGCGAGGTGAAGCCGGTGCGCGGGGTCCTTCCGCTCGCGATCGAGGCGCGGCGGGCCGGCGCCCGCGCGCTCCTCGTCCCGGAGGCGAACCTGCTCGAGGCGAGCGTGGTCGAGGGCGTCCAGGTCCTGCCCGCGCGCCACCTGGGCGAGGTGGTGGCCTGGGCGCGCGGGGGGCAGCCGCTCCTGCGCAGCCTGCCCCCGCCGCCGCCGCCCCCCGCGTCGCCGCTCGACCTCGCCGACGTGAGCGGGCAGGAGGGGGCCAAGCGCGCGCTCGAGATCGCCGCCGCCGGCGCGCACAACCTGCTGTTCTTCGGGCCGCCCGGCAGCGGCAAGACCATGCTGGCGCGCCGGCTCCCCGGCGTGCTCCCGCCGCTCGCGTTCGAGGAGGCGCTGGAGGCCACCGTCGTCCACAGCGTGGCCGGGCTGACCCGGCACCGCGGGCTGCTCACCGAGCGCCCGTTCCGCGCGCCCCACCACTCCATCTCCGACGCCGGCCTGGTGGGCGGCAGCACCGTGCCGCGGCCCGGCGAGATCTCGCTCGCCCATCACGGCGTCCTGTTCCTCGACGAGCTGCCCGAGTTCCGGCGGCACGTGCTCGAGGCGATGCGCCAGCCGCTGGAGGACGGGGAGGTGTGCATCGCGCGCGCGG
The DNA here is from genome assembly GCF_000964525.1 of Anaeromyxobacter sp. PSR-1. Taxonomy (GTDB): domain Bacteria; phylum Myxococcota; class Myxococcia; order Myxococcales; family Anaeromyxobacteraceae; genus Anaeromyxobacter. Next base: position 6,309 of record NZ_BAZG01000048.1, read on the forward strand.
GACGCTCGGTGACCTACCCGTCGCAGGTGATGCTGGTGGCGGCGATGAACCCGTGCCCGTGCGGCCACCACGGCAACCGCACCCGCGCCTGCCACTGCACCGCGCACGAGCTGGTGCAGTACCGGCGGCGCATCTCCGGCCCGCTGCTCGACCGGGTGGACCTGCACGTGGACGTGCCGGCGGTGCCGCCCGCGCTCCTGTCCGGCGGCGCCCCGGGGGTGCCGAGCGCCGAGGTGCGCGCGCGCGTGGCGCGGGCGAGGGAGCGCCAGGCGGCGCGGGCCGGCCCGCGCACCGCGCCGGTGAACGCGCGGCTGCGCGGCGAGGCGCTGCGCCGGATCTGCGGGCCGGACGCGGCCGGGCGCCGGCTGCTCGACGACGCGGTGGCGCGGCTCGGCCTGTCCGCCCGCGCCCACGACAAGGTGCTGCGGGTGGCGCGCACCATCGCCGACCTGGAGGGCGACGGCGCCGTGAAGGCGGCGCACGTGGCCGAGGCGATCCAGTACCGCGCCCTGGACCGCCCGCTCCTGTGACCACGCCGCCCGCGGGCGGCACCAACCCCGCCGCCGGCGGGAGAAGCGAGGCAGCGACGTGAGCAAGCTGACGGAGAGGACGAAGGCGCTGGGCGTGGCCGTGGCCAGCATCGAGAAGGCGTTCGGGAAGGGGAGCATCATGCGGCTGTCCGAGGCGGAGGCGCCGGCGGCGATGCCGGTGGTGCCGAGCGGCTCCATCGGGCTCGACCTGGCGCTCGGCGTGGGCGGGCTCCCGCGCGGGCGGGTGGTGGAGATCTTCGGGCCGGAGTCGTCGGGGAAGACGACGCTCGCCCTGCACGCGATCGCGGAGGCGCAGAAGGCGGGCGGGGTGGCCGCGTTCATCGACGCCGAGCACGCGCTCGACGTGGGCTACGCGCGGAAGCTGGGCGTGAACCTGGCCGAGCTGCTCGTCTCGCAGCCGGACACCGGGGAGCAGGCGCTCGAGATCGCGGAGCAGCTGGTCCGCTCCGGCGCCTGCGACGTCATCGTGGTGGACTCGGTGGCGGCGCTCGTCCCGAAGGCGGAGATCGAGGGCGAGATGGGCGACGCGCACATGGGCGTGCAGGCGCGCCTCATGAGCCAGGCGCTCCGGAAGCTCACCGGCGTCGTCTCGCGCAACCAGACCCTCGTCGTCTTCATCAACCAGATCCGGATGAAGATCGGCGTGGTGTTCGGGAACCCGGAGACCACCACCGGCGGGAACGCGCTCAAGTTCTACGCCTCGGTGCGCATGGACATCCGGCGCATCGGCCAGGTGAAGGAGGGCGACGCGGTGGTGGGGAGCCGCACGCGGGTGAAGGTGGTGAAGAACAAGGTCTCGCCGCCGTTCCGCGAGGCCGAGTTCGACATCCGCTACGGCGTGGGCGTGGACCGCTTCGCCGAGGCGGTGGACCTCGGGGTCGAGCGCGGGGCGGTGGAGAAGTCCGGCGCCCATTTCTCGCTCGAGGGCGAGCGGATCGGGCAGGGCCGCGAGCGCGCCGCGGAGTGGCTCCGGGCGAACCCGGCGGCCTTCGAGCGGCTGGTGGAGCGGATCAAGGCGCCGGGCACCCAGGGCCCGCCGACCCCGCTTTCGGTCGTCGCCGCCGAGGCGGCCGGGTAGGGGAGCCGCGGCGGCGAGGGGCGGCGAGCCCGGGGCCCCCGGGCGCGGCCGCCCTCGCGCGCCGTCGCGCGGTCACATGAAGAAGTACCGGAGCGTCACGTTCGTCACCCACTTCGTCCCCTCCTGCATCGCCGGCGTCTTGATGCCGCCGATGTCGAAGGGGTGGCCGAAGTGCACGCGCAGGAGCAGCGGGCCGAACAGCACGTTCACGCCCAGCACGCCGGTGAGGGTGCGCGACTCCCAGGCGCCCGGCTCGAGGATGGTGCCGGCGGCGTCCACCCGGTCCTCGAACCGGTTGAACACGCTGCCGAAGTCGAGCGCGGCCACGCCCTCCAGGTAGTCGAAGATGAGCAGGCGGATGAGCGGGTCGAGCGGGAACTGCAGCTCGGCGTTCACGACGTAGTAGTGCTGGCCGATGAGGTAGGCGAGGTCGAACGGCGAGAAGCCGCGCAGGTTGTCGCCCGAGGTGAGCCAGAAGCTCCGCTGCCAGACCTCGCTCTTCCCGCTCGGCGCGAAGGTGGTGCCGCCCGCGAACCGGAAGGAGAAGTTGGAGCGGCCCACCAGCTGCCAGTACTTCTGCGCGTCGAGCCGCGCCGACCCGTGCACGGCGCTCCGCCCGGGCAGGTAGCCGCCGCCCAGCTCGAGCAGGAGCGAGGTGCCGGCGAGCGGCCCGGTGAACGCGTCGTAGCGGATGGTGTCGAAGCCGTAGCGCACCGCCGGGTTGACGGTGAAGTTCACGCCGCCGTTCTGGCGCTCCCAGTCGGCGGTGTCGCGGTAGACGCCGCCCTGGAGCTGGATGCCCTTGCAGACGAGGAAGCCCGCGCCGGAGAAGTCGGTGAGGCAGTAGCGCTGCACGCCTCCGACGGTGAGCTCCAGCTCGAGGCGCCGGAACCGGTCGAGCGGGTAGCGGAGCGCGCCCACCACGCCGAAGTCGCGCTGGTAGTAGGCGAGGTTGTAGTCGAGCCGGTCGATCTGCTGCTGGACGAAGTGGAACCCGCCGAGCGCCCAGTTCAGGCGCCGCGCCCGGTTCTCGTACAGCACCATCGCCTGCGTGTAGTCGAACGAGCCGTAGATCGAGAGGTCCACGAACAGCACGTGGTCGCGGAGCAGGTCGGAGAAGAGCACCGCGGCGCGGCCGGCGACGTTGCTGCCCGCGCCGCCGCCGTAGACGAACCCGCCCTCCGGCCGCCAGTTGCGGATGGAGGTGGCGCGGTAGGCGGGCACGGACTCCGGGAAGTCGGTCGAGGGGATCTCGAGCACGTCGCCGGCGGGCGGCGCCACGGGCGTGGGCGGCTCCTCCAGCCACGCGACCCGGGGCACCTCCACCATGCGGAACAGGCCGCCGTTGAAGGTGCTGGCGAGGACGCCGCGCGCCTTGGGCGCGACCGCCGGGCTGGTGAGCCCGGTGGTGAAGTCGGTGAGGCGCTGGATGGCGCCGCCCTTCAGCAGGTAGAGGTCGGGCTTGCCGCGCGCGTCCGACGAGAACAGCACCGAGCCGTCCGCCTGCGGGTACGGGTGCCGGTCGGTGGAGGGCGCGGTGGTGAGCCGGGTGCGCGCGCCGGTGGCCGGGTCGATGCGGAACAGGTTGAGCCGGCCGTGGTCGGTCGCGTCGGAGGCGCAGTAGAGGCCGTCGGGGCCCCAGTGCAGGTCCTTCTCGGTGTAGCCGTCGTTGGTGAGCCGGCGGGCGACGCCCCCGGTCACCGGCACCACGTAGACGTCCTGCTGCCCGTCCTCGGCCACGCCCACGAACGCGAGGTGGCTCGCGTCGGCGGAGAAGGTCGGGTCGGCGACGGTGATGAAGCGGGTGCCGCTGGGCGGCCGGAGGTCGAGCTTGCGGCGCTTCCCGAGCTGGAAGCGGGCGGTGCGGCCCTCGGTGAACTTGTGCCGGAAGCGCTGGACGTACAGCGCGTCGCCGATCCCGTCCTGCGCCGAGAAGGCCAGGACGCCGTCCGCGACCGCGCCGACCGAGTAGTCGATGGGGTGGAGCGACTCGAGCCCGGGCTGGCTGTCGGTCGCCACCTCCACCGCGCTGCGCGGGCTGCGCACGTCCATCAGGTACAGGCTGGCCCGGCCGCGGCGCCGGTCGATGGCGCGGTAGAGCACGAGCGTGCCGTCGTGCGAGGTGGTGAAGTCCTCGGGCTCGCCGGGGAGCTGGCGCAGCTCGCGCACCGCCGAGAGGTCCTGCCGCGAGGCGAGGTAGGCCGGGTAGTAGCGCTTCTTGAGCCACGCCCTCCAGCGCGCGTCCACCTGCTCCACCGGCTCGTTCAGCACCCGCCGCACCAGCGCGGCGAAGCCCCGCCCCCCGCCGCCGCCGCCGCGGCCGCCGTCGTCCGCGAGCAGGTACGCGCTCTCCAGGAAGCCCTGGATCTTCTCGCGCCCGTACTCCTCGGCGATGAAGGCGACGCGCGCCTGGCCCAGCTTGTAGGTGGGGATGTAGCCGCGGTAGCGGTCGTCCTGGAACGCGAGGATCTCGTACCCGCGCCGCGGATCCGGGTTCCACACCAGGTCGCGCAGGTACAGGTCCGTCTCGACGTCGATTCCACCCTTCGTGTAGTACTCGGCGATGCCCTCGATGAACCAGAGCGGCAGGTACTGGATGGGCGAGCCGATGTCCTCGGCGCCGGCGGCCTCCATCAGCTTCTGGATGGTGAACTGGTGCACCATCTCGTGCGTGGAGACCTCGGTGAACCGGGAGTGATCGCCGAAGTACGGGACCGTCATCTTCAGGTCCTCGGGCGAGGTCACGCCCAGCACCGACTCGGTCACCGCGAACACGTTCTGCGTCTGGAACTCGCGCTGGGTGGCGTAGAGGATGTACGGGATGCGCCGGGTCGGGTTGTAGTGGAACGCGTCCACCAGGCGCGCGTAGGCGCTGCGGATGGCGGGCAGCGCGCGCTTCGCCTGGGCCAGCTCGGTCTCGTAGTAGTAGAGCCGGATGCCGCCCTTGCCGCCGCCCGGGGGCGGGACGTCGAGGTAGTGCCAGTCGAAGCCGTACCAGGCCACCTGGTTCTGGCCGGGCCGCTCGGGGAGGATGTAGGTCTGCTCGAGCCCGTCCTCGACGCGCCCCTCGACCTGCCGCGCCTCGATGCGATCCATGGTCTGGAACGCGTCGGCCAGCGACGGCGCCCGGAGCTGGAACCCCTGGGGCGCGGCCGCAAGCGGGATGGCGAGCGCCCAGAGCGCGACGAGTCTTCTCATTTTTTGAAGGTAACGGTCGGGCCCGCCGCCGGGCGAGCAACCGGAAGGATACCGCGCCGGGCACCGTCCGTGCGACTACGACACCGTCACCGGCCAGCGCGTGCCGTTCACGAAAAGTGCGTAGTCACCCGACCCGGGAGGGTCCTCGCGCAGCATCAGGCCGAGCGACACGTGGCCCGCGCGGGTGAAGCGGGCCCGGTGGGCGCCGCCCTTCACCGCGCAGCGCAGCACGCCGTCCGCGCCGAGCGACAGCGTGGCCGGGTCGAGCGGCTCCGCGGTGCCGTCGGAGAGGTGCAGGAGCGGCGCGCCGCCGCCAGGGTCCTCGGTCGCGCCGCGCACCGCATACGGCGCCTCGTCCACCTGCACGTAGGCGCGCTCCCGGCCGATGGCGACCTCGTAGCGCCCGTCGGGCGTGCGCGCGAGCGACCGCCACAGCACCTCCAGCGTGCGGGCGTGGGTGATGGGCTCGCCGCGGTGCAGGAACCGGCCCTCGGCGTCGATGGAGAGGCCGCTCCGCGAGCGGAGCAGCTCCAGCGCGGCGGGGTCGGGAGCGCCCTCGGACACGCTCCGGAGGATAGCGCGGCGCGGCGCCGGCCGCGGGCCGCGCGCGGACGGCGTTGCGCGCCGGGCGGCGCGAGGGTACGAACGGGGCCCGTGAGCCCCCGCACCGAGCCCGTGGTCCGCATCCGCTGCCCGCCCGAGGAAGAGGCCCGCTGTCTCGCCGCGCTGCAGCGCGCGGGCTATGCCGCGGAGCGTTCGCTCACCTGGGTGGTGGTCCGCGACGCCGCGCCGGACGCGGTGAACGAGGCGCTGGCCGCCGGCGGCGCCGGCGTGCGGGTGGCGGTGCGCGAGCGGATCGGGCAGCTGGTGGGCTGGCTCATCGACCGCCAGGGCAAGCTCGAGGGGCGCGCGGTGAACGTGCAGGCGCTGGTGCGCCGGGTGCTCGAGGACGGCGGGCTCACCGCCCGGTACGCGCCGCGGCCGCTGCCGGAGCTCCTCGAGCCCGCCACGCGCACCTACGAGGCGCTCATGGCGAGCGGCGCCGCCCAGGTCACCTGGGATCGCTTCGTCGAGGCGTTCTGCGTCGAGCTCGCCGCGCCGCCCTCACCCTGAGGCGGGGCGCGCCTCAGCGGAGCGCGAGCCGCAGCAGGTTGAGGGCCTCGTAGGCGGCCTGGCGGCGCACCCGGTCGCGGTCGCCGCGGTAGGCGCGCGCCACGGCCTCGGTGCCCGACGGGCCCGCCACCGCGAGGTGCACCGTGCCGACCGGCTTCTCCGGCGTGCCGCCGCTCGGCCCCGCGATGCCGGTGATGCCGACGCCCCAGGCCGCGCTGGCGGTCCGGCGCGCCCCCTCGGCGAGCGCCCGCGCCACCGCCTCCGACACCGCGCCGTGCGCCGCGAGCAGCTCTGCCGGCACCCCCAGCACCTGCTCCTTGGCGGCGTTCGCGTAGGCGACCACGCCGAGGTCGAGCACCGCCGAGGCGCCCGGCACCGAGGTGAGCAGCTCCGCCACCATCCCGCCGGTGCAGGACTCGCCCAGCGCCACGCGCTCGCCGCGGGCGGCGAGGCGCGCCACCACCAGGTCGGGCAGCTCGTCCTTGCCCTCGCCGAAGACCTGCTCGCCGAAGATCCCGAGCACGCGCTCGCGGATGCGCGCGGCGCGGGCCGCCGCGTCCGGCCCGGGCACGGTCCACTTCACGTGGACCTCCGGCCAGTGGGCGCGGTAGCCGAAGCGGACGCCGGCGTTGGCCGGGTCGTCCATCACCGGGCGCATGGCGTGGTCGGCGTGGGACTCGGGCACCGCGAACAGCTTCACGAGGCCCGCCGACGGCACCTCGCCCAGGCGGGCGCGCACGTGCGGCAGCACCCACTCGTCGCACAGGCCGCGGTACTCCACCGGCACGCCGGGCAGGCACACCACCCGCCCGCGCCCGACCTGCGCCGTGAACCCCGGCGCGCTGCCCCAGCGGTTCGGGATCACCTCCGCGCCGCGCGGGAACCAGGCCTGCTTCTCGTTGTTCGGCGTGAGCGTGCGCCCCAGCTTGCGGAAGCGCTCGCGCAGCAGCTCGATGGACGGCTCGTGGCGCTCCAGCGGCACACCCAGCACCGCCGCGACGCACTCGGAGGTGAGGTCGTCCTCGGTCGGGCCCATCCCGCCGCTCATCACCACCAGGTCGGCGCGCGCGGTCGTCTCGAGGAGGGCGGCGCGCAGGTCGTCGCGGTCGTCGGCCACCAGCGTCTTGCGCCGGACCATGAGGCCCAGGTCCCAGAGCCGGTCCATCAGCCAGGGCGAGTTCGTGTCCACCACCTGCCCGGTGAGCAGCTCGTCCCCGGTCGCGAGGATCTCCACCTGCATCACGACCCCACCTCCGCGCACCACCAGTGGAACACCGTCCCGCAGCCGGCGAGGAGCCGCAGCGCGAGCTGCACGAACTGCAGCGCGCACCAGGCGAACACCCCGGCCGCCACGTCGTCCATCACCACGCCGAAGCCGTTCTTCACGCGGTCGAAGGCGGACGCGGGCCAGGGCTTCAGCACGTCGAAGATCCGGAACAGCACGAAGCCGGCGATCGCCGCGGGCCAGGAGAACGGGACGAGCGCCATGGTCACGAGGTACCCGGCCACCTCGTCCACCACGATGGGCGAGGCGTCGGCCACCCCCCAGTAACGGCCGGCGCGGTGCGCCGCCACCATGCCGAGCACGGTGAGCGCCGCGGTGGCGGCGAGGTACGCGGGCCAGGTGAGCCAGCTGAGCGCCCAGTAGAGCGGGATGGCGCCGAGCGTGCCGAACGTTCCGGGCGCGACCGGCGCGTAGCCGCAGGGACCCCACGCGGCGAACAGCACCGCCGGGCCGGGTGGGCCCTTCGGGCTCGGGCCGCGCTTCAGGCCGCGGGCGCGGAGGCGGGAGAGGAGGCCGGGGGTGGACGCGCCCGGCGCGGGCATGGCCGGGCCGGGCGCGGGCGGGGGCGGCGTGGTCACGCGCTAGATGTACTCGTCCTGCTCCGCCTTGTCCCCGTCCACGTCCTCGGGGCCGGGCTCGAGCGCCTCGTCGGCGTCGAGCTCGGCGCGCACGGCCGGCGGCAGCCGGCTGCGGTCGAGCGTCCGGGCCTTCTCGAAGAGCGACTCGGCCAGGCCCATGGCGATGTACGCGCCCATGTAGACGACCAGCGCGAAGGAGGCGCGGGTCGCGTACGCCACCGCCAGGCCCACCGCGCTCGCCAGCACGAACGCCGAAAGGCTGCGCGCGGAGAGGTGCACGTCCTTGAAGGTGCGGTAGCGGACGGTCGAGACCATCAGGAACGAGAGGAGGGCGACCACCACCAGCACCGGCACGCGGGTGGCCGGGTTGGTGGCCGCGCCGAACTCCTTGTAGTGCGCGATGACGAGCGCCGTGATGGTGCCGGCGGCGAGCGGGATGGGGAGCCCGACGAAGAAGGCGGACGAGCCCTTGTCGCCGCGCTGCGCGAGGACGTTGAAGCGCGCCAGGCGGAGCGCGCCGCAGGCGGCGAAGGCGAAGGAGAAGAACAGGCCGACGAAGCCGAGCGGGGCGAGCGCCCACTTGTAGACGAGCAGCGCCGGGGCCGCGCCGAAGGAGATGACGTCGGCGAGGCTGTCGAGCTGGACCCCGAAGTCGGACTGCGTCTTCGTCATGCGCGCGACGCGGCCGTCGAACGCGTCGAAGAACATGGCGAAGAAGATGGCGAGGGCCGCCTGGTAGAGCTGGGCGGGGGTGGCCTCGCCGGCGGACAGCGTGAGCGCGTAGAAGCCCAGGAAGATCGAGCTGACCGTGAACAGGTTCGGCAGCACGAACATCGCCTTGCGCAGGTTGATCTGCATGAAGCGCGATCCTCCGATGGCGCGCGACGAGGGCCTTTCCCTGGAGCGGCGTGCCGAGCGACGGCCCGCACCCCCGCGGGACCCTTTGCGAGCGCAGAGGCTGGCACGGGCGGGCCCGTTTGTCGAGTGAGGACGGGACACCGCGCCGCCGCCTGGCCCGGTGAGGGCTTTGACCGCATCGCGCCTGCAGGCCACGATATCCACCATCGCCTCGCCGCATCCGCCGCCTTCCGCGGGGGAGGGTGTGGGAAAGGCGCCCTGGCCGCCGCGCCGGGGCGCCTTCTTCCTTCCGGCGGCCCGCCCGCGCGCCCGCCGGTGCTAGCATCCGCGCCCGCATGCCGCCCCGCCCACGGTCCCGCGCGCCGAGCGCGCAGGCCCGCGCCCGCGCCGCCGAGATCGTGGACCGCCTCGACGCGGCCATGCCCGAGGCGCGCATCGCGCTCGCCTTCCAGGACGATCTCCAGCTCCTCGTGTCGGTGATCCTCTCCGCGCAGAGCACCGACGCCGGGGTGAACAAGGTGACCCCCGCGCTGTTCGCGCGCTTCCCCGACGCCGTCGCCTACGCGGCCGCGCAGCCGGAGGAGCTCTGGCCCTACATCCGCTCACTCGGCTTGTTCCGGAACAAGGCGAAGGCGATCGTGGCCGCGATGGACGCCATCGCGCGCGAGCACGGCGGGCGCGTGCCCCGCACGCGCGAGGGGCTCGAGGCGCTGCCCGGGGTCGGGCGGAAGACCGCCGGCGTGGTGCTCGTGCACCTCGGCGCCGCGGAGGCGTTCCCGGTGGACACGCACGTCGGCCGCGTCTCGCGCCGGCTCGGCCTCACGCGCGAGCAGGACCCCGACCGCGTGGAGCGGGACCTGATGGCGCTCCTGCCCGAGGCGCGCTGGGGCAGGGGGCACCAGCTGTTCGTGTGGCACGGTCGCCGGACCTGCGCGGCGCGCGCCCCCACCTGCTCGCGGTGCGTGGTGGCCGACCTCTGCCCGAAGCGCGGGGTCCCGGCCGCCATGCGCCGCTAGGTCGATTGCCGGGGCACGGGGCCCGTGTTACATCCGCCTCGCCGGAGCCGCCCGGGCGAACGCGTCGGTCCTGCAGGGAAGGGGGCCGCCGAGGAAAGTCCGGGCACCACAGGGCAGCGTGCCGGCCAACGGCCGGTCGGGGCGACCCGCAGGAAAGTGCCACAGAGAACAGACCGCCGAACGGCGCCGGGCGACCGGCGTGCGTGGCAAGGGTGAAACGGTGCGGTAAGAGCGCACCGCGCGCCGGGTGACCGGCGCGGCACGGCAAACCCCACGCGGTGCAAGAGCGAATAGGGAGGCGTCCCACCCGCGCGAGCGGGAGGGCAAGACCGGCCCGGTCCAGGCCTCCGGGTATGCTCGCTGGAGACGCGCGGCAACGCGCGTCCGAGATGAATGTTCGTCGCCGCGGGGTTTCCCGCGGAACAGAACCCGGCTTACAGGGCGGCTCCGGTCTTTCGTACTGCTGCGCGTCACCACCCCACGAGCACCTCGAACCCGGCCATGGCCATGCGCTTCACGTCGAAGGGCATCGTGGTCACGCCGGCCATGCGCGGGTCCTTCATGACCTTCGCGTTCACCCGGTCGCGGTGGGCGCGCGACCTGTAGAGGATGAAGGAGAACACCACCGTCTCCCCGGCCTTCAGACCGGCCATCTTCTTGAAGCCCTGGCCGAAGCCCTTCAGGTCGTCGGCGATGCACTCCCGGTAGCCGAGCGCGCCGTGGTCCTTCCAGACCCTGGCGCCCAGCTTCGCCATGGCGAGGTAGGCCTTCACCTGCTTCTTCGGGATGGGGATGACGAAGCCGTCCACGTAGCCGGGCATGAGCACCTCCTGGTCGCCCGTCACGCCGGTCCGGTCCGCGTCGAGGGCGCCGAACGAAGAGCGTAGTCCGGTTCCAGGTCCCTTTCACGCGGAGCAATCCTGCGCGCCCCAGGCGGCTGCATCCGGCGCGCGCAGGTGGTGCACGCGGCGCTCCACCGTTAAGGGACTCGCCGGAGTACGGTCATGGAGCGTGCGGACGTCCATGCGGCGCGCAGCGCGGAACGGGCTTCCTGGCTCGCCCGGATCTACGACGCGACGGCGTGGTACTGGGATTCTTTCCTGCACGTCCTCACCTACGCACGGGCGTACCGGAAGCTGCTCGCGTCGCTCGCCGACGACGGGCGCTTCTCGGCGACGTCGCCGCAGGTCCTCGACTGCGGCATCGGTGCGGGCCTGTTCAGCGAGGCGGCCGTCCGGGCGATCGGAACCCGCGCTCGCGTGCACGGGGTGGACCTGTCGCCGCGGCTGCTGGCGCGGGCCGCCGCGAGGCTCGGTCGCAGCGGCGTGACGCCGCTCCTCGGGCGCGCCGACGTCCGCGAGCTGCCGGTCCGCGACGCGGCGATGGACCTGGTGCTCTCCGCGCTCGTGCTCGACCACCTCGCCGACCCGGCGCCGGCGATCCGCGAGCTGGCGCGCGTGGCGCGGCCGGGCGCGCGGGTCGTCCTCGTGACGACGCGGCCGCTCGCCCCGGACCTGCCCTTCCGCCTGCTGTTCCGGTATCCGCGGCACCGTCCCGAGGACGTGGTGCGCGCGATGGAGGCCGCCGGGCTGAGCGACGTCCGCCGCCGCTCCCTGACCGGCATCGCGCGCGCGTTCGCGGTGGCGTTCACCGCGCGGGCGTGAGCGGCCGCCGCCGGACGGCCTTGACCCGGACGATCCGTGATGCGACCGTCTCGACGCCGGAGTCCGCGCACGGTGAACGAGGCCCCGTTCACGCGCGCATCGCACGGGGGGATGCATGGAGCCGCTCGCGGAGCCCGTTCTCGAGACGCAGCCCGTCGCAGCACGCTTCGCCGGCCTCTGGCGCCGGCTCGCCGCATGGCTGGTGGACACGCTCGTCCTCGCCGCGATCGGCTTCCCCCTGGGCCTGCTGCTCGGCGAGCGGTTCGCGCCCATCGGGACGCCGGCGCGGCTCCTCGGGCTGCTCGTCGCCGTCCCGTACCTCGGCATCCTGGGGAGCGAGATCGGGAACGGGCAGACGCTCGGGAAGCGGCTGCTGCGGCTCCGGGTCGTGGACGCCGACGGCCGGTGCCTGCCAGCGTCGCGAGCGTTCGTCCGCGCTCTCCTGATCTCACTGCCCGGCATGATCAACGGCGTCACCTTCCGCCTGTCGGGACCGGTGGCCGTCGCGGCGCTGTGGGTCACGGGCGTCCTCGTCCTGGGCCTGGGGGGCGCGACCCTCGGAACCGTCCTCCTGAACCGTCCCACGCGACAGGGCCTGCACGACCTCCTCGTCGGGAGCTACGTCGTCGAGGCGGGTCGCGTCGGCCTGCCCGTCGCCGCCTCGAGCACCCGCCGGCCGATGGTCGCGAGCGCGGTGTGGATCGCGCTGGTGGCGGCAGGGGCGACGGCGATGGTGGTCTGGGCTCCCGCACTGACGGCGAACGAGACCCCTCCCGTCCTGTTCGACCGGGTCGCGTCGATCCCGGGCGTGAACTCGATGCAGGTCAAGACCGTCACCACCTGGCGCGCGGGAGGCACGTCGAAGGTCGTCTCCGGCGTCGTCTGCTACGGGGGACGATCCGAGGACGTCCCCGAGGCGGCGAGGCAGGTCGCCGCCGCCATGCTGGATCACTACGCCGACGCCGCGAGCGCACCGACGGTCGGCGTCACCGTCGTGCGCGGCTGGGACGTGGGGGTCGCGCGACTCACGCACGACCAGAACTTCGTGCACACGCCGGAGCAGTGGCGCGCCGAGCTGGGGCGCTAGGAGCGCGTCCGACCGCTCACGCCGTCGCGGCGGGCCGGGCCTCCGCTCGACGGTGCGCAGCGCGGCCGCCGGCGATGAGGGGGTAGACGACGCCGGCCAGGGCCGCGCCCACGATCGGCGCGATCCAGAACATCCACAGCTGCCCGAGCGCCCAGCCGCCCACGAACAGCGCCGGCCCGGTGGACCGGGCGGGGTTCACCGACGTGTTGGTCACGGGGATGCTGACGAGGTGGATGAGCGTCAGGCAGAGTCCGATCGCGACCGGGGCGAGGCCCTTCGGCGCGCGCTCGTCGGTGGCGCCCAGGATCACGAACAGGAACGCGAACGTCATCACGAGCTCGGTCAGGAAGCACGCGCCCATCGCGTAGCCGCCGGGCGAGTGCTCGGCGTAGCCGTTCGACGCGAAGCCGGCGGAGACGTCGAAGCCCGCCTTGCCGGAGGCGATGAGGTACAGGACGCCCGCGCCGGCCACCGCGCCGAGCACCTGCGCGACCACGTACGGGCCGACGTCGGCGCCCGGGAACCGGCGCGCCACGGTGAGCCCCACGGTCACGGCAGGATTGAGGTGACAGCCGGACACGTGCCCGATGGCGAACGCCATCGTCAGCACCGTCAGGCCGAACGCCAGCGCGACGCCGTGGAAGCCGATCCCGAGCTCCGGGATCGCGGCCGCCAGCACCGCGCTGCCGCAGCCGCCGAGGACGAGCCAGAACGTACCGACGAACTCCGCTGCCACCCTGTGGGTCAAGGGCATGGGCGACCTCCGCGCGTGCGTGCCAGCGACGTGAGCTTCCGGTCGCACCGATAGCACGAAGCGTGTGGGGCGGCGGCGGGCCGTCCGAGCGCGACCGACGGGTGCGGTCCGGTGCCGCCCCGCCTGACCCGTCCGGCCGTCCCCCGCCGGCTCAGTTGGTCGCGGTGACGCTCGCGGGCTGGTTCACCACCATCGTGCAGGACGCGGTTCCGGTGCAGGCGCCGGAGAACACGGTCCCGCCGGACGTGGACGACAGCGTCACGGTCGTGCCGCTCGGGAACGGCGCGCTGCAGGCTCCGCTCACGCCGTTCGGCCCGGCGCTGCACGAGATCCCGGCGGGCGCGCTCGTGATGGTGAAGGACTGGAGCTGGTTGCAGTACTGCGGGCAGTAGCTCGTGCAGGTGCCGGTGCACCGGCCGAACAGGTTCCAGTCACAGCAGTACGTGCCGCACGGATACTGACCACACACGAACTGGTACGTGGCCAGGGCCACCGGCGAGACCGAGACGGTCGGGAACGTCGGCGTGTGGATGCACGCACCCGTGGCCGGGTCGCAGGTGTCGGTGGTCGAGGGGTCCGCGTCCGCGCACACCTTGGGCACGTGCTCGCAGCCGCTGCTCGGGTTGCACGCGTCCACGGTGCAGGCGTCGGCGTCCGCGCAGCTCCGCGGCTGGTACACGCACCCCGATGCGCTGCTGCAGGCGTCGAGCGTGCACGCGTTCCCGTCGTCGCAGACGAGCGCCCTGTGCATGCAGGCGCCGGTCGCCGGGTCGCAGGAATCCAGGCTGCACGCGTCTCCGTCCGAGCAGCTCTTCGGTGGGTGGACGCAGCCCGTCGCCGGGTCGCAGGCGTCCACGGTGCACGCGTTCCCGTCGTCGCACGAGATCGGCGCGTACGCGCAGCTGCCGCTGGCCGGGTCGCAGGAGCCCGCGACGCACGCGTCGGTGGGCGGGCAGGCCAGCGGCTCGCCGGCGCAGGCGCCGGAGCCGTCGCAGGCATCCGCGCTCGTGCAGGCGTTGCCGTCGTCGCACGCGGTGCCGGGCGCCGCCGGGACGTGGGTGCAGGTGCCCATCGTGCCGTCGCAGGTGTCGATCGTGCAGGCGTTCCCGTCGCCGCAGTCGAGGGCCGAGCCGACGCAGGCGCCGCCGGCGCAGGCGTCGCCGGTGGTGCACGCGTTGCCGTCCTCGCACGGCGTCGCGTCCGCGAGCGCCTCCAGCGCGCAGCCGGTCGCCGGCGCGCAGGTCGCGCGCTGGCACGGGCCCGACGGGCAGCTCACGGCGGATCCGGGCGCGCACGCCCCGCTCGCCGAGCACGCGTCGCCGGCCGTGCACGCGTTCCCGTCGTCGCACGGCGTGCCCGCCGGACGGCGCGTGAACGAGCAGCCGGTGGCGGGATCGCAGGAGACGCCGCTCCAGCATGCGGGATCGCCGGGCGGCACGCAGGTCGTGGTGCCGGTCGCGACGCACGCGCCGGCCGCGTCGCAGGCGTCGCCGCTGGAGCAGGCGTTGCCGTCGTCGCAGGGCGCGCCGGCCGGCTTCGCGTGGTTCAGGCAGCCGGTGGCAGGGTCGCAGGTGGGCGCGTCCCAGCACTGCGCGTTCGGCGGCGCCGGGCACTCCACCGCCGCGCCGCCGCACGCGCCGCCGGCGCAGACGTCGCCGGTCGTGCACGCGTCACCGTCGTCGCAGGGCGCGGCGTTGGCGGCGTGCGTGCACTGGCCCGCGGCGCACGCGTCGTCGGTGCACGGGTTCGCGTCGTCGCAGGAGACGCCCGCGCACGGGTCCGCGGGCGGGTCGCCCCCGCCGCCCGAGCAGCCTCCGAGGGCGGCGCCGAGCACCGCCAGGACCGCGACGACGGGGAGGAGGCGACGAAGGGCGCGGGCCATGCTGGGCGGCTCCTGGGAGGGTTGACCCGATCCCACCATTCAACCCTGCGTCCGTCGAGTTCGGGCCCCGCGGCCGACGGTCGCGCACGCGAAGTGCGAAGCGAGCGCGTGCGCGGCCCCGCGGCGCTCCTCACCGCGCCGGAGGCCTCGCGCTCGCCACCGCGACGGCGTCGATCTCGACGAGCATCCCGTCGAGCGCGAGCCGCGGCACGGGGATGAGCGTGTTCACCGGGAAGTCCTTCGCCGGCCACATCCGCTCGAACTCCTCGATGATCACCTGCGGCGTCGTGATCCACCACCAGCGTCGTCACCTTGACGACCGCGCCCATCTCGACGCCCTGCGACCGGAGCGCGGTCTGGACGTTCCGCAGCGCCTGGCGGACCTGGGCGCGGAAGTCGGGGGTGAGCTTGCCCTGCCGGTCCTCCTCGCCTCCCTGGCCGGCCACGAACACGAGGCGGCCGCCGGCCGGGACCGAGGTGACGTGCGAGAAGCCGTAGGGGGCGGGATCGAAGAGCTGCGCGGGATTGTGGACGGTCTTGGCGTGCGGCTGGGGCGGGAGCATGGCGAGCAGGGCTGCGAGGACGGCGGGGTTCATGGGAATGGGCCTGGGATCGAGGGTTGGAGACGTCGTCGGCTTCGTGCTTCGCGCCCACGACGAACCAGCCTGCGCCGCCGTGACGTGCACCCCGGGGCGGGAACGGGAGCGCGTCAGCCCAGCGCCGCGAGCTTGTCCGGGTTGCGCACGATGTAGACGGCGCGGGCGCGCCGCTCCTCGTCCCACCCGAAGCTCACGGTCGCCGCCAGCTGGTCGCCGAGCCACAGCATCGCCGCGACGGTCCCGTTCAGCTCGGTCATCTCCCAGCGGTACGCGCTCCAGTACTCCCGGAGCGCGCCGCCGACGAACCCGAGCACCGCGTCGCGCCCGAGGACGGGCGCCTCCGCGGCGGCCACCTTCCCTCCGCCGTCGGCGCGCAGCTCCACGTCCTCCGCGAGGAGCTGCTTCAGGCGATCGGTGGCGCCCTCGGAGACGGCCTGCTGGAACGCGCGGAGCAGCTCCTCCTGCCGCTCCCTGGCGGGCGCCTGCGCGTACCGCCCGCTCGCGACCGACGCCCGCGCCCGCGAGACGAGCTTGCGGCAGGCGGGCTCCCGGATGCCGAGGACGGCGGCGATCTCCCGGTAGTCCAGCTCGAAGACGTCGTGCAGCAGGTAGGCGGCGCGCTCCTTCGGCGCGAGGCGCCGCAGGAGCATCAGGAACGCCACCGACAGCGACGAGTCGAGCGCGGCCACGTCCTCCGGCGAGGTGGCCTCCGCGGCGTGCACCGGCTCCGGCAGCCACGCGCCGACGTAGTCGACCCGGGATCGATCCGCCGCGCGCATGAGGTCGATGCAGTGGCGCGTGCAGACGCTCGTCAGCCACGCCCGGGCGTTCTCCACGGCGCCGCGGTCCGCCGCGTGCCACCGGAGGAACGTGTCCTGGACGGCGTCCTCGGCCTCCGCCCGCGAGCCGAGCAGGCGATAGGCGATGCCGAACAGCAGCGGCCGGGCTTCCTCGAACGTCGTGTCGCGAGTCATGGTCCTCCGGGCTTCCGAGTGTCGGGCCGGGCGACGAGCGGCACATCGGCCGCGTGACGTCCCGGTTGGGGCAGGAGATCGTGCGCAGAGGAGCGCGCGCCCGACGTCCTTCGCGCTAGCGTGCCCGCATGAGCTCGCTCCCCGTCCTCGCGCTGCTCCTCGCCGCTGCCCCCTCGGCCTCGGCGGCGCCGGCTGCGGCGCCGGTCCACGTCGTGATGACCACCGAGCTCGGCGAGCTCGAGCTGGAGCTCGACGCGGCGCGCGCGCCGGCGACGGTGGCCAACTTCCTGCGCTACGTGCGCGAGGGGCGCTACGACGGCGGCCGGTTCCACCGCACCGTGCGGGCGGGCAACCAGCCCGGCAGCGCGGTGAAGATCGACGTCGTGCAGGCCGGCGTGGCGCCGGCGCAGGCCGACCGCGACCAGGCGCCGATCCGGCTGGAGCGCACGCGCGACACCGGCCTGCGCCACGTGGACGGCGCGATCTCGATGGCGCGCGCGGGGCCGGACACGGCCACCAGCGACTTCTTCGTCTGCGTGGGCCCGCAGCCGGAGCTGGACTTCGGCGGCCGGCGCAACCCGGACAGCCAGGGCTTCGCCGCGTTCGGCCGGGTGGTGCGGGGCATGGACGTGGTGCGGCGCATCCACCGGGCGCCGGCGAAGGAGCAGGCGCTCTCGCCGCCGATCCGGATCCTGGCCGCGAGGGTCGTCGGCGGGGGCGCTGCGACGCCGGCGCGGAGGTAGGCGGGCGTTCGGCGCCGCGGCGTGGCACGTGAGCCACCCTCTCGCCGTCGGCGCTCGAGCGGCGGGCGCCGGCAGCGACCGCCCGCCGCATCGCGTGACGGTTCGTGAACTCGCTGCCGCTCGCCCGTGGGACGCCTCGGGCGCCGCGGGTCCCGCGATCCGACGGCAGGAGCCGCTCCCACACGACCATCGGCTGCGCCATGCGCGCGGCATTGGCGCTGCCCCGCCCGAAGCGGAGACTCGATCGCGTCGAGACTGCTCGGGGGGGCGGACATGGCGCGACGGAATGGCTGGCGGCTGGCGCTCGTGGCGTGTGCCGTGGTGATCGCGGCGGAGGCGCCGGACGCGCGCGGGGCGGACGCGGACTCCACCACGCTCGACCGCATGCGGCTCGTGGCGGATCGCTCGGGCGTCCTGAGCGTGGAGGGCGGCGGCGCCGTCCCGCACCTCTCGATGTCCGGCGCGGCCTGGCTCGGCTACGCGAACGATCCGCTGGTGCTCCACCGGATGGACGGGCTGCGGGTGGGCTCGGTGGTGGGCGACCGAGTCAGCGGCGCGCTCGCGGCGACGGTCGGCATCCTCGACCGCGCCCAGCTCACGATCGAGGTCCCGGTGGTGCTCGCCCAGGAACATACGCCCGGGTCCGGCTCCGCCTCGGGCACGGGCTCGCTGGACGCGTTCGGCGTGGGCTCGCTGCGCCTCGTGCCGAAGGTGCAGCTGCTCCGGGCCGGGCGGCACGGGCTCGACCTCGCGGTCCTGGCAGGCCTCTCGGTCCCGCTCGGCTCGAGCGGCTTCATCGGCTCGGAGGTGACGTTCCAGCCCGAGCTCGCGGCGTCGCGTGCGCTCGGGGCCGCGCGGGTGGCGGCGAGCGCGGGCGCGGTGGTGCGCGAGTCGCGGCCGCTCCTCGACGCGAAGCTCGGCAGCGAGCTCACCGCGCAGGTCGGCGCGGCGTACGACCTGAGGCCGCGCACGCGGCTGCCGCTCGAGGCCGGGCTGGCGCTCGCGGCCGCGGTGTCGGCGGCGCGTCCGTTCGAGCGCTCGGACGAGACCTCCATCGAGCTGCGCGGCTACGGCGCGTTCGAGCCGGTCGGCGCGCTGCGCCTGCTCGCAGGCGGCGGGATGGGCCTGCAGAGCGGCTGGGGGACGCCCGACTGGCGCGTCTTCGCGGGCGTGCAGTTCGCGTTGCCGCGGGCGCCGGTGGACCAGACGAAGCCCACGCAGTCCCTGTGAGGAGCGCGCCATGATCCGCACGAACCGACTCGCCGGCCTCGTCCTCGCCGCGCTCGCCGTCGCGGCCTGCAGCCGCTCGTCGCCCGCGCGGCCCGCCGCCGCCCGCACCGACGCCATCGCCGCGCTCCCGCCGGACGCGAGCTTCCGCGCGTTCCTCTGCGCGGGGGAGGGCCAGGGGGACGTCGCCGGCGACGCCGAGACCGGCCTCGCCACCCGCGACATCGTGGGCGACGCCACGCACCCGGCGTTCTACCGGGCCGCCGACGCGGCCAACGTCTACTTCCGCATGCGCGTCAGCGGCGATCCGCGGAAGCCCGGGAGCACCACCCTGCTCCAGCCCTCGAGCTGGGACGTGCTGGTGGACACCGACGGCGATCTCGACACGTACGAGTTCATGCTGACCGCCGACGGCAACATCGACAGCACCACGCACGTGCAGTGGCTCGCGAACACGGTGAAGGACCCCACCAACCCGCGCGATCCCGCCGACGCGCTGATCCAGGACTTCACGCCGGCGGGCGACTACTGGGCGGTCCGCGAGACGGGCGACGGCAGCCGCTTCGGCGGCGATCCGGACTGGTTCATCACCCTCCGGATCCCGAAGGCGACGCTGGCGGCGGCGGGGCTCGACCTCACCCAGGACTTCGTGGTCTGGGGCGGCACGAACGCGCAGACGTACTCGCTCAACGCGGACTTCGGCTGCTACGTCGGCATCCCCGCGAACCTGGGCGACGCCACCAACGACCCGGGCGACCTCGATCCGCCGGACGCGCTCGACGACGCGGCCGCCACGCCCGAGGACGCGCCGGTCGGCATCCCGGTGCTCGCGAACGACACCGGCATCGAGGCGGACACCGCCGTCGCGATCGCCTCGCCGCCGGCGCACGGGACCGCCGCCGTCCAGGCGGACCGCACCGTGACCTACGCGCCGGCGGCGGACTGGTTCGGCACGGACACGTTCGTCTACCAGGTGGCCGACGCCGGGGGGGAGACCGACACCGCCGTCGTCATCGTGACCGTGACCGCGGTGGACGACGGCCCGCCCGTCGCGGTGGACGACGACCGGACCGTCATCGAGGGCACGCCGTCCCCGCTCGACGTCCTCGCGAACGACACGGTGACGGACCGCGTCGGGGCGCTGGCCGTCCTCGCGCCGCCCGCGCACGGCACCACCTCGCTCAATCCCGACCGGACGATCACGTACGCACCCGAGCCCGGCTACGAGGGCCCGGACCAGCTCGTGTACCAGGTGACGGACGGCGACGGGCAGACCGCCTCCGCCACGGTCCGCATCACGGTGCAGCCCGCCGACAGCGGCGCGCCGGTGGCCGTGGCCGACGCGGTCTCGACCGCCGAGGACGTGGCGCTCCCTGTCATCGCGGTGCTCGCGAACGACACCGTGGCGGACCTGCCTTCCGTGGTGACGCTCGCGACCGCGCCCGCGCAGGGCACGGCGACGGTGAACCCGGACGGCAGCCTCGCGTACGCGCCGGCGCCGGACTGGTCGGGCACGGAGGTCTTCACGTACCGGGTGGCGGATCGCGAGGGGCAGATCGCCACCGCGACGGTGACGATCACCGTGACCGCGGTGGACGACGGCCCGCCGGTCGCGGCGCCGGACACGGCGACCACGCCCGA